>NZ_JBQSWW010000074.1:0-285 GCF_052377515.1 Arthrobacter sp. AOP36-C1-22 | reverse complement strand
CCCCAGCGACTTCAACCGGTGACACCGCTTGCACCCCAAGCGCAGGTTCGCGATATCCGTCCCTCCACCGTGTTGCCACTCCCTCGTGTGGTCGATCTCGCAGGTCCTACCGGGCCCGGTGCATCCCGGGGTGGTGCAGGACCCGTCCCTGAATTGCAGGATCGCCCGCTGGGCCGCGGTAGGCCGATACCTGTTCTGGCCGAACTTCACCACCGCCCCGGTCAAGGGATCGGTGATCACCCGCCACCAGGTCTTCGCCGCGACCATCAACCGGGCCGCTGAGTA
>NZ_JBQSWW010000073.1:0-285 GCF_052377515.1 Arthrobacter sp. AOP36-C1-22 | reverse complement strand
TCCCAGCGACTTCAACCGGTGACACCGCTTGCATCCCAGGCGCAGGTTCGCGATATCCGTCCCTCCACCATGTTGCCACTCCCTCGTATGATCGATCTCGCAGGTCCTACCGGGCCCGGTGCATCCCGGGGTGGTGCAGGACCCGTCCCTGAATTGCAGGATCGCCCGCTGGGCCGCGGTAGGCCGGTATCTGTTCTGGCCGAACTTCACCACCGCCCCGGTCAAGGGATCGGTGATCACCCGCCACCAGGTCTTCGCCGCGACCATCAACCGGGCTGCTGAGTG
>NZ_JBQSWW010000072.1:0-393 GCF_052377515.1 Arthrobacter sp. AOP36-C1-22 | reverse complement strand
CCATGAGGACGTTCATGATTGTAGATGTCTTTCCACTCGTCGGCCAAGTACTTTGCCTCGGCCATTGTGTCCATGATTTCTCCGGTGAGTTGTTCCCTCCTGAATTGGGCATTGAATGATTCAGCGAACCCGTTCTGCCACGGCGATCCTGGATCGATAAACGCCGTATTGACTCCGGCCGTGGCGCACCAGTTGATCAGAGCAGCAGCGGTGAACTCCGGCCCGTTATCGGACCGGACGTAAGCCGGAGTGATGCCGGTTTCAGCGATGATGTCCTCCAGAGCGGCGACCACATCCGTGGCGGTAAACGACCGACGAGGAATGATCGCCAGGGCCGTGCGGCTGTACTCATCGATAACGTTAAAGAACCTAATATGCCGGCCGCAGGAGGTC
>NZ_JBQSWW010000071.1:0-431 GCF_052377515.1 Arthrobacter sp. AOP36-C1-22 | reverse complement strand
TCCCGGTCATCGGGCCGATGGATCGCCGGTGGCCCGTAAGCACCGGCATTACGCTTCAAACGCCGCTTCCTGGCCGCGTGGGCGTGGGTGGTCATCGCGTAACGGCCCCGTTCGGGACACGGGGAGGAAGGATCCGGCACGTCTTGGACCCGACCCCATAAACAGATCTGCAGGTCCTGATACTTCTCGTACTCGTACTCGATCTTGCTCGACTCGATCGTGAAGGCCTTCGGCGCGATGACCGCTGGCGGTGAGACCGTGGGGATCACCGCTTCAGGATCCGCAGGCGGCGCCGCCACCCCACCGGTGGTTCGGGAGCTCTGCCAGGGATCCGCCAAGGCCCAGGGAGCTGCCGGGTAGCCAACCCGCCTGGTTCCGAACAGACTCGTGACCAGGATCGTGCCCCCGGCGCGTTGTTCGACCTCGAGCAA
>NZ_JBQSWW010000070.1:0-533 GCF_052377515.1 Arthrobacter sp. AOP36-C1-22 | reverse complement strand
AAAAGCGTCGACTCTCGGTCGCAATCGCCTTTGCTGGACGCCCGGAACTACTGTTGCTCGACGAACCCAGCTACGGCCAAGACCCCAACAACCTCACATTACTTCTCAGCGAGATCCGTGCCGCAGCAGATTCGGGTGCGACGGTCGTGGTGAGCACCCACGACCCAGTACTCCTCGTACAGTGCGCTGACGCCATCAACCTGATCCGAAACGGACAAGCACACCCGGTCAAACCCCAACTATTAGAACCGCCAGTGTCATGATCACCGCACTTGAACAGGTTAATCCCCTCGCCAAATATGGTGCGGTACTGCCGATATTTCTTGTCGTGATCCTCAGCAAGAGTCTCGCAATGCCGGTCGGAGTCGGACTCGCGAGCTTGCTGCTCCTCTTCCTGCTATCACGGCAACCATTTCGCATCTGGGCGGCCGTGGTTGGGTCCCCGTTAGCAGCCCAGCGGCTATGCGATAGCTAATTGGTTCTCTGCAACCCAGCGATCCCAGTGTCTGAACGGCGTCATTCCGCCAAGGGAC
>NZ_JBQSWW010000069.1:0-535 GCF_052377515.1 Arthrobacter sp. AOP36-C1-22 | reverse complement strand
ATCCAACGATGCTCCAAGACCTCAACTGATCAGCACCCCACCGCGAAGGATCCCCTCGCCCATGACGCCTTCCCTTCGAACCACCTCGGCCACCGTAGCCCTGGGCTTGGCGTGCGTACTCGCCCTGACCGCTTGCATACCCGGTCAGGACGAGTCCCCCACCAACGCCACAGCATCCTCCGTGGCCTCGGACCAGCGGGATGCCTCATCCATCCGCGAAGACTTCTACACCGAAATCACCCAGATCACCGACGAAGCCGGAGGCGACTGGACCTACCTCGATGGCGATCCCTTCTCCCCCGATGACCGCGACCCGTTTTCGCCCAAACCCTGCGGCGCCGACGACGGTCCACATCAACTGCTGCTGATGGTGATCTCGAGCCCCACTGATGACGGCCCGGCAGCGATCAAACACATGAAATCCGTGCTGGAAGCCCACGGGATGAAGATCACCAGCTACATCCCGGGCAAAACCAAACGCGAGGCGTCCGCGATAAATGCCGAGCTCACCTCCGGCCAGTTCGTGTCCTACCGC
>NZ_JBQSWW010000068.1:0-568 GCF_052377515.1 Arthrobacter sp. AOP36-C1-22 | reverse complement strand
AGGAACGTGCCGTGGAACCCGAAGAACAACATCCAGAAGTGGATCTTGCCCAGCCGTTCGTTGAGCATCCGGCCGGTCCATTTGGGCCACCAGAAGTAGAAGCCGGCGAACATGGCGAACACGACGGTCCCGAAGACCACGTAGTGGAAGTGGGCGACCACGAAGTAGGTATCCGAAACGTGGATGTCCAGCGTGGGTGCCGAGAGGATGATGCCGGTCAGTCCGCCGAAGAGGAAGGTCACCAGGAACCCGATGCTCCAGAGCATGGGTGTCTCGAAGGTGATGGATCCTCGCCACATCGTGCCGATCCAGTTGAAGAACTTCACCCCGGTGGGCACCGCGATCAGCATGGTCATGAATCCAAAGAACGGCAGGGCCACGGAGCCGGTGGCGTACATGTGGTGCGCCCACACCGAGATCGAGAGCGCGGCGATCGAGATCGTCGCGAAGATCAGGCCCTTATAGCCGAAGATCGGCTTGCGGGAAAAGACCGGGAAGATCTCCGAGACGATGCCGAAGAACGGCAGCGCAATGATGTAGACCTCGGGGTGGCCGAAGAACCAGAACA
>NZ_JBQSWW010000067.1:0-712 GCF_052377515.1 Arthrobacter sp. AOP36-C1-22 | reverse complement strand
CCTAGAAGTGCTAAGTACAGAAGACATTGCGGAAATACTGGCACGGATCCCAACAGCCACGTTGATTAATTCTCTGATCACACATCCAGAGCACTCCGACTGGGTGCAGAAAGGTCTTTCACTTCACGGGAACCGAAGGACTTGTCTTTTCTGCGCCAACGATCTCAATCATGACCGGCTCGAGACACTGAACAGGCACTTCGATGAAAGTACAACGGAACTGCAGGATGAGCTTCGGGAAGCTATCGAAAAAGTCGAAGAAATCACAACGTTGCTTCTTGAGCAGAGCACCTACTTTCCAGACCCCGGACTTCTGTATCCCGAGTTCCGAAAGGAATACAAGTCACTACTTCAGGCTCTCCAGGAGCGAACTGACGAAATCACTCAAGATCTCACAACCGTGCGCGAGTTGCTCGATGCCAAGCTGAAATCCCTACACGAGCCTGCTCATCTACCAGAGCACTTGAATCAAAATTCCTTCACCCTCCCGAACATCGATCGGCTAGTGACGCTTCTGGACAATCACGACGCCCGAAGTGTGGCCTTCGCTAGAGTGCGCAAAGCAGCATGCCAACAACTTGAGGCGTTCTGGATTGGCGAGCAGAAAGACTGGTTGGGTCCCCGTTAGCAGTCCAGCGGCTATGCGATAGCTAATTGGTTCTCTGCAATCCAGCGATCCCAGTGTCTGAACGGCGTCATTCCGCCGAGGGAT
>NZ_JBQSWW010000066.1:0-922 GCF_052377515.1 Arthrobacter sp. AOP36-C1-22 | reverse complement strand
TCCAATCCGGCAGTGCTTCGCGGCGGGTGGCCTCGCTGCCATAGAACCTGGCGTAGGCCCAACCGTCGTTCAGGGTCCGATGGAACCGCTCGATTTTCCCATTGGTCTGGGGCCGGTAAGGGCGGGTCCGCTTGGGCGTGATGGCCAGCTCGGCGCAGGCGTCACGCCAGGCATGCGAGCGGTAGGCGGACCCATTATCAGATAGCACGCGCTCCACGACGACGTCACGGGCAGCGAACCACGCCACGGCCCGTTCCAGTACCGCGATGGCCGTTACCGACTTCTCATCATCATGAATCTCGGCATAGGCGATACGCGAGTGATCATCGATGACCGTGTGCACGAAGGCGGTTCCCATTTTCGGGTTGTGGTTCGCATTGCGGGGCTTGTCCGGGGTTGCTGCACGGTTCTTGTCTCCGGCCTGCCGGCCCACGAACCGGTGCCCGCCGCCGTCGGGAATATTGCCGAATTTGGTGACGTCCACGTGGATCATCGATCCCGGATAGGGGTGCTCATAGCGGCGGATTTTCTCACCGGTGACCCGGTCGATATAGCGCAGCCTGTTGATCCGGCAACGTACCAGCACTGCGTGCACCGTCGAGGCAGCCAGGCCCAGCCGGTAGGCGATCTGGACGGGCCCCAAGCGCTTGCGCCAGCGCAGTGCCACGATTTGTTTGACCGCTGCCTGCGGGGTGCGTGCAGGACTTGTCCGGGGTCTGCTGGGCTTGTCGGCCATCCCGGCCGCGCCGTGGGCTCGGTAGCGGTCGGCCCAGCGTTTGGCGGTGGGCCAGGAGACCATGAACATTTTCGCTGCGGTGGAGACGCTCCACTGCTGGTCAACGATGAGCTTGGCGATTCTCAGACGTGCTTTGGGGGTCAGGGCTGCATTAGCGTGGGACATGAAGGCCTCCTGTTTGTGAAG
>NZ_JBQSWW010000065.1:0-1090 GCF_052377515.1 Arthrobacter sp. AOP36-C1-22 | reverse complement strand
TGTACTCGGCCGGGAGGTTGGTGACGGTCCCGGGCTCTTGACGTAGCGAAGACCTCCGGGTGCGGTGGGTGATGTCTAAGTCGCCAACCGTCCGGAGGTCTTCATGTCCCACCGTAATGCCCGGCTGAACTTGCGTGGCCGGCAATTGCTCGTAGAGCGGGTCTGTGTCCAGGGGTGGGCAGTCGCGCATGCTGCGCGAGCCCAGGGTGTGTCTCGTCAGTGCGCGCACCGATGGATCAATCGGTTCCGTAGTGAGGGTTCTGCGGGCCTTCTCGATCGGTCCTCGCGCCCGCACCACAGTCCACGCCAGACCTCGGTCGAGGTTGAGGAAAGAATCGTGGCGCTGCGCCACGAGCAACGACACGGCCAGGACTGGATCGGCGCTGACCTCAACATCCCAGCTCGCACAGTCTCGCGGGTGCTGCGCCGCCACGCGGTCCCCTATCTACGCGAGTGTGACCCGTTGACCGGTGAGGTGATCCGGGCCTCGAAGACCACAGCGGTGCGCTACGAACGCGACCGGCCCGGTGAGCTGGTCCATGTCGATGTGAAGAAGATCGGCAAGATCCCTGACGGCGGTGGGTGGAAAGCCCATGGCCGCCAGATGGGGTCAACCGCGGCGAAGAAGAAGGCCCGGATCGGCTATGACTACGTGCACTCGATGGTCGACGACCACTCCCGGTTGGCGTACTCCGAGATCCTCGGTGACGAAAAGGGCACCACCTGTGCGGGGTTCTTGCGACGTGCAGCGGTGTTCTTTGATGTCCATGGCATCGCCCAGATCGAGCGGGTGATCACCGACAACCACTGGTCGTACCGCCGCTCAGAAGACTTCGCTACCGCCATCAGCGATCTGGGCGCGAAGCACAAGTTCATCAAACCGCACTGCCCATGGCAGAACGGCAAGGTCGAGCGGTTCAACCGAACCCTGGCCACCGAATGGGCCTACCGCCAGGTGTTCACCACCAACGCCGACCGTAGCGCTGCCCTTGCCCCATGGCTCGAGGTCTACAACACTGTCCGACGCCACACCGCACTCGGAGGCAAACCCCCGACCAGCCGCCTGTCACCAACCTGATGGCCGAGTACA
>NZ_JBQSWW010000064.1:0-1170 GCF_052377515.1 Arthrobacter sp. AOP36-C1-22 | reverse complement strand
ACGTGGGTGTGGCATCGAGTGTCGTGACTAGCGGCCAACCGCACGGTGCAAAAGGAGCGCCACCATGAACAACGAAATCGCCGTGTTCTGCGGACTCGACGTCGGTAAATCGGGTCACCACGCAACAGCCCTGGACCGGGACGGTGGCCGGATCTTCGACCACCCCCTGCCCCAGGACGAGGCGAAACTACGAGAGGTCTTCACCCGGTTGCAGGCCCATGGGCCCGTACTGGTCATCGTTGACCAACCCAACACCATCGGCGCCCTGCCCATCGCGGTAGCCCGCGACGCGGGCTGCGAAGTCGCCTACCTCCCCGGACTCGCAATGCGAAAAGCCGCGGACCTATACCCGGGCATGGCCAAAACAGATGCCCGGGACGCGTTCATCATCGCCGATACCGCCCGCTCAATGCCCCATACCCTGCGCCAAGTGGACCGGGACAGCGAGGTCCTCTCGGCGTTGAAGGTCCTGGCCGGCTTTGATGCCGACCTGACTCATGAATGCACCCGGGCCATCAACCGGCTCCGTGGCCTGCTGCTGCAGATCTTCCCTGCATTGGAGCGGGTTTTCCCCGAAACGAGGATCACCCGTCCGCTCGTGTTGGAGCTGTTCATCCACTACGGCGGACCCACCGGGCTGCGCGCCGCGGGTAAAGGGAACGTGTTGCGATTCGCCCGGAACCATTCCCGCAAGGATCCTTCCGTACTGGTCGGAGAGATTTTCACTGCCCTGTCAGAGCAGACGGTGACCGTGGCCGGCACGGCTGCGGTCGAAATCGTCGTCCCGAGGGTGGCGGCCCAGATCAAGGAACTCAAAACCCAGCGGGCGATCCTGGCCACCGAAGTGGAGAAGCTGGTCGATGACTTCCCTCTTTCCACGGTCTTGATCTCCATGCCAGGAGTCGGCATCAAGACCGCTGCAGCCGTGCTCCTGGCCATTGGAGACGGCCATGGATTCAAGGACGCAGCTCATCTGGCGGCCTACGCGGGGATCGCTCCGACATCAAGATACTCAGGCACCTCGATCCATGGTGAACACCCATCCCGATCGGGCAACAAAGCGTTGAAGAACGCCCTGTTCCGATCGGCTTGGGTCGCCAGCTGCCACGATCCGATCTCCATGGCCTACTACCAGCGAAAACGAGCCGAGGGAAAGAGACACAATGCAGC
>NZ_JBQSWW010000063.1:0-1172 GCF_052377515.1 Arthrobacter sp. AOP36-C1-22 | reverse complement strand
AGCATGGTCGCCGGAATCGTCACGAAGACCTGCGCGTCCACCGTCTCCAACCCCTGGCCCCGGGGACCGTTGAGCATCATGTCGGTGAAGACATCGGCCCGCAACTGATCCAAGGTACGAAACTGTCCGGCATCATCACCGGCCCCGGCCCCCGGCGCCGGATCAGCAGCACCCTGGCCAAGTAGCTCCCCAACACGGCCCGGGGCCACTTCCTCAATGTCATGACCGGGGCCGGTGTTCCCGGCGGCGTGGGCTGCTGCCTGGCTGACCGCGGCCGCCGTTTCGGGGTCGGTCTTCAGCAGCCGGGCCATGGCATCGACCTTCGCGAAGATCGCCTGGCAACTAGCCGTGGGTAGATACCCCGAGAACCACGTCATCCCGTCACGGGCCTGTTCCAGCTCGATCCGGCGGTCCCGCAACTCGGTCCGGGAGCGTTTGGTGAAGGAAAACCCGTAATACTTCTCCAGGACCTGCCGGCCCCGGGCCCGCAATTGCGTAGGCGACTTCCCCGCAGCGATGGCCAACATATCGGCCCCGAAGTCCCGCCGATCGGCCCGGGCCCGGGCCGCTGCGGCGGCGACGTCGCGTTCGAACTCCTCCTTGCGGGCCTCGTCCGCATCCCGGGCCGGCAAGGCCGGTGGTTCGGCGGTGATGTGGTGGGTATGTTCCAGGATCCGTTGGACATGACTGGCCCCGATACGCCCCAACGCCAACGACTCCAGGACTTCGGGGGTATCCATCACCAGGGTCTCGGCCTGATCCAACACCCGATGTCCCTGGCCCGGGGACAACCCGGCGATCAGGGCGATTTCCATCGCGGCACTATCGGTGGCCGCGGAAGACACGATGCGTCCGGTCCGGAGCGAGATCCGCATCCCGGGCCGGTTTTGTAGTGCTTCCAGACGGGGATCTATCGCTTCTTGGGCCTCGTCGTGGAGCATGGCCGCGGCACGGAACTTCTCGGCTTCAGCGAAACGGGCCAATGCTTCCGCGGCCTTGAACCGGGTGGACCCGTCAACGGCCGTGGCGCTCTGACGGGTGAGTTGCCACCCGTTGACCGACACTGCTTCGTTGATCGCGTCCATGACCCCACTGTGCCAGTTGCCACCGACAGGTTGGACGGCAGCCACCGGGGTGTGCAGAACACGACCCGGAAGCGGGCCGGTGAGGGG
>NZ_JBQSWW010000062.1:0-1206 GCF_052377515.1 Arthrobacter sp. AOP36-C1-22 | reverse complement strand
TGGCGGAGCTTGATCCCGAGGTTGCTTCGCGGATCGATGCCGAGCTGGCCCGCCAGCAGGACGGTCTGGAAATGATCGCCTCGGAGAACCACACCGCCCAGGCGGTCATGGAAGCCCAGGGCTCGGTGCTGACCAATAAATACGCCGAGGGATACCCCGGGCGCCGGTACTACGGCGGCTGCGAGCATGTCGACGTGATCGAGTCGCTGGCGATCGAGCGGGTCAAGGCCCTCTTCGGGGCCGGTTTCGCCAACGTCCAGCCGCATTCGGGCGCCCAGGCCAATGCCTCGGTGATGCACGCGTTGATCCGTCCCGGGGACACGGTCATGGGCCTGAACCTGGCCCATGGCGGTCACTTGACCCACGGGATGAAGATCAACTTCTCCGGACGGCTGTACAACATCGTCCCGTACTCGGTGTCCGAAACGGATCTGCGGATCGATATGGACGAGGTCGAGGCGTTGGCGATCGAGCACCAGCCCAAGATGATCGTGGCCGGCTGGTCGGCGTATCCGCGTCAGCTGGACTTCGAACGCTTCCGGGCCATTGCCGATCAGGTCGGCGCCTACTTGTTCGTGGACATGGCCCATTTCGCCGGTCTGGTCGCTGCCGGGTTGCATCCTTCCCCGGTGCCCCATGCCCATGTGGTCACCTCCACCACGCATAAGACGTTGGCCGGCCCGCGCGGCGGGATCATCCTGACCAACGAGGCCGATATCGCCAAGAAGATCAACTCCGCGGTGTTCCCCGGTCAGCAGGGCGGGCCGTTGGAGCATGTCATTGCCGGCAAGGCGGTGGCGTTCAAGATCGCCGCCTCCGAAGAGTTCGCCGAGCGCCAGGCGCGCACGTTGGCCGGGGCGAGGATCCTGGCCGAACGCCTCACGGCCGCAGATGTCGCCGAGTGCGGGATCAGCGTGTTGACCGGGGGCACGGATGTGCACCTGGTGTTGGTGGATCTGCGGGATTCGGTCCTCAATGGCCAGGAAGGCGAGGACCTGTTGGCGAAGATCGAGATCACGGTCAACCGCAATGCGGTCCCGTTCGATCCGCGGCCTCCGATGGTGACGTCGGGGCTACGGATCGGGACCCCGGCGTTGGCCACCCGTGGTTTCTCGGAGGCGGCCTTTACCGAGGTCGCCGACATCATCGCGTTGGCGTTGATCGCCGGGACCGCCGACGGCGGTGCCGACGCGGCGGTCCTTGACG
>NZ_JBQSWW010000061.1:0-1351 GCF_052377515.1 Arthrobacter sp. AOP36-C1-22 | reverse complement strand
TGATTCGCCCCGGGAATAATGGAGACAGTGAAGCCACGGAAAGGACTTCCCTGTCATGCCCCAAAAGAAGTACCCCCTCGAGCTACGCGAACGAGCAGTCCGCATGGTCCTCGACGCCCTCGAAGCTGACCCTGGTGCCCGCCGCGGCGTCTTCCGCCGGATCGGCGACCAACTCGGTGTGAACCCAGAAACACTGCGGTCCTGGGTCAATCAGGACCAGGTCGATGCCGGCGACCGCCCCGGCACTACCACCGCTGAAGCCCAGCGCATCAAGGACCTCGAGAAGGAGAATCGGGAACTGCGCCGGGCCAACCAAATCCTGAAGTCGGCCTCGGCTTTTTTCGCGGCGGAGCTCGACCGCCCCTCGAAGTAGTCTGCTCGTATATCGACGAGCACAAGGACGAACTCGGAGTCGAGCCGATCTGTGCCACGCTGCGTGCTGCCGGCGTGAAGATCGCTCCGAGTACCTACTATGCCCGCAAACATCGACCAGCCTCGGCTCGACAGAAACGTGACGAGGTATTGAAAGAAGAGATCAGCACTGTGCACGGGAAGAATTACGATGCGTTCGGAGCCAGGAAGATGCATATCGTGCTCAACCGCGAACCTGACTCGCATGGTCGCGGGCATGTGGCCCGTTGCACGATCGAGCGCCTGATGAGAGACCTCGATCTACACGGGATCAAGAGGGCCAAGGCACCGAACACTACGAGGTCAGCACCGCGGGAGAACTGCCCGGCCGATCTCGTCGATCGGCACTTCGAAGCCTTCGCTCCTGACCGGCTGTGGGTGGCCGATATCACCTATGTGCACACGTTCACAGGGTGGGTCTACGTCGCGTTCGTCACCGACGTGTTCAATCGCGAGATCGTCGGCTGGCAGGTCTCGAGGTCGTTGCATACCGAGTTGGCTCTTGACGCTTTGCAGATGGGGATCTATCAGCGTAAACGTGCTGGTCACGACCTGTCTGGGCTGGTGCATCACTCGGACCGCGGGGTCCAGTATCGAGCGATTCGCTATGGCGAGGCCCTGGCTGAGCAAGACGCAGTCGCGTCTGTCGGGTCGAAAGGAGATTCATACGATAACGCCCTCGCTGAAGCGCTGAATTCACTCTATAAGGCCGAACTCATCCGGAACAAGGGTCCCTGGAAAGGTATTGATGATGTCGAGATCGCCACGGCGCAGTGGGTGCACTGGTTCAACACGTACCGGCCCCACGGAGCACTTGGTGGGGCGACTCCCGCCGCGTTCCGAGCCGATCATCTCAGCACGATGCCACGGGCTGCGTAGCTCGTGGGTGAGCCGATGAATTCCAAGTAGAAAACTCTCCATCAAACACGGGGCTTGACAC
>NZ_JBQSWW010000060.1:0-1414 GCF_052377515.1 Arthrobacter sp. AOP36-C1-22 | reverse complement strand
GGTCAAGCCCATTTGCGTGGTGTAAGTCGGACGCCACGTGATTCTTGATGTTCGTTAGGTGCTCAGCGCCAGATCGGTATCGATTTCCTCCTTCTGCTCAGTGCCAACGGCGAGGGATTGCTGGATGAGGTCAAGGCCGAGGTAGCGGCGGGATTCGATCCACTCATCGTGCTGTTCGGCCAACACGGCCCCAACGAGACGGATCAACGCATCTCGGTCGGGGAAGATCCCTACGACGTCGGTCCGCCGCCGGATCTCACGGTTCAATCGCTCCTGGGGATTATTGGACCAGACCTGGCGCCACAAACCTTTAGGGAAGGCGGCGAAGGCAAGGATGTCATCACGGGCGGCCTCGAGGTGCTGGGCGACCTTGGGCAGCTTGTCTTCGAAGGCATCCAAGACCCGATCGAACTGCGAATACACGCTAGCGGCATCGGGCTGGTCATAGACCGAATGCAACAACGTCTTCACCCATGGCCAGCTGCTTTTGGGCGTCGCCGACATCAAGTTTGCCGAGTAGTGGGTCCTACACCGTTGCCATGAAGCGCCCGGCAGGGTGGCCCCGATCGCTGCGACGAGGCCTGCATGGGCGTCGGAGGTCACCAGCTTCACCCCGGTCAGCCCACGGGCGGCCAGGTCCCGGAAGAATCCGAGCCAGCCGGCCCCGTCTTCGGCGGAAGAGGCCTGGATGCCGAGGACTTCGCGGTGCCCATCGGCGTTGACGCCGGTGGCGATCATCGCGTGAACGTTGACCACCCGGCCGCCTTCGCGAACCTTCAACACCAGGGCGTCCGCGGCCACGAACGCATAGGGGCCGGCATCCAGAGGCCGGGTCCGGAACTGTTCGACTTGTTCGTCGAGGTCCGCGGCCATGAGCGAGACCTGAGACTTCGACAGCCGAGTGATCCCGAGGGTTTCCACGAGCTTTTCCATCCGGCGCGTGGAGACTCCCAGGAGGTAGCAGGTCGCCACGACGGTGGTCAGGGCGGTCTCGGCGCGGCGGCGGCGCTCGAGGAGCCAGTCCGGGAAGTATGAGCCTTGCCGCAGCTTGGGGATGGCGACGTCCAGGGTGCCGGTGCGGGTATCGAAGTCGCGGTGGCGGTATCCGTTGCGGGAGGTGTTTCGGTCTTCGGAGCGGGCACCGTATTCGGCTCCGCAGACGGTCTCGGCTTCGGCGCTCATCAGGGCGTTGATGAACGTGGTGAGCATCTGGCGCATCAGGTCCGGGGAGGCTTGTTCGAGTTGTTCGGACAGGAAGCGGGCTGGGTCGATAATATGGGGTGCGGTCATCGCGTGGACTCTCTTTCGAAACGTACTTTGGTAGGTCGTTTCAAGAATCACGCGGTGGCCGCCTTATGTTCGGGAGCCACGCCCAAAGGGCCGGCAACGTACACCACGGTAGTGGGCACTACCG
>NZ_JBQSWW010000059.1:0-1427 GCF_052377515.1 Arthrobacter sp. AOP36-C1-22 | reverse complement strand
AGTAGTGCCCCATAAGGTGGTGTAGCGTCCGGTCACCCGCCGATATGGAGTGCGGCCACCGGACGTATCCTTCGAGGAATCTCCTACAACCCACTCGAAAGGACATCGCCGCGATGACCGCTACCCAAATTATCGACCCTCAACGCCTGCTTGTCGAAGCACTCTCCGATGCCTCACCGGACCTGATGCGCTCGATGCTGCAGACCATGATCAACGCTCTGCTGTCCGCTGATGCCAGCGCCGTCTGCGGCGCCGAATACGGCACCGCATCCCCGGAACGGGCCAGCCAGCGAAACGGATACCGGCATCGACCCCTGGACACCCGGGTCGGCACCGTTGACGTCGCGGTGCCGAAGTTGCGGCAGGGGAGCTACTTTCCAGAGTGGTTGCTCGAGCGCCGCAAACGCGCAGAGACCGCGATGATCACCGTCGTGGCGGACTGCTACCTGGCCGGAGTCTCGACCCGCAGGATGGACAAACTCGTGAAGACCCTGGGCATTCATTCCCTCTCCAAGTCCCAGGTCTCGCGCATGGCCGCGGACCTCGACGAGCAGGTCGAGCAGTTTCGTCACCGGCCTCTGGGTGAGGCGGGACCCTTCACCCTCGTGGCAGCCGACGCGTTGACCATGAAGGTCCGTGAAGGTGGACGGGTCGTGAACGCGGTCGCCATGGTTGCCACCGGGGTCAACGCCGACGGGCGTCGTGAAGTGCTCGGGGTGAAGGTCGCGACCAGCGAGACCGGGGCGGCTTGGAACACGTTCTTCGCCGATCTCGTCGCACGCGGACTGGACGGCGTGCAGCTGGTGACCTCGGACGCCCACGCTGGGTTGGTTGAGGCGATCCGGGCGAACCTGCCAGGGGCCAGCTGGCAGCGGTGCCGTACCCACTACGCCGCTAATTTGATGGGGATTTGCCCGAAGAATCTGTGGCCTGCGGTGAAGGCGATGCTGCACTCGGTCTATGACCAGCCCGATGCCGAGAGCGTCCACGCCCAGTTCGACCGGCTGCTGGACTACGTCCAGGAGAAGCTGCCCAAGGTCTTCGAGCACCTCGACGAAGCCCGGGCCGACATTCTGGCGTTCACGGCGTTCCCGAAGGATGTGTGGCAACAGATCTGGTCCAACAACCCCAACGAACGGCTCAACCGCGAGATTCGCCGGCGCACCGACAGCGTTGGTATCTTCCCCAACCGCGACGCGATCATTCGGCTGGTCGGCGCGGTGCTGGCCGAGCAAACCGATGAGTGGGCAGAAGGCCGCCGCTACCTCGGATTGGACGTGCTGGCCAGATGCCGGCTCAGCCTCGTCAACGACGCTGACAACACCCTGAATGCGGAGGAGGCGCCTGCAGATCCCTTCCAAGCGTTGACCGCCTAAAAGCAATCACCGAAGGAAACCACCGCTACACCACTTCCCGGGGCTTGACCA
>NZ_JBQSWW010000058.1:0-1623 GCF_052377515.1 Arthrobacter sp. AOP36-C1-22 | reverse complement strand
TCTTGAGTGTAAGGAAACTGGGCACTACTCAGGGCCCGGCCTCGCTGCCGATGATGTTCCACGATGGTTCCTGATGATGCCGTTGTCCGGCTGGTGAACGATCAGTCAGACTCGCTGAGGTGGTGCATGAACGGCAGCGAAGAGCTTCTCCCACGCCTGTTGCCAGGGCCATGCCTCGGGCAGGTGCAATCGGATTCGACGGGCACTCGAGGCGATCCGGGCCGGGACGTTGACAAGTTTGTCCCGGATCGTCGCGGTGCGGGCCTTGCGGAACCTTCCCGCCGCCAGTACCCCGGCGGTCCGGGTGAGGTTGTAGGCCATGACCGCGGCGGCCAACCAGGCACTGTTGGCTCCGAAGTGCCCCGAAGGCAAGTGCGCCAGGGCACTGTTTTTCAGGTCCGCGTTCACCTGCTCGATAACCGCATGGCGGCGGTGGGTCTTGTCCATGACGACGGTGCCCATGGCTTCCATGGACACGGTGGTGAAGAACGCGTGGAACCGATGGGCATCGAACAAGGTTGGTTGCCCGTCGGTTGCCTTCGGATTCAGCTCCGGAATGCGGCGTACCACCAGTCGGCCGGGAACCCGGTCGGCCTTCTTCCGGGAGGAGAAAGCGGTGAAGTCAATTTCGGCGACCTCGGCTTTCGAGATCCAGGCACCGGCGGTCTCGTCGAAGATCGCATCGGTGTATTCGATGCTTTCCCACGCGGCCTCCTCGATTCCGGAGATGGCGCGTTTGACCGCGGAGTCCATGCGCGCCGTCACCGAGACATCGGCACCGCCAGCCAGAGCCGTGGAGATGACGGCATGGCCGTAATACGCGGAGTCGAAGCGGCAGAGCACTGGCGATTCGGCATGGATCCGTCCCAGGGTCGCCAGGGAATCGGCAACGAGACGTTTGGCGCCACGCGCCGAGTTCGCGGCCCCTTTGCGCAGGCGCTGGGCCAGGATCACCGGGGCAGTATCGGCGGTGGAGGCGATGGCCAGCACCGCGTTGAGCCCACGGACCCCTGAATATCCGTACCCGGAGCCCTGCTTGGCATAGCCGTGGACCTCGATGATCGTGTCATCGACATCAACGAACACGAACTCCTCGGCACCAGGATCGCCCAACAGCGGTGCCCTGTTTGCGAGGTTTCCCAAAAAACGAGAGGCAACGGCGTCGAGCTGGCGGACGTGCCCGAAGGAGAAGGACCGCAAGAAGGATCCCAGGGTCGAGGGGGCGTAGCAGGAGCCGAAGAGCCGTTTCATCCCGCCGTGGCGCAGCACGGTCATGTCATCGATGGAATCGGCTCCGGCGGCCATCCCGGCAACCAGCGCTGCGGTCTTCGCGCCGGCGTTGGCACCTTTGTCGGTCGGCACGCTCAGCTGCCTGTCCGCCAGCTCATGCAGGCCAGAGTCGCGGGCCAGTTCCATGACCGGGACCAGACCTGCCGCCGCGATGAGGTTCGGTTCGTCGAACGCGGCTGACAGGGCCGTGGGAGTGTGGGAAACTTGCATCTGCGAGATGCCCTTCTTCTTCAGGAAATTTGTACTGTCGCAAGTCCAATTATCCTTGAAAAGTCGGGCATCTCCGCGTTAATGACGTCCTGCTTCACCGGCTCCCATCGGTGGATCGAGGCT
>NZ_JBQSWW010000057.1:0-1672 GCF_052377515.1 Arthrobacter sp. AOP36-C1-22 | reverse complement strand
GTGTCCTGTCTCAACGCATCGTGGACACACGATCTCATGACATCGTGGACACGCTGTCTCACCACATCGTAGACACTGGCCCGTGCTCAGTGCGCTGGGACAGTCGATGGCATGACCAACGTACTTTCGCCCAGCACACGGGCTGCGATCATCAACTACGACCCGGCCCAGCCCCACTCCCTGACGGTGAGCGATTTCTGCAAATCGCTGAAGGTCTCCCGGAGCGTGTTCTACAAGATCCGCGGCCGTGCCGCCACCGAATCAACGGCCGCTCTGCATCCCCAGTCCCGGGCGCCGAAACAGCCCGCTCGGCGGTACGGTACGGCGGTGGTCAATGAGCTCGTCAGGATCCGAAAACAGCTCAAATCCGACGGGTGGGACTACGGGCCACTTACGATCTATTACGAGGCCACCATCCAGGACGCCTTCCCCGGCGGGAAGGTCCCCTCAGTGGCGACCATCGCCAGGCTCCTGGCCAGCGTCGGACATGTCGAGCGCTCTCCACGCAAACGTCCGAAATCCTCCTACATCCCCTTCGTGCGGGCCACCGCGATGGCGCTGTGGCAGCTCGATGCTTTCGAGTTCCGGCTGGCCAACGGGCCCAAGGTGACGGTGTACCAGCTCCTTGACGACGCGACCCGTTACGACGTGGGTACCTGGGCATACCAACGGGAGGAAAACAGCGCCGACGCCCAACACGTCCTCGCCAAGGCCATCGCCGCGCACGGAGCTCCGCAAGAGGTCTTAAGCGACAATTCGTTGGCGTTCAACCAACTGCGCCAGGGCAAGATCGGAGCCGTGGAAATCTACCTGGCCTCAAAGGGCACCATGCCGATCAGTGGCCTGCCGGGCAAGCCCACGACCCAGGGTAAGAATGAACGCTCGCATCAAACCCTGCAGCGGTTTCTCCTAGCCAACCGGCCCGGGACACTGGAGCAACTGCGCGAAAGGATCGCCCGATATAGACAGCACTATAACCATCGTCGGCCGCACCAGTCCCTGAACCAATCCACCCCAGACACCGCGTGGGAACTGCTCGTCCATACGCCGGCGACGGAGCCGTTGGCGCTGGCGGTGCTCGAGAGCAAGGCCGCCGAGTACCGCCGGGTGCGCAGGCTCAGGCAGCTCGAGCTCGGGCGCGCCACGGTGACCATGTCCAAGTCCGGGAAGATCATCGATAACGACATCCTCGGTGGTAATGAGCAGGCACCGCAGGCTGTCAACCAGGTGCTCGTAGACGTCACCGCGGACAACCGGCAGGTCTACTATCAGGGATACCACGTGTCGTTGCCGACGACGTTCGCCGGACGCCGGTTCCAAAGAACGATCACCGAGAATGAATTCCTGCTCTCAGATCCCGACACCAGTGAAATCGTGTTCTCGTTCCCGTTGCCCATGATCGCATTACACGTGCGCGGGCGCTACGTTGCCTCCTACGCGATCCAGGGCGTGCAACTGTCCCATTCAACGAAGCAATGGGCGCGGAAACAAGCCGCTTACCGCGGGCAGTTCGCCGAACGTCAACGACAGGTGCCGGAGGTCTTCAACCGCGGCTAGGTTCAAGACCCACATGGCTCGTAGTGAGCGCTGGTAGCTGTGCACGAAGCCATGAGATCCGCTGTCCACGAAGTGAAGAGATTTGGTGTCCACGATGTTGCGAGATTACACACCG
>NZ_JBQSWW010000056.1:0-2575 GCF_052377515.1 Arthrobacter sp. AOP36-C1-22 | reverse complement strand
CCTAGTCCGCGTCGTTGCGCGGATCCCCGGCACCCACGCTGTGGGGGGTCCCGCCCGGGGAAAAGGGCATGGCCTGCGGGCGTTTGGCCGTGATTCCGTCACCGCTGGACTGGTGCCGAAGCCGCCGCAGCACCCAGGGCGCCAGATGCGTGCGCGCCCAGACCAGGTCCTCACGCCGGGCCACCCTCCAGGGCTTGGGCTCCGAGGGGCTCGGCTCCAAGGCCGTGAGCTCGTGTTCGACGTTGAGGGCATCCAGGGCCATCATCGCAATGGTGTGGTGGCCCAGCGGTGAGAAGTGCAGCCGGTCCGGGGCCCACATCCGGGGTTCGTGGAGCTGGCGCATCGCCCACATATCGGCGACGACCGCGTCATGGCGGGCGCCGATGGCCCGCAAGTTCTCGTTGTAGATGGCCACCCGGCCGCGCATCGAGCCCAGGACCGGGGTTTCACCGATATCGGGGCCGTTGAACAGCAGGACCGTGGCCCCGGTGGCCGAGAGCTCGCCGATGAACCGGTCCATGGTCACCGCCAGGGCATCGGGATCCCCACCGGGGCGCAGCACGTCGTTGCCCCCGGCGCAAATGGTGATCAGGTCCGGGCGGAGTTCCAGGGCGGGTTCCAGCTGCTCCTCATGGATCTGGTCCAGCAGCCGGCCGCGGATCGCCAGGTTGGCATAGGCGAAGTCCTCCGCCTGCCGGCTGAGCTGCTCGGCGACACGGTCGGCCCAGCCACGGTGTCCGCCGGGGCTCTGCGGATCCGGATCCCCGATGCCCTCGGTGAAGGAGTCGCCGAGGGAGACCATGCGGCGCCAGGGGTGGCGGATCGCGTCGCCGGGGGACGTGGACGAGGGGTCGGACTGGTCCGGTGCGGAGGAAGCATCATTGTTACTCACGGGTACATCATTTCACCGGGCGCCCGGGTTTACCACCCCGGGACACGACCGGCAGGCACGCCGGAAGCGATGCCGCGTCCTGTGGCCGGGCGCGCCGGCGTGATTCAATGGCCGCATGACTGAGACTTTGCCCCAGCCCGTCGTTGCCTGGTCCCGCCCCGAATCCGAGCGGGAGGGCACCCCCCTGCTGGTCCTGTTCCATGGCTACCTTTCCCATGAGAAGGACCTGATCGGCCTGGCCCCGATGCTGCCGGAGGAATTCACCCTGGCCTCGGTGCGTGCCCCCTACGCCATGGGCCCGGGCTACACCTGGTTCCCGCTGATGGAGGACCTGGACTACTCGCTGGAGAAGGTCGTGGAGTCGGTGCAGCAGGTGTGGGCCTGGCTGGAGGAGGTGAAGGAACAGCACGCATCGGTGACGCTCCTGGGCTTCTCCATGGGGATGGCCGTGGCGACCTCGGTCCTGCGCCACCGACCGGAGGAGATCGACGCCGTCGTCGGACTGTCGGGATTCGCGATCCAGGCCGCCGGACACGAATTCTTCAACGACCAGGCCACGAAGGCGGCCCGGACGCCGATGTTCTGGGGACGCGGACAAGCCGACCCGGTGATCACCGAGGAGAAGATCGATTTCACCCTGGACTGGGCCGGGGAACACACCGACCTGACCAAGATGCTCTATGCCGGAATGGGCCACAGCGTATCGGAACCGGAAATGAAGCATGTGGGCGAGTTCCTGCGCCACCACGTGCTGGACTAGGACCCGGCGGAGTCGCGCCTACTCGGAGGTGACGATCACCGACTCGTCGGCCAGGGCGATCACATCGTCGATCTTCAACTGCCGGCCCCGGCGGGTCTCGATCTCACCGTTGACCTGAACCATCCCGTTTTCGATGAGCTCCTTGGCATGGAAACCGTCCTCGGCCAGGCTCGCCAGCTTCAGTAGCTGCCCCAAACGGATCGAATCGTCGCGGATGCTGATGGGCCGGGGCTGTTCTGCTGTCATGAGACCATCTTGCGTCACGAGCAGGTCCGGCCGCCACCGCGGCGATAGCATGTCCAACGATGAACCCAGTGATTGCTCCGCGGGCGAAGGCCCGGCACCTTCCGTTATGGGCCGGTCTGGTCCTGGCCATCATCGGGGGACTGATGATGCCCATCCAGGGCCGGATCAACGGCGGGCTCGCTGAACGGATGGGGGACCCGAACGCCGCGGCGGCCATCAGCTTCGCCGGCGGGACCGTGGTCATGATGCTGGCCTCGGTCCTGCTGCCGCGGGGGCGGGCCGGACTGGTGGCCATGCGCCGGGCCGTGGCCGGACGAGAATTCCCACGCTGGTACCTGCTGGCGGGGATCAGCGGCGGCTACATCGTCTTCGGACAGAGCCACGCGGTGCCCCTGATCGGCGTCGCACTGTTCACCGTGGCCATCGTGACCGGACAGACCATGAGCGGGCTGATGGTCGACCGGGTCGGATTCGGCCCCGGGGGCAAACGCTTCATCACCGCCCGGCGGATGGCCGGGGCCGTACTGATGATCATCGCCGTACTGTGGGCGGTATCGCCCCGGCTGGAATCCTCCGCCGACGGGCTCTCCTGGCTGGTGCCGGTGCTCCTGCCGTTCACCGCAGGGCTGTTCATGGGGTTCCAGCAGGCCATGAACGGGACCCAGACCGCCGCCTAC
>NZ_JBQSWW010000055.1:0-3794 GCF_052377515.1 Arthrobacter sp. AOP36-C1-22 | reverse complement strand
CAGGGTGTGCTCGGTTGCGGGGGCGCCGGTGTCGTTGAAGGTGTTCATGACCAGGTCGCGTTCTGCCGGCAGCATGAGGGGGATTTCCCCGAGAGTGGCAGGGCCTTCGCGCGGGGTGCGCTCGAGCAGGTCGGTGATGCGTTCGAGATGTCGTTGCGCCGTGTCGACGGAGTACAGGTCCGGGTTGGCCAGAACCCTGACCTCGAGCCCGCCGTCGGCGTCCAGGGAGAGGGCGATGTCCAGGTCCTCCGTCGGCCCGGACCTGATGTTGTGCACGGTTCCGGCGGCCGGGCCGAACGTGGCCCGCCGATCGAAGGGACGGATGTTGATCGTAGGGCCATGCAACCGGTGACCGGCACCGCTCTTTCCCAGGTCCCGGCGGAGCCATTCAGTCCGGTATCTCTGGACGGCGCGCACGGCCGTCAACTCGTTGCGGACCGCCGCAGCGAACTCGGCCACGGTGGTCCCGGGGTCGGTCACCGCCGGCAGACACAGTGGCAGGACGTTGACCCGGGGGGCCACGGCCCGGGCATCGGAGGCCGCCGGTGGGCGGTTCAGCCACGGGATCCCCAGGACGGCGGGCCGGTCGGTGAGGTAGGACTGGGAGTAGGTCCCGATGAGGGCAAAGGACATCTCGATCCAGGTGGACCCCGTTTCGGTGGCGAAGTCGATGAGGGCCTCAACCGCGTCGGGGTCCATCCGTTGCCGGAGATCGTGGTGGTCGACTCGTGCCGGTGCCGTGGTCTCGCATAAGGATCCTGCCGTGTCGAGGATGTCCGCTCGTCGGGTCCAGAAGTCCCGGGCTTCCTCCCAGCTGGAGTCGGCTGCCGGGTCCTCCCTCCTGACGGGCAGCGGGTCGGAATCCGAAGCCAGATCGGTGAAGGGGCTCTCCTCCAGTGCGGCAGGGTCCGTGTACACGCGGGCGACCCACTGGATGAAGGCGTGGACCGAGTAGCCGTCGACGCCGATGTGGTGGAAGCGGGCGAACCACCAGTGCCGGTGCTCCGACAGCCGGATCAGCGCATGGCCGGTGGCGTCGTGCAAGGCCAGGACGGTGTCCCCCTGCCGGCGGGCCGGACGGGACAACTCACCCTCCATCCAATGCCGGGCCGAAGCCTCCGGATCGGCGGCATCCGCCAGATCGATGACCTCGGGGACGATGCACCCGCCGGGGCGGGACCGGGGGCCATCGGGGGTGTCGAGGTAGTCGGCGGCGAGCCCAGTGGCATCAAGGCATTCCCGGAGAGCCTCGGCCCAGCGGTCCGCATCGAGGGGACCGCTGATGTCGACATATTCGGCACATTGGTAGGCCGCCTTGGTGGCGTCACCGAGATGGCCGAACCACAGGGCCAATTGCCCATCGCTCAAGGGGCGGAGATCGGTCTGGGTGGGTGCTGGGGTTGTCATGTCGCTCTAGTCCTCCTTCAATCCCTCGATCAGCACGTGGCGCCAGCAGGAAAAATCATGGCCTCCGCTGAAGCGTGCGGAGGCGGAGTCGTATCCGCGGTCGAGCAGGACCTGCTGAAGCTGATCGACGTGGTCATTGGTGATGTCCTCCCGGGTCCCGACCCGCAGGTCGATGCGCGCACTGGTCCCCGGCTCGCTGGCGAACCGTCCGGTGATCCACGGTTGGTGCACGTGCGTGTAGTTCGCGGGGGTGACGCTGCCGTCGGGCATCCACCACAGCGACGGCGAATGTGCCAGCACCGTGCCGAAGACCTCGGGTTTCCGCAGCGCGGCCAGCAGTGCCGTCAGGCCGCCGAGGCTCTGCCCGGCCAGAACTGTTTCCCCGAGGCCGCGCAGGAGATGGGTTTCTTCCAGTGCGGTGCGGGCCGCGGGCACGATCACGGAGGCCAGGTCATCCACGAAGGCGTGGTTGGCCCCCAGCAGCTCCAGGCGTTCGGCATTATCCCGGGTTGCGATCCCCACTACGGCCACCGGCTCTACTTCCCCCGAGGCCACCGCCGATTCCAACGCCGCGGCCAAATGCAGCCGACCGAACCAGATCTCGGGGTCGGTGAGGACCAGTAGCCGCAATGGTTTCGGGGATCCCGGCGCCGGGGTGTACATCCACTGCCTGGCCGTGCGGCCCACGGCAGGTAACCAGACGGCAGAATGCGTGAGCTTGCCGCGCACTGTCTGGGCCGCTGCCCCATCCCAGACCCCTGTCGCGGAAGCCTCGTCCATGGAGCACACCGATAGCGGCCCGGTGCCGTTGGCATTGATGGTTTCGCCGCGGTTGAACGGGTCCGCCACGGCCGGGATCCCGGCCCGTCGCTGGAGGGCCACTGCGTGGGCCAGTCCTTCCCCCCCGGTGGCCAACGCACGAAAGCCGTAGGAGAAAACTGAGTCGGCGTCGACATCCAGGGTGGCCCACCAGACGTCGGTGTCCGCGATCAAATTCATCCGGCCCTGATCGATCCGGTGCTTATCGGTGAGCCGGTTGGCCTCGAGGTAGACCTGGGCTGCCGTTCCACTGCGGTAGAGGAATGTGACGCTTCTCTCATTTCCTGACCGCGACACGTACGGGGTGCCCCTGCGTCGCACCTCCTCCCAGAAAACGCGGGAATCCACGGGTGAGGGGAGGCCGAAGGTCTCGAAAACCGGGGCGTTGGTGTGGCCGGGGAGCATGGACTCGCTTTCCGTTGTCTTCACGTGCGTTACACGGGATTACTTTATTTGTCAGCCTGCGCTGCGTTGCATGGAAATCCCACTTGAACGCTGTCGAAATCTCACTTAGGTTAGCCTATGTTGAACGGAATACAGAACGAAACCCTCGCCTATTCTCCATCCCTTGGGCAACTCGAATGCAGGTAATTCTTGCGTGTCCTTTTCGTGGGCAGGAGCAGTGGCCCCTACTCGCGTCTTGGGCAGGACAGCCGGCGCTCCATACCCGCACCCGGATCTACCCCTGCAAGGGCCCCGCAATCACCACCCGCCTCTTGCGAAAGGAGCAATGAAATGAACCAACCGCACACCGCTGTCGTCACCGGAGCAGCCCGGGGCATCGGGCGGGCCGTCGTCGAGGCCCTCGCCCATGATCCGGACGGGCCTCCGCAGCTCATCGCCGCTTTGGATGCCGATTTCACCCAGGAGTGCCGGCACACCCGTGTCGGGGACACTAGGGTCGTCGAATACCGCGCCGATGTAGCGGACGCTGATCGGGTGGCGGAGATTTTCGATCAGTTGGCCGCTACCCACCCACCGGTACTGAAGATCGCCCACGCCGCGGGCGTCCTGCACGAGGCAGCGCTGGCCGACACCGACCTGGATGGATTCGCCCGGGTGATGGACGTCAATGTCCGCGGCACCTTCGTCGTCCTGCGCCAGGCTGCCCGTACCTTGGGCGGACGGCGGCCCCTCAGCGCCCCCGGCGAGGCCGGTTCCATCGCGGTGGTCTCCTCCAACGCCGCCGCCGTCCCTCGCGTCGGCATGGCCGCCTACGCTGCCAGCAAGGCAGCAGCTGCGGCCCTCAGTGCCAATGCAGCCCTGGAGTTGGCGCCGCTGGGCATCCGCTGCAATACGATCGCCCCTGGGTCCACCGACACCCCCATGCAGCAGCGGATGTGGAGCGGTGACCCCGAGAAGGCCCGGGCACGCGTGGTAGGTGGGACTCCGGATCGCTTCCGGCTCGGTATCCCCCTGGGCCGGATCGCCGAACCGCAGGACATTGCCGAGGTCGTCCTGTTTTCCCTTTCCCGGCGGGCCCGCCACATGACCATGCAGGACATCGTCGTCGACGGTGGCGCCAGCCTGCGCTCCTGCTAGCCCCCAGCTTTCCCCCACCCCCTAGG
>NZ_JBQSWW010000054.1:0-5507 GCF_052377515.1 Arthrobacter sp. AOP36-C1-22 | reverse complement strand
CGGGTGTTTGGTTGGCTACCAGGAGTTGTTGTCCGGCAACCGCATAGTGGACGCAGCATATCTTGCCCACACAACCCGAAAGCCGTGTGGTGAATTGTGGTGTAAGTCATCGGCCTATTAGTACAGGTCAGCTCCACGGGTCTTTAGTCCCCGCTTCCACGTCCTGCCTATCAACCCAGTGGTCTAGCTGGGGGCCTCTCACACTCAAGGTGTATGGAAATCTCATCTCGAAGTGGGCTTCCCGCTTAGATGCTTTCAGCGGTTATCCCTTCCGAACGTAGCTAATCAGCGGTGCACTTGGCAGTACAACTGACACACCAGAGGTTCGTCCGTCCCGGTCCTCTCGTACTAAGGACAGCTCTTCTCAAATTTCCTGCGCGCGCAGCGGATAGGGACCGAACTGTCTCACGACGTTCTAAACCCAGCTCGCGTACCGCTTTAATGGGCGAACAGCCCAACCCTTGGGACCTACTCCAGCCCCAGGATGCGACGAGCCGACATCGAGGTGCCAAACCATGCCGTCGATATGGACTCTTGGGCAAGATCAGCCTGTTATCCCCGAGGTACCTTTTATCCGTTGAGCGACGGCCGTTCCACAACGTGCCGCCGGATCACTAGTCCCGACTTTCGTCCCTGCTCGAGCTGTCACTCTCACAGTCAAGCTCCCTTGTGCACTTACACTCGTCACCTGATTGCCAACCAGGCTGAGGGAACCTTTGGGCGCCTCCGTTACTCTTTAGGAGGCAACCGCCCCAGTTAAACTACCCATCAGGCACTGTCCCTGACCCAGATCATGGGCCGAAGTTAGGAATCCGGTACGGCCAGAGTGGTATTTCAACGATGACTCCACGAACACTGGCGTGCCCGCTTCAACGTCTCCCACCTATCCTACACAAGCCGCACCGAACACCAATACCAAACTATAGTAAAGGTCTCGGGGTCTTTCCGTCCTGCTGCGCGTAACGAGCATCTTTACTCGTAGTGCAATTTCGCCGAGTTCATGGTTGAGACAGCGGGGAAGTCGTTACTCCATTCGTGCAGGTCGGAACTTACCCGACAAGGAATTTCGCTACCTTAGGATGGTTATAGTTACCACCGCCGTTTACTGGGGCTTAAATTCCCAGCTTCGCCCCGAAGGGCTAACCGGTCCTCTTAACCTTCCAGCACCGGGCAGGAGTCAGTCCGTATACATCGTCTTGCGACTTCGCACGGACCTGTGTTTTTAGTAAACAGTCGCTTCCCCCTGGTCTCTGCGGCCCCGATCCCCTCACACCAGCAAATGGTGTTCAAGGTTGGGGCCCCCCTTCTCCCGAAGTTACGGGGGCATTTTGCCGAGTTCCTTAACCATGATTCTCTCGATCGCCTTAGTATTCTCTACCTGATCACCTGTGTCGGTTTGGGGTACGGGCGGCTTGAACCTCACGTCGATGCTTTTCTTGGCAGCATAGGATCACCGGATCACCCGCCGAAGCGGGCGCCTATCGGGTCTCAACCATCATGAACGGCGGATTTACCTACCATTCGGCCTACACCCTTGGACCAGGACGATTCCATTGCCTGGCCCGGCTACCTTCCTGCGTCACACCTGTTAATACGTTGACCTCCCTGGCTCGGGTCCCGCGCCTTGCACCCGGTACCTTCCCCGAAGGGAAGATGGTGGGTGCTCGAGGCGGTTAGCATCGCCAGTTCAGTAGGGACGGTTCTTCACCGGTACGGGAATATCAACCCGTTGTCCATCGACTACGCCTGTCGGCCTCGCCTTAGGTCCCGACTCACCCAGGGCAGATTAGCTTGACCCTGGAACCCTTGATCATTCGGCGGACGGGTTTCTCACCCGTCTTTCGCTACTCATGCCTGCATTCTCACTCGTGCCGTCTCCACCACTGGTTCACACCGTGGCTTCACTGCCGGCACGACGCTCCCCTACCCACCCAGGCGGCTGGACCACGAAGGCCTACCTATATACCTGGATGACGCAACTTCGGCGGTGTGCTTGAGCCCCGCTACATTGTCGGCGCGGAATCACTTGACCAGTGAGCTATTACGCACTCTTTCAAGGATGGCTGCTTCTGAGCCAACCTCCTGGTTGTCTTCGCAACTCCACATCCTTTTCCACTTAGCACACGCTTAGGGGCCTTAGTTGGCGTTCTGGGCTGTTTCCCTCTCGACTATGAAGCTTATCCCCCACAGTCTCACTGCTGCGCTCTCACTTACCGGCATTCGGAGTTTGGCTGACGTCAGTAACCTTGTAGGGCCCATTAGCCATCCAGTCGCTCTACCTCCGGTAAGAAACACGCAACGCTGCACCTAAATGCATTTCGGGGAGAACCAGCTATCACGAAGTTTGATTGGCCTTTCACCCCTACCCACAGCTCATCCCCTCCATTTTCAACTGAAGTGGGTTCGGTCCTCCACGCGCTCTTACACACGCTTCAACCTGGCCATGGGTAGATCACTTCGCTTCGGGTCTAGACCGCGCCACTGAACGCCCTGTTCAGACTCGCTTTCGCTACGGCTTCCCCACACGGGTTAACCTCGCGACACGGCACTAACTCGCAGGCTCATTCTTCAAAAGGCACGCCGTCACCACAACAAGGTGGCTCCGACGGATTGTAGGCACATGGTTTCAGGTACTATTTCACTCCCCTCCCGGGGTACTTTTCACCTTTCCCTCACGGTACTTGTCCGCTATCGGTCATCAGGAAGTATTCAGGCTTACCAGGTGGTCCTGGCAGATTCACACGGGATTTCTCGGGCCCCGTGCTACTTGGGATACCAATACAAAGCGGCGGAGAACATTACAGCTACAGGACTAACACCCTCTATGGTCCGGCTTTCAAACCGATTCGCCTATGCACCCGCACCTCACTCCTCCAGTCCGGCAGAACTGGAACGACTGGTCCCACGACCCCGCCCATGCAACGCCCGCCGGCTATCACACATGGAACGGTTTAGCCCCATCCGCGTTCGCTCGCCACTACTAACGGAATCACTATTGTTTTCTCTTCCTGCGGGTACTGAGATGTTTCACTTCCCCGCGTTCCCTCCACGCAGCCTATGTGTTCAGCTACGGGTCACACGACATGACGCCGTGCGGGGTTTCCCCATTCGGAAATCCTGGAATCAAAGTCCGGTTATCGACTCCTCCAGGCTTATCGCAGATTCCCACGTCCTTCTTCGGCTCCTGATGCCAAGGCATCCACCATGCGCCCTTAGAAACTTGACCACAAAAAGGTCAATTCACAAGAGCATTTGATCGAGAGAACCACCAACAACCACACCCCGTAAGGCGCCCTGCTGGGGGTTCTCAAATAAATTGCTTTCGCAAACACGATAAAAAAACCACATAACCACCACCGGCCCGAAGGCAAAAGGCAATCACATGGCATCCATCGTCCTTGCAAGATGCTCGCGTCCACTATGCAGTTGTCAAACAACAACCCCGTCACACCCACCACCACGACACCAAAAGATCATCGCGGCCTAGGCCATGCGCGGGAGCCAAAACAAACCAGAACCAACCCCCCACCACCAACACACGGTCGATACCAGGAAATCGGGCCTGTTGTTTCAGGGCCCAACAGTGTGCCATGGACTCAGAACCCACCAGCCCCCGCATCGTTCCAACACCACCAAAGCAGTGCGTACTAAACAACAGGGAACCAAAGATCCCAAGCCACAATCCGTTGACATTCCACCCATGAGCGCCCGCCTACCAACACAAGTGGCAGAAACGGGCTGAACTGAACACCACCACCAGGACATGCGCCCTAAATGGTCAATGCTAGTTGCTCCTTAGAAAGGAGGTGATCCAGCCGCACCTTCCGGTACGGCTACCTTGTTACGACTTAGTCCCAATCGCCGGTCCCACCTTCGACGGCTCCCTCCCAAAAGGGTTGGGCCACCGGCTTCGGGTGTTACCAACTTTCGTGACTTGACGGGCGGTGTGTACAAGGCCCGGGAACGTATTCACCGCAGCGTTGCTGATCTGCGATTACTAGCGACTCCGACTTCATGGGGTCGAGTTGCAGACCCCAATCCGAACTGAGACCGGCTTTTTGGGATTAGCTCCACCTCACAGTATCGCAACCCATTGTACCGGCCATTGTAGCATGCGTGAAGCCCAAGACATAAGGGGCATGATGATTTGACGTCGTCCTCACCTTCCTCCGAGTTGACCCCGGCAGTCTCCCATGAGTCCCCACCACTACGTGCTGGCAACATGGAACGAGGGTTGCGCTCGTTGCGGGACTTAACCCAACATCTCACGACACGAGCTGACGACAACCATGCACCACCTGTGAACCGGCCCCAAAGGGGAAGGACTGTTTCCAGCCCGATCCGGCCCATGTCAAGCCTTGGTAAGGTTCTTCGCGTTGCATCGAATTAATCCGCATGCTCCGCCGCTTGTGCGGGCCCCCGTCAATTCCTTTGAGTTTTAGCCTTGCGGCCGTACTCCCCAGGCGGGGCACTTAATGCGTTAGCTACGACGCGGAAAACGTGGAATGTCCCCCACATCTAGTGCCCAACGTTTACGGCATGGACTACCAGGGTATCTAATCCTGTTCGCTCCCCATGCTTTCGCTCCTCAGCGTCAGTTAATGCCCAGAGACCTGCCTTCGCCATCGGTGTTCTTCCTGATATCTGCGCATTTCACCGCTACACCAGGAATTCCAGTCTCCCCTACATCACTCTAGTCTGCCCGTACCCACCGCAGATCCGGGGTTGAGCCCCGGACTTTCACGGCAGACGCGACAAACCGCCTACGAGCTCTTTACGCCCAATAATTCCGGATAACGCTTGCGCCCTACGTATTACCGCGGCTGCTGGCACGTAGTTAGCCGGCGCTTCTTCTGCAGGTACCGTCACTTTCGCTTCTTCCCTACTGAAAGAGGTTTACAACCCGAAGGCCGTCATCCCTCACGCGGCGTCGCTGCATCAGGCTTTCGCCCATTGTGCAATATTCCCCACTGCTGCCTCCCGTAGGAGTCTGGGCCGTGTCTCAGTCCCAGTGTGGCCGGTCACCCTCTCAGGCCGGCTACCCGTCGTCGCCTTGGTAGGCCATTACCCCACCAACAAACTGATAGGCCGCGAGTCCATCCCCCACCGATAAATCTTTCCACCACCTCCCATGCGGAAGGAAGTGAATATCCGGTATTAGACCCAGTTTCCCGGGCTTATCCCAGAGTCGGGGGCAGGTTACTCACGTGTTACTCACCCGTTCGCCACTAATCACCCGGTGCAAGCACCGGGGTCATCGTTCGACTTGCATGTGTTAAGCACGCCGCCAGCGTTCATCCTGAGCCAGGATCAAACTCTCCGTAAAAAATTACAGACACAACCAACATCCCAAGGGAAAACAAGGGAAGGGCTGCACCAAGTTACATAAATCCCGGCAAATATGCCTCCACGGATACACGGGGTGCACCCATAAAGACCATTCACCAATTTATAAAAAAATCGGTGTCAACAAACATGGCACACTATTGAGTTCTCAAACAACAGAC
>NZ_JBQSWW010000053.1:0-7928 GCF_052377515.1 Arthrobacter sp. AOP36-C1-22 | reverse complement strand
CTCTAAAAGGGTACATATGGCGAGCTACGACGGCTGCCCTAGAGCCTTGTTGTAGCGTAGTCGATGTGGAGAATTCAACGGCGTTCGTTCGGGCACTGGAAGAGCTACAGACCACCGGGGTAGTGACGATGCCGGGTAGACCCGCCGGATGGTCGAAAGCGAGACGATGGTTGTTCCTGGTACTCATCGGGCTCGTGAGTCTGGTCGGCTTGGGTGCGGCCATCGCTTTGGGCTTGGTTCTGTCCGGCGAGAGTCTCCGGGTCACGGGGGCGACCATTTCCGGCATCATCTCGGTCTACGCCATGCTCTTTGGCGGGCTGGCCCTACTGATTACGACGTATCGGCGTCAGCTCGAGTTCGCTGATCTTGAACGTGAAGAGGTCAGGCTTGAAACTCGTGGAATGACGCTGCGCGGTATCGGTCCGATTCCCTGGCAGGACTTCGAGCCAGCCAGAAGCATGATGGTGCGCGCCGAGCATAGCGGTAGTTACACCCTTCGCGCCGTGATGCCGTTGACGCAGTTGGGGCTCGTCAATGTGAATCAACGGATGCCTCGGCAATTGCGCGGGCGCATCTCACCAGCCGTGGGGCCGTTCTGGAGCCGCCGCCACCGCTGGTTATATGTCCCCGGGGTGGAAGGGATGCCAGAGGGCGCCGTGATGGAACTGATCAACACGGCTCACTGGATGTTTGGCCAGACAGTTCACACTCACCCATGAGCTGGCAGCGGGTCAACGCAGGGCCGGATCCCGCCCGTTCTTCGGCATGCGACCAGGTCTATTCAATAGAGGCGGGCCGGTTGCACGACGCTGCGATGAGCAGAGCTGCGACGTAACAACCCCCGATGACATTCGTAGGGAGGACCCGTCACGAGGCGTCCATGGGCCACGCCCATGGGACGGGTGCCGGGGATACTGCCAAGCTTTGGGCGGGATACGATCGCGAAGCCATGGACCGCACACACCGGAGGAGGCGCGATGACCAACGATCTCGTGACGGGCATGCTCCCGGTGCTCGGAAGATCCTTGGAGCCAGGGTTCAATGTCTTCGACGTGATGCACCACGGACTCCACGAGAAACAGATCTCCAACGTCTTCACGTGGCTTCTGGAGGTCGAAGGTTCCCACCGACTCGGCGACGCCTTCATGAAAATCCTCATCGACGAAGTTAATCGTCAGAAGACCGGCGCTGAACCGCTTCCGGACGCCGGCTACTGGGTCCGGCAGGAAGTGAACACTGCTGTGGCGGATGAGCCGGCAGACATCGCCGATATGGTTCTCGAGAGCGATGCCGCGGTGCTCGTCGTTGAGAATTACTTCACCTCCGACGGGCATGGCCATAGTTACGAGGGATATCTTAAATACAGCCGACGCGACGGACGGAGGGGCGCCGTCGTGCTCCTCTGCCGAGACCGGGATGAAACGCTTCAGACCCAAGGCTGGAAGAACGCCCCGGTTCTCACCTACAGCCTGTTGATCGAGCGGCTTCGCGGAGTGATCGATCGCGATCCCGGCTACCGCCAACGGAACCCGGAGGCCTATTCGTTCATTGACCAGATGAGTCAGAAATTTTCGAACGGGAGGGGACTCGTGGAAGAGCAGGATGTGGTCGGCTTCGTCGTCGCAATGTGCGCGACGGGAGAAGCGAGGAGGTATCAGGGCAAGTGGCAGGACGTGGAGGCGGAAAAGTTCGCGAACGATCTGGCAGTTCAAGCGCGTGAGCGTTTCGGTGAGGGCCGTGAACTCCTGAAGAGACTGAAGTTGCAGGCGCGCCTCTTCGCTGCCAACGTCCTGAAAGACCAACTGAACGCAACGTTCGGCCCCGAATACGTGCAAGAGGTAAGTGCACGTTATGCCGGGATATACGAATGGACGGTCAATTTTGAGGTGCCCGGAGGAGGAACTGACTTCGGAGAATGTCAGCTGCAGCTCAAGTTCGGCCCCTCTGCCTGGTTCGCGAACGAGCAGGACCCGAACTGGAGGCAGACGGTGGCTGGGGCGTCGGTCGACTACTCACATCTTTTCATCACCCGGGCGGAGACCCGTGAGGTTCGGCAGAGCGAAGTCACCATCGGTGAAGTTCTCGACGGGCTTGATCAGTCCGATAGGCGACTGCACGATGAGATCGTGAGGCTGTTGGATGGTGATGGAACTATCGTTTCGTCGGAGTCATAGAGGCGGAACTGCCTGCCCCGCCTTCTGCGCCACGGCTAGTTGACCGGTGTTGTGCCGGCCTGCGAAGTCTCGGGCCGAAGCCAGCTCCAGGCGAGTGACCTCTCCCCACGGAACCCCGGCGTTGTGCACACGGCCCTGATGCACGGCTTCATCAGGCAGGGACCGTCTCCTTGTCCTGCGCCATGGCGACGCCGTCGACATCCGTATCAGTCTCGAGCATGCTTCACGCGCCGGGCTCTACGATGGTGACGAGAGAGGGCCTTGCCTACTAACTCTGGGGGTACTTGCCCCAGGTCATTCGAAGGAAGTGTGCGTGTCAGAGTTCAGGGCTCCGGCTCCTCGGCCCGGAACGGGCGCTCCCAGCCCTGTTCTTCCGTCCCGTAGGCCGGTTGTTGTCTGGAATCCTGATGCCGATACTCCCTGATGGCTCTGGGCACGCTTCTGGTGTTCTGGGGCTGCTATTGGGCCGGCACCACGTGCAACGACTGGTTCCTCATGGGCGGAATCGTTGTCGCGGGAACGCACATCCCGGCACTCATCGTTCTACAACGATGACGCGATGGGCTGGAAGGACTCGGCATCCATCACTGGTTCCTTGCACTGTCGCTCATCATCTCGCTCGTCCTGGGAGGGGCCCTGCGTTCCAGCTGTTCCATGTGGCTGCCGAACAGGGAGTGCCCGCCGTACCGCAGCTCATGGCGAACCTCGTGGTTTTGTAGGAACCGTTCTTCGCCTTCGGCTGGTTGTTCCTTCGCTGGGAACGTGCTTTCGGCTGGCTGCCAGCGATTCTGCTGACCGGAATCGGGTTAGCGCTGCAGCATGTCGGCTCGGTTCCTTTCGCACAAGCCATCGGCTTCGGCCTGTTCGCGGTGCTTTTCGGTATCGTTTTCGCATTTGTGCGGAACCTCTTGATCCTGTGGCCGTTGTTCTATCCCGTCGCCAGTGGAATCGGGACGCTGCAGGCCGGCTATCTGATGGGGTGGCCCGAGGCGTTCTCTGGCGCGGTATTATTGGCGGTGCAAATCGTTGTCCACGTCGTGGTTTTCCGGATCAGCCGCCGGGGAAGGCAGCCCGCCGGGACCTGAGGCTGCCAAGGGGTGGTTTCGGACAGCAGGGATTGCTCTACTGGGAACACGGTTGCTAGCCGCAGTGAAACCCCGACAGGAGTGAAGAAATGAGCAAGGTCCCGGTTCCTCCCACCACGTTGGCTATCTGCCTTACAGGGCAATACCTGCTGATGCGCCAGCGTGCGGTGACACCGACCTCGGCCACCGTGGCCGCTGTTCTTTCACTGGCCTCGGGATCCCTCGTCGTGGGCAGCTTATGGGAGTTCCGACGCCAGCGCACCAGCTTCGATCCGGTCGACGTGGAGGCCGCCACGTCGCTGGTGGTCCGGGGACCGAACCGGCTGACCAGGAATCCGATGTACCTCGGCATGGCCGGCCTGCTGGCTGCCCACGCGATCCTGCGTCGGTCCGCCGTCGCCGTGCTGCCGATGGCAGCGTTCGTCCTGGTCATGGGCCGCGTGCAGATCCCCCTCGAAGAAAAGGCATTGAAAGCGAGGTTCGGAGCAGACTACGGGCGCTACCGTGGCTCGGTGCCCCGCTGGTGAACCGTTGTCCGGTCTGCCGCCCCGGAGCCGGCCGCGCGTCGATTACCCGGAGCAGCGCGCCTCGCGGCCCTGGTGGCAAGAACGTCCCCGAAGGGGGCTTGAGTGCGGAAACCGGGCCCTGACCGACGTACGCTGACCCATGGATGTTGGATCGGCCACGGGAAAGAAGCGGCAGTCATGAAGATTGGGATATTGGGGACGGGCAGTGTCGCGCAGGCCCTCGCGGGCGGATGCATCGACGTCGGACACGAAGTAACCCTGGGCTCGCGACAGCCGGAGTCACGCACGGGGCTCCCTTTCCCTGTCGCTACCCTGGAAGCGACGGCCCGAGATGCCGAGGTGATCGTGAACGCGACGCCGGGGGCCGCGTCCGTGGAACTACTCGGTCAGCTGGATTCGGCCGCTTTCAGCGGAAAACTACTCATCGACGTTGCCAACGCCGCCACCTCCGGATTCAATCACCTGTACCCGGGCTCCAGCCTCGGCGAAAAGCTGCAGGAGATGCTTCCCCAGGCACAAGTCGTCAAGACGATGAACACCTGCGCCGGCAAAATCTTCGTGAACCCCTCCCTGCTGGAGCCGAGCAGCATCTTCCTCTCCGGAGATAATGTCGGGGCCAAAGATCGGACGACGTCACTCCTTGGGGGAACTGGGCTGGACCTCGGAATCCATCGTGGACCTGGGCGGGATCGAGACCGCCAAGGGGCCGGAGCACTACTTCATCATGTGGGCGTATCTCACGGACGCGCTGGGCACCACGGCCCTCAACATGCAGGTCGTTCGCTGACGAACGAAGTGGCCCGTGTGGTCGACCGGAGTCTGCACTTCGGGACCGGCCCGCTGCCGGCCTGCACACGCTCCAGGACGGTAGCGCCAGGCCGATGAGGAATATACGGCTCCCCACGACGTTGTACCCAGCGGAAGCCGTCGTCTGAAACCCGATCATGGGCGGAGCGACGGACGCTCTCGGCGCCGAATCGGCGCAATCGGAGGTTTTCGTGTCAACAGCAGATAAAGGTCGCGTCATTGTCCTGGGCGGTCATGGAAAGATCGCCCTTCTGGCGGCGCCCAAGCTCAAGGACGCGGGGTACGCCGTCGAATCCGTGATCCGTTCCGCGGATCAAAGGGGCGACATCGAAGCCGCCGGGGCCAGCCCGGTTGTTCTCGACCTGGAGAATGCTGACGCCGAGGCGTTGACGCAGGCGTTCTCCGGTGCGCAGGCCGTGGTCTTCTCCGCCGGAGCCGGCGGCGGTAGCCCCGAACGCACACGCTCGGTCGACTTCGAAGCGGCGGCCCGTACCATGGATGCCGCCGAAGCAGCCGGCGTCAAGCGATTCGTGATGGTCTCCTATGCCGGCGCAGGTGTTGATGCCGACCGGCTCGATCCGGAGGACTCGTTCCATCCCTACGCGCAGGCCAAGCATGATGCGGATGCCCATCTGCGGCAGACAGGTCTGGATTTCACGATCCTTGGCCCCGGACGGCTCACCTTGGAGCCGGCCAGCGGAAAGATTACGATCGCTGATTTCGAGGGCACGATCGCCGGCCAGGCGCCCGCGGGCGATGAAGCCGTGACCTCCCGCGAGAACGTAGCCGAGGTCCTGGCCCACGTGCTCTCGGACGGGGCTGCGATTGGCCGCACAGTCAACTTCTATGACGGTGACACCCCGATCGCCGAAGCGATCAACTAAGCAGATCGATGACCCTCCGGGGGCCGGCCGCCGTTCCGGGTCGGCCCCCGGCAGTGGTCGCCTCTTCCGGACCTTCGCTCTGCGGGGAGGATCATGGGGAGAGGGCTGCAGATAACGAATGGACTGTGAAATCGGTTCCGGTCGATGTTTAATCCGAGTCGTTTCTTGAGGTGTCCTGTAGTCTGCTGCGACCAACGGCAGATCGAAACTGCCTTGTTTGCAAGTCCGGACCAATAAGGAGGCTTCCCATGGAAGACATCGATTGGATAGGTATGGCGCAAAAGGTCGGCATGGCCATCATCATACTCATTGTGACGTGGATTATTGCCAAGGTCGTGAAATGGGCCATTGGCAAGGTTGTCGGCCGCGTATCGTTCTTGCAGAAGCAAGACGGCGATGGTGCATCGACCGGAGAATCGATTGGCAGTATCGGTTCGTTGATCGTCTGGCTGTTCGGCCTGGTGGCCATCCTCCAGGTGTTCGCCCTGGACGCAGTCCTGACACCGATTCAGGAACTCCTGTCCACGCTGATGGGCTTCCTGCCCAACGTCATCGGGGCCGCTGTGGTCTTCTTCATCGGCTTCGTGATAGCGAAAATCGCCAAGCAGCTCATTGCCTCCGCCATCGGAATGCTCAACTTCAACAGCATTGCCGGAAAGATGAAGCAGGTTGATCCGACCTCGGGTGCCGGGGCAACACCGACCCCAGCCCAGCCGTCAGGTGCCGCCGAGGCACAGGCGGGAGCCGGGATGAACTCCCGGAAGATCGGCTCCATGGTCGGCAATCTGGTGTTTGCCGTCATCTTGATCGTGGTGGGCATCGCAGCTCTCCAGATCCTCGACATCTCGGTCATCTCCGATCCGGCCGAGCAGATGCTCACCATGATCCTCAACGCGATCCCGATGATCATCGCGGCCCTGGTGCTGCTGGGCATCGGCGTCCTCATCGCAAAGTTCGTCGGTGGCATCCTGGAGGCCACGTTGCGTGGTCTTGGAACCGACCGGGCAGCAACGAACCTCGGGATTCTGAGCGCCGACAAGAGCGCCTCGACCATTCTGACCCGCGTGGCACAAGTGGCCATCGTGGTGTTCTTCGGGATCATGGCTGCTCAAGCGCTTGGTTTCCCCGAGATCTCGGATCTGCTGAACACGGTGTTCGCACTCGGGGGCCGGGTGCTGTTTGGCGTCGTTATCGTCGCCGTCGGCTTCCTGATCGCCAAACTGGTGTCCAGTGCCATGGGGGCCGGCACGGGAAGCACCGTCGCCAAGTACGTCATCATCGGGCTTTTCGCAGCGATTGGACTGAAGTACATGGGCATTGCCGACTCGATCATCACGCTGGGCTTCGGCGCCGTGGTCGTGGGCGGTGCTCTGGCTGCGGCGCTGGCCTTCGGGCTGGGTGGACGCGATGCCGCGGCACGCGTCCTGGCAGAGAAGGACCCGAAAAAGCACGTGACACCCGAGTAGGAGCTCCACGAACGTCTCGTTGGATGACGTTCTCATGACCGGTCGGGCCCGGTGCTGTGCAGAGGTGCGCAGCACCGGGCCCGACCGCGTGGGCCTAGTGGTCGACCGGGGAGACACGGGGATCGGAATGAGGGAACAGATGGAACGCACGCCCGGACACTGCACGGCGGGGGACCCGGTGATCCCGCGACCGGCTACCGTACGTCGAGGCACTGGAACACCGATAATCATGATTCATGGCAATGGCGTCGATCACCGGTTGCTCCTACCGCTGGATCCTTGTCTGGCCGATGCCGGTGCCTGGGAGCGGATTTACCTGGATCTTCCCGGCTTCGGCGGAACCCCCGCGCTGGAGGAGCCCGGTGGATTACCCGAAATTGCCGACTGGCTGCAAGAAACCATTGGCGAACTGGTGGGGGACCGGAAATTCGCCGTGCTGGGGCACTCACTCGGAGGTGTTCTGGCCGCGCATCTGGCAATCACTTTCGGGGATCAGATGAGCGGAATGGCGTTGTTGGCGCCGGTGGTCCATCCCCGGCCACGAGATCGCACCGTGCCCGAGAAACGGGTCCTGCACCGAGACCAGAAGTTCCTCGGTTTGCTCGATCCGCAGGATGCCCGGGACTTCGAAGGCATGGCCATCCTCCACACAGCGGAGGCCTGGGCCGCATTCCGAGATGCCGCCCTGCCGGGATCCGCGCCGCGAACGCACGCGCCGTCATGCAGTTGTCCCGCCGATATCACCTGGCCCCCGAGGCGGGCCCCGGGTCCCGGGCCGCAGCGACGGTCTCGCCCCGGACGCTGATCCTTGCCGGACGGCACGACCACGTCGTGGGGTTCGCGGATCAGGAAGACTTGTTGCTGCGGTATCCGCAGGCAACCTACGTCGTGCTGGAGGACGCCGGACACAACATCCACCTGGACCAGCCGGAGCGGGTCGCAAGCTTCCTGCGGGCCTGGGCCAGGGCACTCCACGAGAGCGCAG
>NZ_JBQSWW010000052.1:0-8164 GCF_052377515.1 Arthrobacter sp. AOP36-C1-22 | reverse complement strand
CATCTGGCGCTACACCGGAACCCCGATGACCGGCTGGCAGAAACTCGACAACAACCCACGCACAGTCGACATCGTGGTGGCGTAAGTCCCGTGGAACTTGGGCGGCTAGATGTACTCGACCAAGATATTGTCGGCAGTTGAATAAGTGGAGACCTCCTGGATCGGCAGTTATGACGACAACCGATCCAGGAGTTCTTCCATGTCCGACGATATGGTCCGTCGCCCACTCCTCAACCACAATTCCCACCTGACCCTGCACGGCCGACGTCTACTCGTGCACCGTGTACGGCCGCCCCTCCGGACCGTTTCCTAGGTGCGTGGGTCAGTAATTCCGGCAACGAACCTTAAAACGCTGAGGGGATTAACCAGGAACAGGCGCCTCTGCTGGGATAATTGGGGGTATGGATACCGGTTCTGCTGACATGGATGGCCTGTTCGACGAATCCCTCATCGAACGCGTCGAGCTCCCGGACGATGACCGGATCGACACCAACGGCGGAGTCAACAAACGCTTCTAGGCCTTCGAACCCAACGCCGTGATGCTCGTCCCGCCCTCACTGGATGAATGGCTACCCCAGGACCATCTGGCCCGGTTCATCGGCGAACTCGTCGATACCGAACTGGACCTGACCCGGTTCTACGCCTCCCATGCCAAGGCCAAGGGCCAACCACCCTATGATCCACGCCTGATGCTCAGGGTTCTGCTCTAGGGATACTGCGTCGGGGTCCGCTCCTCCCGCGAGTTGGAGAAGGCCTGCACCGATGTGGTCGCCTTCCGCTGGCTCGCCGCCCAGCAGGCACCGGACTTCCGCTCGATCGCCCGCTTCCGTGAACGCCACCTCGCAGCACTGGGCAACGTATTCCTCCAGGCCCTTGAACTCTGCCGGGCCGCGGGCATGGTCTCGTTGGGCCATGTGGCCCTGGACGGAACGAAGGTCCGCGGCAACGCCTCACGGCATAAGGCGATGTCCTACGAAAGGCTCACCAGCAGGCAGAAGGTCCTCGCCGATGAGATCAGTGACCTGATGGCCGAGGCCAAGACCGTGGATGCGAACGAGGACGCCCGATTCGGGCCAGGTAGGCGAGGAGATGAGCTGCCCGCCGAACTGGCGAACCGCCAGCGCCGGGCCGCCGCGATGCAGGCAGCATGGGAATCGATCGAGGCCGAAGCCGAAACGAAGGCAAGCGATCGTGGAGACGACGACCAGGACATCACCGGTTCCGGGGACGCTGCTGCCGCGGACGCGGTGGCCAAACCGACGTCCCAGCGCAACTTCACCGACCCGGACGCGAGGATCACGAAGACCGCCGATGGTTCCTACCACTACAGCTACAACGACCAGGCCGTTATTGATGCCGACCGCCAGGTCACCGTGACCACCCAACTGGGCAACACCGCGGTGGACGTGCAGCAGCTGGTGCCGATGATCGAACACACCACCACTTCCTTGGACGCGATGCCGGCGAAGTGGAGTGCCGACGCAGGGTATTGCTCAGCCGCGAACCTAGAACACACCGGTTCTCGGGAGGCTGCCGGGGGCACTTCGTTCTTCGTGTCCACCCGGAGGGTCAAGCATGGGCGCCCGGTGCCGGAATCACCGCGGGGCAGGATCCCGAAGGACGCGACGGTGACCGAGAGGATGGCCAGGCGGCTGAAGACGAAGAAGGGCAGAGCGGTCTATGCCAGGCGCAAGGCCATCGTGGAACCGGTCTTCGGCAGATACACACACGGCAAGGCAAACACGTGCTGTTGCGCGGCTTGGAGAGGGCCTCGAGGGAGTAGGAGTTGATGGCGGGGTGCCATAATCTGCTCAAACTCTTCAGTTACCGGGCCCAGACGGCCTGAAAGGGGCGGGACCCCGCTCTGCGGGGCGTGGCATGACCATCTGGGTAGCGCTTCGGAGCAGCCAGGTGGCGTTTCCTTGAAATAGAGCCCGAAGGCCCGTCCTCTTTCTCTGACGAGAGGGACGGGCCTTCGGGTTCAGGGCTGACACCGGACAGTTGGTTTATCGACTACCGACCCACGCATCTAGGCAAAGTCTCCGGCGCCTGCGGTGCCCTAATAATCCATCGTCCGTAAGTATTGACTCCCCTCAGTCGGAGGCCCATGCTGAACACAAGCTCGATTGATCATTTCGCTATACAAATAAGTGAGGGTGAGAACGATGGGCGATGTTCGCCAGTTTCTGGAAGTTCTAGGCAAGTTGGCCACGGACGACAACTTCCGCAAGGAGTACGAAGCAGCTCCGGAGAAGTGCCTTGAGAAATATGAGATCAAGGTGTCCTCGAACGTGCAGGCAGAGCTTCCAAAAAAGCAGGCCCTGGTCGACGCTCTGAAGAGTGTGCTGGAAAGCACCCTTGCCGTTGCCCCAAGCAACGAGGACCTGATGACGCTGAGGCCACAGATGCCGAGTGCGCAAATGATGGGGGGACAAATGGGGCTGTTCGTCGAAGGGACGGGGCCATCAATCGTTTTCCCATCAGGAGAAGTGTTCGTACCGCCGTGGGTGAAATATGCTCAACCGCAACTGGTTCTGCGTCTAGTGGATCTGCAGCGAGTGGAGAAGCGTTGGTCTCAATTCTAAGCCAGGAAAGCCGTGTCCGCCGCTAACGGGCCGTCTGCGTTCAGAGCATCACGCCTATGCGCCCATTCAGGATGCTCGTCATGAGCATTTGACGTGTGAACCGCATAGGAGAAAGTCATGACCAAGAAAGCTCAGGGCCGGTCGACAGTGTTGTTTGCCAAGATCCTGAACAAGGACGCCCAACGCAAGGAATACGAGCTGGAGCTCATAGGCGGGGACAGACTCACGATAGACACCACTGAAGTGGACAAGATCGAAGAGTACGTTTGTCCGGCCACCGGGAACCCGGTCGCGAAGGTCACCCTTGACGAGGAGTCTGAGGTCAGGACGGTGGCCAGGGTGCGAGACCTGGTGGCGCACCTCTACGCGGCCGATGGGACTCCACGGCCGATACCCCTCCACGTCTACGACGGGGGTCTTTACGCAGCCGGAGGGCGGCCGACGCCAATGCCCGTCTACGTTTACGACAGGAATCGCTACGTCTACGACGTGCGGACGACGGGCTGGTGACAAGGAGCCAATACGGGCCCGTCCGCGCAAGCAGTCGCCTGGCACCAGGAGAATCCCGCCCTCCTGCGAGAACCGGTTAGCCGACGATGTTGTCCAACGCACCGGCAGCAATATTCAGGAGCAACGAGATCACATGCAGCAGCAACGGGATGATCAGTGAGGGCGCCAGCAGGGCAGAAGCTGGGATCAGGATCCACAACATCGGCTTGGCAACATGCCCAGTGTTGCGGCCCTTGCGCGAATCCAAGAGCCACTTGAGCATGAGCACGAAGACCAAAGCCGTACCCGCCATAGCCATGGTCTCAGGCAGCCCCGGATAGGCTCCCGAGACGGAAGACCAGAAGCCGTCCCAGTGCTGTCCGAAGTCGACGGTGCCCTCGGTTGGGGTCGGCGCAGCATCCGGCACCTCCGGGGACGGTGCGGGATCCACGGCCGGAGAGCTGGCCGCCGGCTCCGTGGGCGGAGCAGGAACAGTGTGGGTGGTGCGAGACACGATGTGGCCTTTCGTGGGGTTATCGGCTTCGGGCAGTACGGCGGGACTTCTTCATCAGTGGGGCCCGCAACTCGGCAAGGGTTCCCACCTGTACGCGTGCGGCAAGAGCCAGGGCGACATCAGCGCAAGCTCGAGCATCCTCACCGGCATCGTGGTGCCCGAAATCAGCAATCTCGATCTCCTCCGCCACAACGTCGAGGCGGTACGCCGCCAAGCCCGGCAACTAGTGCTTGGCAAGCTTCATCGTGCACTCGTAGTCGAACTCTGGAACTTCCAGACCAGACTCGATGGTCGCAGCGTTGATCACCGACCGTTCGAAGGCGACATTGTGCCCCAGCAACGGCAGGCCACCAGTGAAGCGGACCAACCGGTCCAGGAGCTCCGGCCAATCAGGTGCACCCTCGATATAGGACGGCGTCAGATGATGGACAGCAATGTTGTTGGGGTGGAAGACCTCGAACCCGCGCGGCGGGCAGACCGGATAAGTATGCACCGCGGCCACTTTGCCTCCGACCACTTTCGCCACACCGATCTGGCAGACGCTCGCCCGCTTGGGGTTCGCCGTCTCAAAGTCGAGGACTACGAAGTTGTCTAGCATGGGTGCCGCTTTCGCTGGATGATTGGAAGGAGGCCCGCCCCGGAGTTGATCGGCAGGTTCGGGCCTCCACATAGTCCTTCGAGGCCGGGTCGTGGAGCCACAGCCCGTTGCCCAAGCCGATGAGGGCCCGGCGTAGTTCGACGCTGCCCTCGCGGCTGATTGAGCCGTCCCGGCGCCGACCGGCTGATTCATATTGGGACGGAGACAGCCCGGAGGCCCGGTAGATCTGCGACTGTCCCGGCCAGCGGGATGGTTCCCCGATACCGGCGCCGTAGGCCGCGGCCCGGGACACTGACCAGCCAGGCACGGACAGTAGGGGATGGAACGGGGTGGACGGCAACAGTGCGGCGAGTTGGGCGTCCACCGTGCAGATCTGCCCGTCGAGGAGTTGGAGCATTGCCAGGTCTTCTACGAGCACGTCGCGGGCCGAGACGGCATCGGTCTGGGGCAACGCATCCCTGGCCGCGGCTACCAGCCGGGCCGCCATGGGGCCTCGGACCTGCAGCCCGCGAACTTGGGCGTAGCGGATGAACCGTTCGGTACCCAGTGAGGAAAGACGGTCCGGGTCGGCGAAGTGCTCGGTGACCAGCCGGCCGACCTTGGTGGCCAGAATGTTGGGTAGGGCCAGGGAAAGGCCGGGAAAGGTGCGGTCGAGTTGGCCCAGGATCTGGTTCTTCAACGCGGTCTTGGCCTCTATACGGCGATACCGGTGGGCGGCCAAGACGGTGATTGAGCCGATGACCACGGAGCGTTCGGTCATTTGCTGGCCACGTCCGGCCAGGACCAGTTCGGTGATTGCTTCGAGATCGATCGCGGCGGTCTTGACCTTGCGTCGGCCCTGGATGCGGCGTTGCTCGGCCACGTGGGCCGGATTCAGCTGGAGCAGTTTCCAACCCGGGGGCCAGGACATCGGGGACGAAAGCGGGCGGTGGTAATGCCCGGCGGCCTCGATGCCGACCAGGACCGGGATATCCGGTGGTATGACGACTTGGATCTTCTCCAACGCGGCGTTCAGACCCGTTCGGGTCATCGCGGCATCGAATGGATCCAGCAAAATCTGATGTTCAGAGTCGGTGGCCGACAGAGCCAGAGTGTTCTTACCGACGTCCACAGCCACGACAACGGCCTGTATTGCATGATGGAATGACATGACCCACCTCCGGGGGCAGCCAGAAGGACCGGCGCGTCAACGCCTGATCCTCGATGAGGGATCTGATATATCCCTTCTGGCACCTCCGGAGGTGTTTTGGGAAGACCTACGACTTATATCAGGACGTCAGGTCCGTACGAGGATAGTCTTGATGGCCCGGTCGTGGAGGCCGCGCTGATCCGGGTCGGTGACCAGTGGGGGGACGACCAGACAGACCAGGACACCGCGGATGAGGCCCTGGAGCGGTCGCACGGGCGAGCCGTCCATGCCCTGCACCTGCATACCGAGGGTGCGGTGGCCGATGGAGTGGCCGGTCACTCCGACGAAGACGATCTGCATGGCGGCGAACAGCGCCAAATTGGCGTAGGAACTGCCGTGGAAGAAAATGAACGACGGGATCATGGCCAAGGCCCAGTCGATGCACAAGGCACCGACGCGCCGGCCAATGCGAGCCACAGATCCCGGCCCGCTTTCGGGCCGTCCAAGGCGCTGGCCCGGCCAGGCTTCGGAATTGAGCTGAGGCGGGCCTTCGAGCCATGAGCTGACATCTTTACGTTCCACCCCACCAGTCTATCGCGGGCTTTCCAGAGTGCGGCGACATCGTCCCGTCCACGCTGATAAGCCCGGAACGCGAGGCCGGGCGGGAGCGAAAAACTACTCCCGAAATCGCTGGGATCGGTCCGCTGGGCACTCTATAACGCCCGAGAAGCGAATGTGTCACGATCGGGGAACCAATATTCGTTAGAGTAGGGATACAGCGAGGGGCCGACACGTGCAAAGGCCGCGTGCTTCCCTGGCCTGAGCAAACCTCATAGGAGCAGTAGCAGATGTTCAAAAACCCTGACGAAGTCCTCAAGTACATTGCCGACGAGGACGTTAAATTCGTCGACATCCGATTCACGGACCTCCCGGGGGTGCAGCAGCACTTCAACGTCCCGGCCAAAACGGTTGACGCAGACTTCTTTGTCGACGGACAGCTTTTCGACGCTTCGTCGATCAAGGGCTTCCAGGGAATCGCGGACTCTGACATGCAGTTGATTCCGGACGTCACCTCCGGCTTCGTCGATCCCTTCCGTCTGGAAAAGACCCTGGCTTTCAACTTCTCGATCGTCAGCCCCCGTACCGGCGAACCGTACCACCGCGACCCGCGTGGCGTAGCCGAGCGTGCTGAGGCATACCTGGAGTCCACGGGTATTGCCGATACTGCCTTCTTCGCTCCGGAAGCGGAATTCTTCATCTTCGACAACATGCAGTGGGAGTCGAAGCCGCAAGGTTCCTTCTACAAAATTGATTCAGTCGAAGCTCCGTGGAACACCGGCAAGAAGGAAGAGGGCGGCAACCAGGCCTATAAAACGCCGTTCAAGGGAGGCTACTTCCCGGTGGCTCCCACCGATAAGCAGGCCGACTTGCGTGACGCCATCTGCCTGGAACTCGAAGCGGCGGGCCTTGAAGTCGAACGGTCGCACCATGAGGTCGGCGCCGCAGGCCAGGCCGAGATCAACTACAAGTTCAATACGCTGACGCACTCTGCTGATGACATCCTGAAGTTCAAGTACATCGTCAAGAACCTGGCCGATGCCTGGGGCAAGTCCGCGACGTTCATGCCGAAGCCGGTCTTCGGTGACAACGGTTCAGGTATGCACTGCCACCAGTCGTTGTGGACCGATGGTGTCCCGTTGTTCTACGACGAGAAGGGCTACGCCGGCCTGTCGGACACCGCCCGCTGGTACATCGGCGGACTACTCAAGCACGCCTCCTCCGTCCTTGCCTTCACCAACCCGACCGTGAACTCCTATAAGCGGCTGGTCAAGGGCTTCGAAGCCCCGGTGAACATGGTGTATTCGCAGGGCAACCGCTCCGCCGGTATCCGCATCCCGATCACGGGGTCGAACCCGAAGGCCAAGCGCATCGAGTTCCGCGCGCCAGATGCCTCGGGCAACCCGTACCTTGCTTTCGCCGCTCAGCTCATGGCAGGCCTCGATGGCATCCGCAACCGCATTGAACCGGCCGATCCGATCGACAAGGACCTCTACGAACTTCCAGCCGAGGAAGCCAAGGACATCCAGGTGGCACCAGGGTCGCTTGAGGAAGCCCTGTCGGCTTTGGAGGACGATTTCGACTTCCTGCTCGCCGGTGATGTGTTCACCGAGGATCTGATCCGGACCTGGATCGACCTCAAACGCGAAACCGAGATCAAGCCGCTGTCACTGCGCCCGAACCCCTATGAGTTCGAGCTCTACTACGGCTGCTAGTCAGACCGCAAAGCTAAACCTCATCTAGTCCGTAGAGAGTCCGCACGAGCGAGCGACACTTCGGTGACGGCCGCACGTGCGGACTCTCTATTGTCTGGATCCCCGCCTGTGGTGGCCGCTTGCCATCGTTCAGCCACGCTCCAAGTACCCTGCTCCCCCTGCACCATGATGGGCGTTTTCCCGGGACTCCCCCGGCTACATCCACCCAGCGCATCAGTAAAAGCGCTGGTCAGGAGCTGGGGCCGTGCATAGAATCGCTCTATGGCCTATCACTTGGAAAGACTGTCTCGCGGCAGTGTCGACTCACGCACGGATGTCTTCGGAAACGACCTTGATGAAGCACTCGAGACAACGACCGACGCACTAACCAAAGATAAAGTCGAATTCGCCCGGCTCATGGAAGACGGATCCGGGAACAGCGGACCTGGTGAAGGTCGAATCGTTGCCATCTATACCGCAGCAGAGGGCTGGCACAAGCTCGAGGCCTAGAAGCTGGATAGCTCCCGGATATCGACTCAGAAGGGTGGTTCTTCCGGGGGCTTTTCCGGTGTTTGGGGTTTGGGGCGTAGCGGGTTG
>NZ_JBQSWW010000051.1:0-8210 GCF_052377515.1 Arthrobacter sp. AOP36-C1-22 | reverse complement strand
GGACAGCGGCGGTGTTCGTGTCACTTTTTCGAGAAAGGTAGATTGTGCCTTTTCTATCTCCGCTTCAGGATCAAAAGCTGCTCTCAGCTTGTCTTTCATCGCCCGCGAAAGTGCCTTATGAACGTTGCGGGCGTCGTATCCACGACCGTAACCGTTCACACCCCCAAGCGTTGAAGTGACAAGTGTCCCGAGGTTCTTGAGAATCATCTTGGGGGATGCTTCCTTTTGCGCGGCCGCTCTCTCTAGCTTTGGCGACTCGAGAATCAGTTCATCCAACCGGGCGCGTGTAGCCCGCAGCTCTTTTTCGCGGTTTGCATTTTCTTTTCCAAGGGCGAGAAGTGCTTTGGCTTCGCCCGCTTGGAAATCGAAACACTCCTCCACGTAGGCTTTGTTGAAAATTGAGACCCTGTCCCAAAGTGGGTCCTCGGGGGAGGTGACTTCTCGATTGGCTTTTCCTTCAGAGATTTCCAAGGAGACGCCAGCAGCCCAGCCGTCAGGGGACTGCGGCGGGCACAGCAGCGACGCGAGTGTGGACTTCCCACTGCCGTTGTTGGCGTAAATAAGGTTGATATCTCTAAAGCCGGTGAATGCCGTTGGAGGGGACCAGCCCTGAAAGATCCTGAAGTCGTTGATGGACTTGATATTTTCGATTCGCAAATTTCCCCCTCGAGTTAGACCTACCCCCATCCTATTTAGGGTAAGTGCCAGGCCCTGTTCCAGAACATTTGGATTTCGCTTTGGAGGGGAAAGCCGCGTTGTCGCCAGGCTGGATCGCATGCGATTCCTGCGCGCCCTATCTGGGATAGGTCGCCCGAATCTAGGCGATTTAGCTCTCTGGGATCTGACTCACAGTTGGGCAAATCGGAAAGCACTTCCTAGGGGCGTCGCCTGAGGGATGAGACATACATCGTGCTATCCGTCCGCTGGAGCTTTTGCTAAGTTCGGCCAAGAGCCTAGGACTAGCTTTAGCTGGAGATTTTCGGCCACATCTCCGTGATGGCGGCGATGATCTTCTCGTTGGTTGCTTGGAGCGAGGCCAGGCTCTCGTCCTCCTCGACACTGCCCCCGTAGGCGTCGAGCACGACCGGTATCCCTTGCTTCCACACGGCGGCGATGGCCTGTGTTGCGACGATTTCTTGGTCTGGGCATCCTGCGACCAGAAGAAGGTCGGCTCGTTTTCCCGGGAGGATCGCTCCGCGATCGTTCAAACCGAAAACGTCAGCAGGTCGGGACGTCGCGGCAGCGAGTGCTTCACAGGGGCTGAGTCCGGCCTCGGTCAGGTGTTGGAGTTCACGGTGCAGGCTGGCACCGGGGACCAGGCCGGGGTTCGGGGCGTCCGTCCCGGCCAGAAGAACAACTCCGCAGGAATGCAGTGCGTGCACGTTTCGACGTGCGGCAGCGAAGTCCGGAAGTCCAGGAGGCATCCACCGCTGTGCCTGGCGTTCGAGCATCCCGGTCCATGCCGACCCCAGGCGTGTGGCTAGTCCGAGCTGCGTCAACAGCGGCATCCGGCCCTCGGAGTCGGGGAAGCCATCAGCGATGTCGAGCGTGGCGATCACCGCCACCTCGGCTGCCGCCAAAGTCTCCACCTGCGTGGGATTCAGCAATTCGAAGGGCACATGAGCCAGCACGTCGACGCCTTGGTTGACGACGTCGACGGCCGCGGCGGCCGTCATGACGTGCGCGATGACGATGATCTCTGCAGCATGGGCTGCTTCCACCAGCGCCCGTACCGTGCCCAAGTCCAATGAGGGCATCGGCACGGGGCTGGTGGATCCGTCGTCGTACAGCACCTTCAGGTGGGTCGCGCCTTCGGCAAGACGGTCCGCTACGAACCCAGATGCCTCCTCGGGGCCAGTGACGTAGGGAAACGGAGAGTATGCCATCGTTGGGTGCCCTCCGGGGGCGGTCGCTCCGATGCTTGAGGTCCGGACCTCGGCGACGTCTGATGATCCGTTGCCGGCGAGGATCGGTGTGACGAGTTCCGGCTTGCTGAACTGATCAATGATGGTCGTCACCCCGAATGTCACCGCCTGGTGCGGCGCTCCTGGCAACAAGTGGAGGTGGGTATCGATCAACCCCGGCAGCAGTGTCCCCCCGGCTCCGTCGACAACCTGATCCGACGGGTCGGCTAACTCCGGGCCGCCGACGGCGTCGATCCATCCGTCAACGATACGTACGGCGCTGTCCTTAGTGATCCGGTTGCCATCAAATACCCGAATGTTGGTGATCGTGAGGCTCATGTCCACGAAGATAGAAGTTGACCTAACGAGAAGGTCAAGCGGCTAGGCTTCTTTGGTGCGACATTCCATCAGCCAGGTCGCGAAGATCGCTGGCGTCACTTCTCGAGCACTTCGACACTATGACGCCATCGGCCTTCTTACCCCCAGTGAAGTCGGTGCCAATGGCTACCGTTGGTACGGCCGTGCCGAGCTGCGTCGGCTCCAACGCATCCTGTTGTTGCGACAGATGGGCTTGGGCTTGGTCGAGATTGGGCAGGTAATCAGCGGGCAGAGCAGCGAGATTTCCGCGTTGCGTTTTCAACGCGATCAGATCCTCTCTGAGCGAGATCGTCTGGACGCCGTCATCGAGACGATCGAGCGGACCATCACAGACCTCACTGGCAATGATGTCATGGATCCCGAGGATTTCTTCCGTGGCCTCCATCAAGACCGTCTCCGCTTACGGAACCACTTGTCGGCGGTGCACGGTCCCGGTGTGGAGGCCACCTTCAGCAGTGCCGCGGCGGCCACCTCCAGTTGGGAAGTCGCCGACTACGAGCAGGCGGCAACCAAGAGCCGCGAGCTTCTGCACCGAATGGCGGTCCTTTTCCATCAAGGCGTCCCACCATGTGCGGGCCCCGCTCAGGAGCTCGTCGGCGAGCACTACAACTCCATGGGCCAATTCTGGCAGCCAGATGCCAGTTCCTACGAGGCCTTGGCTGATCTCTACTTGAGTGACAACCAGCAACGAGCGTGGATCAGCAAGATCGATCCCGTCTTGCCTCCGTGGCTCGCAGCAGCGATGAAAACCTATGCCAAGCAGCTGCCTCATAGAGCCCCGACTCGTAAATCCGACGAACATCGATGCCGTGAGTTGAACTACTGACAGCAAGAGGTCCGGTAAGAGATTTTGAGGCGACTGGTAAAAGTTCCCTGCTAAGGCGGGGCCTCTAGTTTCACTTCGAAAGCGACGTATGACATTCCGCGCTGCCAATTCCCGAAGCTCACACACTTCCCCGCCCGTACCACGATCCAGACGAAGTTGCCACGGCCTAACTCCGGGCAGGGCCCGGCGCACGTTCGCAGGCACCGACTCCAAAAACCTGATGATAGGGATGGGTGCCATTCACTGGAAATCAACGGCTGATAAGGTATTGGCATACCGACCGACTAGTGGATGATGAGAGCGCAGTGGAACTGGCGATGCGCGAACAGCAGCGGCAGCGCACGCGGGCTTCGATCCTGCGGGTGGCCGCGGAGGAATTTGACGAGCGTGGATATGCCGCGGTCGCACTAAGTGAAATCGCGAAGCGCATCGAATTGACCAAAGGATCGGTGTACTTCCACTTCAACTCCAAATCCGACCTGGCCAAAGCCGTGATCGATACGTATTTTTCGGCGTGGGAGTCACTCGTGCAGGCAATCTCCGATCGCGAACTGACAGGACTGACAGCACTGCGTTGGCTCTCGGCCGAAGTCGCGCACCGCTATCGGGATGACGCCGGAGTCCGGGCACCACTCCGACTGATGCGCGAAGCCAATCTCATTGGCATCGACCTGCCGACTCCGTTCCTCGCATGGGTCGAGTCGGTCGCAAAGCATCTGGGTGAAGCCCGCCACGGGGGGGAGGTTCGCCCTGATCTGGATCTCGACGCCGTCGCGTGGCAGATCGTTGCCGGCTTCTTCGGTGCCCAGGAAATATCCCACCAGCTCACTGGGCGCTCCGATCTCGTCGAGCGAGTTGAAGCGATGTGGGAAATGTTTCTGCCCGGGATCGCGGCAGTACGCACGGGCTAAAAGCTACCAGACTCCTTCCCAGAACAGGACCAGCCGCCGGGTCCGCACGTGGTAGTGCTGCTATTCGACGCCTTTGAGCGCGCTCGTCATATCGATGCCCTTGATCCGCCTGGTCAACATCAGCGTCGCAGTCATCGCGAAAACGATCGTAATCAGGGACGCAATGGCCCAGCTTCCCATCGTAATGAACGGGTGATAACTGGCTCGATCCGTGCTGAACAGGCCAACATATTCACCGAGGAACCACCACCCGGCCGGGATGCCCAAGAGCCACCCGATCAAGGTGGTGGAAATGTTCTCGCGGCTGGCCAGAGATCGGAGTTCCTGATGATGGAAGCCCAAGACGCGCAGGGTCGCGTAGTCTCGGATACGTTCGGTGAAGCTCATCGCGCCGAGATTATAAAGGACTACGACGGCGAGGATGATCGCAAAGACCTTAATGAGCGTGAAAACGCTGGTCAGGGACGCGACCAGCGACCGCGCATTTTCGCTCTGCTCGTCGAGCGTGACCGCACCGGCCACGGCGGACAGGTCGATGACCTCCTGGCCAACGGACTTCTCGGTCAGATAGCCGTTTGGCGTGAATATCCCTCCGGCTGCGGCCCAGGTGGAATCCGAGACGAGGACACCTTGGGGTTCGGAGATGGAGGTCAACGCGGTGATCTGGAGATCGATACCGGAGCCATCCGTCGTTTCCACGTTGATCTCGTCTCCAACATCGACGCCCAGTTGATTAGCGAGCCGCTCACTGATGATTGCGCCGTCGTCCACCGTCACCGGGTCTCCGCCTGAATCGAGAACCCGGAAGAGATCCCCCTCTCCCAGAACTGTCAAGGTGTGCTCGACACCTCCATCAGAGTCGATGCGCGCCGGGGACTGCTCGATCCACTGTCCGGTCCCGGCTTCGGATTCGATCCTGTCTCGTGCCGCCGCACCTGCCAGCGGGGAGATCTGCAGACGTGTGTCGTAACGATACTGTTCCTCGTAAGACAGCTCCACCTGCTTATTGAGCGTATCCGGCATCCCGAAGCCGGTGACAAGTAGCATCATGCATCCTGTCGTCGCGATGACCCCCATAATGACCCGGACGGGACTACCCGTGGCATCCCGAATGGCCCACCTGCTGCCATAGGGAATCCGCTGCCATATGGCGCGCAGGCGTTCAAGTGGTGTCCGTCGAGCCCTCCCCGTGTCTGGCCGCATCCCCTCTGCCGGGCTCATCCTTCGCATGCGGCGGGTTGCAGACCAGGACGCGACGATACAGACCGTAATCAGCACGAGTGGAAGGGCAGCGCTGTCGATGGCATAGGCGGGCTGCCAGATGGGCAACGAGAAGCTGCCTTGCTGCGTATCAAGAACATAGCGGGACAACGCGGGCGTCAGCGCCAGTCCCGCGACGCAACCTGCCGATACGGCGACGATCCCCACCGCGGTGTAGTAGGAGGCGATAACTCGATTCGAGTAGCCAAGGGCTTTCAGGATGGCCACCTCGGCGCGTTGGATATCGGTGAGACGTCGGATGGAGGTGGAAATCGATAGCAAGGCCACGAGGAGGAACAACGACGAGAACAGGTACGACAGACTCCGGATCTGGTCCACCCGCTCGTACGCGGTCGCGACATGGGGGTAAGTATCTGTTTCAGTAAACGACCCGTACCGATCGCCCAGGATCGTCCTGACCGCATCACCCAATTGTGCAGGGTCCCCGCTCACCACGATGCTCTGGCTGACGGGTGCTTGGGCGGCCAGTTCCCTGGCGGTCTCGTTGCTGACCAGCCCATAGCCGTAGGTCGAAGCGTCAGGGGCGACCATCCCACTACCGGCATAGGCTATCTTGTCCGGTTGGAGTATCAGCCCATTGATGCGTAGTTCTGTTTCCTCCCCCTCACGCGTCACGGTCATCCGATCGCCTGTGTCCAGATTGTTGGCTTTCGCGTAGGACTCGTCGAGCCAAACTCCGTCCGAGGAGTCCACCGGGGCGCCGGTGACGACCCGCGGCGAATTGATGTCGCTGACGCCTCTGGTGGACAGTTCAAGATCATCGACCGTCCCTCCACGGGTTACCGTGACCGGGATCGAAGACACCAGGGCGGCCTCGTCCACACCACCGATCTGCTCGACTTCGGCAAGATCCTCATCGGTCAGGTCTAGACCGGTGATCCATGCGTCAGGCATCCTGTTCTCAGCGGCAAAGGAATCAAGCTCCATTTCGATTCCCTTCCACCCGCCTTCCAGACCCGAAAAGATTAGAACGCTGAGGGCTGCCATGAGGCAAACGGCGGCGAATTGGGCCCAATGCTCTCGCAGGTCCCTGCCGAGTTTGTGGATGAACAGCACCATCATGCGGAAGCCTGCCGACCGATGATCTCGGGGGTCGCATTGTGGGTGTCCTCAATGATTTTTCCGTCCGCCAGACGGATGAGTTTATCGGCAGCGGCAGCCAACAATTGATCATGCGTCACAACAACCACGGCGGTGCCCGTAGCGTGCGCGGTTTCTTGCAATTGGGCAAGAATCTCCACCCCGGTCTGAGAATCCAGGGCACCACTGGGCTCGTCGCAAAGCAAGAGGGCCGGCCTCTTGGCCAGCGCCCGCGCGATCGCCACTCGTTGCATTTCCCCGCCCGAGAGATGGCGAGGAAACTGGTTGAGCCGGTGTCCGAGTCCGACGCGACGCAACAGATCAGTAGCGATGCTCCCCGCCTCGCGACGTGACATGACCAGAGCAGCCGCGAGGGCAACATTCTCGACGGCGGTCAGATTGGGCACCAAGTTGTAGAACTGGAAGACAAATCCGACTTGAGCGCGCCGATACTGCGTCAGGGCACGATCCGACAGCGACTCCAGATGGTCTTCGCCAACACGGATGGTGCCTGTGCTCGGGCTGTCCATGCCCCCGATGATGTTCAGCAGAGTGGTCTTCCCCGACCCGGAAGGACCGAGGATAACGGTGAACTCACCGGCGGCAATCTGGACACTCACGTCCGCCAGCGCAACGACTCGGGCGTGTCCGGTGCCGAAGGTCCGGCCCGCGCCACTGGTCGAGATATAGGTCGGGTGTGTAGCTACCACTGGACGATCAGCGCTCCATAGTGCGTTCCCGAGCCCGTTCCCACCAGCAACGCGGTCTCTCCGGGTCGGATCCGCGTCCTATGCAGGGCCAGGGGGATGCTGGCGGCGATGGTATTGCCCACCTCCGCCAGGGTGATGGTCATCTTCTCCCGTCCCCAGAACCTGGCCATCATTTCCATTCCGGCTTTGCTCGTTTGGTGGGGAATCACATGGTCGATCCCCTCCGTGCTGGTGCTCAACCCGGGGCGGAGAGCTTCGAGGAAGGGCGGAAAAGTTCCAATGGCGCCCCGAAGCAACTTCAGGCCCTGCATATCGAACTGGAAGTCCTCCGGGTGTGCGGGGGCGTCATCGACGCGCAACCGACTGCCAAAACCGCGAATTTCGGCATCACGAATCCCCCGTTGATCCGTGAAGAACGATGAATCCGTGATTCCTTGGCCCGAACGATCTGCTTTTCCCAGCACCACTGCCGCCGCTGCATCGCCGATGAGACAGGCGCTTTCTGGCTGACTGAAATTCAGTCCGCGGCTACCCGCCTCCGTCGAAACCACCAGGATGTTGGCAGCAAGGCCAGCTTCAAGAATGAGAGCCGCTTGTTGGAAGGCCACCAGGAACGAAATGCAAGTTGCATGAATGGAGAACGCAAATTTTCCGGTTATCCCCAACTGGCTAGCGATGGGTGCACCTCCGTCGGGGATGGCCTGCATGGGACTTCCCGAGGCATTGAGCACCAGGTCGATATCCTTCAGAGTCAGTCCGGCATCTTCAATGGCCCTCTCCGCGGCCAAAGCGCCCTGCGCTAGAGGGTCCTCGTCGGCACTGATCCAATGCCTATGGTGTATCCCGGTCCGCTGTATGGCTTCCTCCGCGGAGATTCCGCAGAGAGCGGCAACCTCCGCTGTCGGAACGATCCGTCGTGGTAGCGCTTCCCCTGATCCCAAAACCCGAACTGACAAAGTACCCATGACCGGACTTCCTCCCCTAAGCATCAACGATAATCGACATACTAGCCGACCGGTCAGTGAAAAAGACAGAACGAATTCAGACGTATGGAGGTCGACGCCCAAGAGTGGGACGTTTGGTAAATTTTCCGGCGTCCTCATTGGCGAGTAGCGCTTGA
>NZ_JBQSWW010000050.1:0-8774 GCF_052377515.1 Arthrobacter sp. AOP36-C1-22 | reverse complement strand
CCATGAGTACGTTGACCCGGACGGACCGCCAGCAGGCGGCCGCCGACTCCGCACCGCACGCAGCGCGACAGCGCCGTGCCCGGCGTAGGGAGGGCTGGAGCCGCCGGCTGCCGCTGCTTCCCGCGCTGATCTTCACCATCATCGTCACCCAGCTGCCCTTCCTGCTGACCATCTGGTATTCGCTGCGGTCCTGGAACCTGTTGCGTCCCGACGGCAACATCTTCGTGGGACTGCAGAACTTCGTGGACATCTTCTCCGATTCCACGTTCCGGGTCGCGGCCGTGAACTCGGTGGTGATCACGCTGGGCTGCGTGGCCGTCGCCCTGGTCCTGGGGACGTTCTTCGCGATTCTGTTGGACCGCGAATTCCTGGGCCGGGGGATCGTGCGGACCCTGCTGATCACCCCGTTCCTGATCATGCCGGTGGCCTCCTCGCTGCTATGGAGCGTTTCGATGCTCAACCCCAGTTACGGGATGGTCAACTGGGTGCTGGGGTTGGTGGGGATCGGACCGATCGACTTCACCTCCTCGCTCCCGCTGCTCTCGGTGGTCATCGCCCTGGTGTGGCAGTGGACCCCGTTCATGATGCTGCTGGTCCTGGCCGGACTGCAGGCCCAATCCAAGGACGTCCTCGAAGCAGCTTCGCTGGACGGTGCCGGCTGGTGGAAGACCTTCACCTGGGTGACCATGCCGCAGCTGCGCCGGTACATGGAACTGGCCGTGTTGCTCGGGTCGATCTACGTGGTCAACACCTTCGACCAGATCTACCTGATGACCGCCGGCGGACCGGGCACGGCCAGCGCGAACCTGCCCTTCTACATCTACCAACGCGCCTTCCTGGGCTTCGACATCGGCCAGGCGGCCGCCATGGGCGTCGTGGTGGTCATCGCCACGATCCTCATCGCCATCTTTGCGCTGCGTTTGATCTTCCGCAGCTTCGACGACAAGGAGCTGTCATGAGCGCCACAACCCAACAAACCGCGGGGTCCGGCACCCGGGCCGAACGCCCGGAAGTCTATAAACCGCGACGGAAGGGGGTGGTCAGCGGAAGTCTGCTGACCACGTTCACCTGGGTCGCGGCACTGGTCTTCTTCGCCCCGATCGCATGGATGGTGATGACTTCCTTCAAGCAGGAGAACGTGGCCTCGTCGAGCCCGCCGAGCTTCTTCTTCGAACCCACCTTGGATCAGTACAAGGCAGTGCTGGGCTCCGATGCCGCCCCCTACTTCCTGAACTCGCTCATTGCCACCGGTGTTTCGACGCTCTTGGTGATTCTGTTGGCCATTCCTGCCTCCTATGCGTTGAGCATCCGGCCGGTGAAGAAGACCAATGACGTGTTGTTCTTCTTCATCTCCACCAAGATGCTCCCGATCGTCGCGGTCATCATGCCCATCTACGTGATCTCCGGTCAGCTGCGGGCGCTGGACAGCATCTGGACGCTGGTCATCCTCTATACGGCCATGAATCTGCCGATCGCCGTGTGGATGATGCGTTCCTTCTTCCAGGAGGTCCCCGGGGAGGTGCTCGAAGCGGCCTCGGTGGACGGGGCCGGACTGATCAAGACGCTGCGCTCCGTATTGATCCCGATGGTCACCCCGGGGATCGCGGCGACCGCGTTGATCTGTGTAATCTTCTCCTGGAACGAGTTCTTCTTCGCTCTGAACCTCACCGCCGCGAAGGCGGCGACGGTCCCGGTGTTCCTGATATCGCAGATGACCAGCGAGGGCTTGTTCCTGGCCCAACTCTCGGCGGCCTCGGTGCTGGCCTCGCTGCCGGTGGTCCTGGCCGGTTGGCTGGCCCAGAAGCAGCTGGTCCGTGGCCTGTCGATGGGTGCCGTGAAATAAACAGCAACCACGTCCTCCTGCGGTACGACGCCGGCACCCCTCGGGTGCCGGCGTCGTACCGCGTAGGATGCCGGGTATGGACGACTCCGCCTTCCGTGCCTATTGCCTCGGGTTGCCGGGGGTGTTCGAGGACCATCCGTTCGGCCCGGATGCCAGTGTGTTCAAGGTTTCTGGATCCCCCGAAGGGCGGGTGAAGATGTTCGCCCTGCTCTGGGACGGATCGGACCCGGCGCGCGCGAACCTGAAATGCGAGCCGGTCCTGGCCGACCAGCTGCGGGCCGCGCACCCTGAAATCACTCCCGGCTACCACATGAGCAAAAAACACTGGAACACGGTGGCCTGCGCCGGATCACTCGATGATGCCACGGTGCGTGACCTGATCGAGGACTCCTACGATCTGGTCGTCGAATCGCTTCCGAAGGCCGAGCGCGAACGCCTGGGGTGGAATGGGCTGGCTCGGGGATAGGCTGGGCGCATGATTTTCATCGTCGTCAAGTACAAGGTCAAGCCCGAATTCGTCGACTCGTTCCTCGAGATCACCCGGCCCTTCACCGAGGCCACCCGCGCCGAGGAAGGCAACCTCTGGTTCGAGTGGTCGCGCAGCGTCGAAGCGGAGAACGAGTTCGTGCTCGTTGAGGCGTTCCAGGACGGGGCCGGTGAGGCCCATGTGCGCAGCCAGCACTTCGCCGATGGCCTGGAGGCCATGCGCCCGACCCTGGCCGAAACACCGCTCATCGTCAGCCGCCAGGTCGAGGGCGAAGGCTGGGAGCAGATGGGCGAACTCCAGGTCGACGCCTGAAGCACGCCCCCTGCGATGGTCCCGGTTCTAGGCCGGTTCACCCGTGGAGACCTCGACGTCGAAGGCCACGGGGGTTCCGTGCTCGACGGTGCGTGAGACCGTGCAGTGCTTATCGTGGGAGAGCTTGACGAGGCGTTCGACCATGCTGGCCGCCTTCTGGCCCCCGGCGTCATCGCCGAAGGCCAGCTTGAACGCGAGATTCAGATTCTCCATCCGGCTGGCACCGCCCTCGTCGGCGATCTTGTCGCCCGAGGCGGTGACCTCGAATTGGGTGGGTTCGGCGCTACGTGAGGTGGCGACGTCCACATCGATCGCCGAGCAACCGGCGATGGCCGCCAAGAGCAGTTCCACGGGGGAGAGCAGCCCCTCGCCCTGGCCGAATTCGACCTCGGCTCCCGCGGCATTGCGGGCGGTGTAGTGGCCCGTCCGGTTACGTGACAATTCGATGGAACGGGTGCTGGAATCCTGGGTTTCACTCATGCGACCATCATGCCATCGGCGGATCGGTCCGCGGGGCGGGGGGATACGCTGGCGCTATCGACGTCACCGAGGAGGAACCCCCATGAATCGCCCGCACTCAGTGTCCGGCATGTTCGTCGCCACCCTCGTGCTGTGGCTGGTGTCCATCGGCTGCGGCATCGCCGCCGGACTCACGCTGAACTGGAACGCGGATCCGGGGCAGCAGATCCAGCCGCTGGTCGTCATCGGGGCCGTGGCCGCGGTGGGGTCGGCCATCTTTGCCCTCTGGACCGGGTGGCGGGCCTGCCGGGCGCTGGACTACCTGGTGGCCACCGCCCGGTAGTGCGGGCGTCACCGGCCCGCCCCGGCGCCCGGGATCATCCCTGGGCCGGGGAAGTCTCCGCCACCGAGGAGCGTCGCATCCGCTTGCCGTTGACCAGGCCGATGGACACCGAAGCGAGCAGCAGGACGCCCATGCCGATCAGCAAGGGGTAGGGCCCGAACTGGTAGATCAGGGGCATTGCTGCTGCCGTGATCAGCCCGCCGCCGAAGAACGGCTCGAAGACCAGTTGCTTATATCCGAAGGCCTCGTAGGCGGGGCTCTTGCCCTCGGGGTCGGCGATCCGCATGAGGATCAGGCCCGTCGCAGTGACCCCCATCGACTGCCCGAAGTCCCCGATCCCGCGTTCGAACCAGTACTTCGGGATGTAGCGGCGGGCGAGGAAGAACAACACGACCACGTTCCAGATGATGCCCACACCGGCCAGGAGCAGGAAGGGGCCGATGTTGGCGGCGATCGCCTTCAGCGACAGGGACGCCAGGGCACTGACGATCAGCAGGTCCAGGGCCAGGCCCTGGATGCGCATCATGGATCCACGGTCGATGAGGTGGGTCTTGCCGGTCTGGTCCAGGACGAGCTGGATGATGACCCCGCCGAGCATCGCCAACGGGAAGAGCGGAACGTATTCGAAGACCTGGACGCTGTCGGCCCAGGTGACGCTCTCGATCCACTGCAGCGCCGAGAGGAGCACCTGTCCGACGAGGATGGCCAGCGCGATGAAGGCCACGTGCAGCGTCATGCTTTCCACCGACGAGGAGCGCACGGTCAATTGCCCGGCCGAGGGCTGGTCGTCCTTGGAGTAGAGGCCCTTGAGCTCATTGTCCGGAAGCTTGGTCGAGGCGGAGATGACCTCGGTCCGCCCCGTGCGCACGGCCCAGTTGATGGCTGCGATCCCGATGACGATGCCGCTGACGATGCCGATCGTGGCCATGCCCAGCGCCAGGTCCGGTCCTTCGGTGAAGCCCAGTTCGTTCATGACCGGGGCCATGCCGGCTGCCGTGCCGTGGCCGCCTTCGAAGCCGATCTCGATCAGTGCCCCGGCCATGGGGGTCATCCCGAAGAGCGGGACCAGGACCAGGACGGCCAGGGCCAGGCCGAAGACGTACTGCCCGGAGGCGAAGGTGACGCCCAGGCTCAGTTGCGGGCCCAGCAGCCGGGCGGCACGTTTGGGGGAGGGGATCGATTCACCCATGAACAGTGCCGCGAACACCACGCTGATGAGCAGGCCGGGCAGCGTGCCCCAGACCTCGAGGATCTGCGTTCCGAAGAGGCCACCCTCGGCGAATCTGTCGGTACCGGCCAGCGAGGCCAAATTGCCGAACACGTAGGGTCCCAGCAGCAGGGCCAGGAATCCCCCGAGGATCGAGGCCGGCAGGAACAACTTCTGCGCGATCTTGCTACGTACCCGGATCAGCTTGCCGAGCAGGACGATGAGTCCCAACAGGGCAAGAGCCAGGCCCACGACGTCTGCCGACATGGTTCTCCGATTCTTGGTGGGCGGACGCTGTCACAGCAGCGGCGCGGTGGTCGATCGGCAATTATTGCGTGATGCAGGCCTCTCGGTCCACTCGGATCTTCGGCCCGGAGGCCGGTTCCCGTACCGCCGCGTGACAATTCGGTGCAATAGGTGAACAAGGTCACACGGTATTGGTTGAAACCGAGCAAATTCCGTGCGTTGTTTGCCGCGTCCTCAGGGCACCCCGGCGGTGGGGGCCGGGATCATTTCTGGTGGATCTGTACGCGGTGCCCGTCGGGGCCGTCGATGAAGGCAAACGAGCCCCACGGCTGGATATCGGGGTCGGTGACCGTGGCGCCGCGCTCGCGGAGCCAGCCGACGGTCGCGGCGATGTCCTCGCAGGCATAGGTCAGGTAGGCGCCCTCTCCCGCCTGCTTGCCGGCCTGGCCGGCATCGAGCAGCGCCATCGTGGTCGCTCCTTCCGCCGGGGCCAGCTCGAGCCATCGGGCGCCGTGGCCCATGTCCTGATCGGTGACGATCACGAATCCCAGCAGATCACGATAGAACCGAAGGGACGCGTCCTGATCCGAGACGTACAACATGGCGGTACCGATGCGGGTGATCATGCGCTCACGGTACGCGGAAGGGCCCCGCGGACCAAGGGGTGAAGCGCTGTCGCGCTAGGCTCACTGGATGCGCTTTTCCGCTTTCGACTGGTACGTCGAGCACACCCTGGGCCTGCGGACGGAATTCGTTCCCGTTGCCCCGGAGGAACAGAACAGCGATTACGAAGCAGGCAATGCACCGGTCTCAGGGCAGCGCTGGCGGTTGCGCACCGCCCGCGTCACCCCGACGAAAGCGGGAGCCTTCGTGGCCGTGTGGCGCCGATCCGAGCAGGGCGCCACCGAGCCCTTTCCGGCCGATGAAGAAATAGCGGGTCTCGCCGTATTCGTGGTGGAGGAGGACCAACGCCGGGGGCTCTTCTGGTTCACCGCGGCACACCTGCGCGAGCTGGGCATCACCAGTTCGCAGGGGCATCCCGGAAAACGGGGGTTCCGCGTCTATCCGGAATGGTGCACCGGCCTGAACCGGCAGGCTTCGAGAACCCAGGCGGCGCAGGCTCCGGCGTTTGTCCGGCTCGGAGCAACTTCAGGATCGTGAGCCCGGTCCGGGGGAAACTGCGACAGAATGGCAGGATGGACGCCAACGCCCCGGAATCCGCTCCGGCCCAGGGATCGCTCAAGCGCAGTCTGACATTGGGGCAGTTGGTCTTCTACGGTCTGGTCTTCATCGGTCCCGCCGCTGCCGTGGGCATCTATGGCACCCTCGACGCCAAGTCCGGGGGAGCGGTGGCGACGGTCTATGTCGTGGCCACCCTGGTCATGGCCTTCACCGCCTCCAGCTACATGCGCATGTCGCGGGAAATCCCCCGGGCCGGCTCCGTCTTCGCCTACGCCGGGGCCGGGATCGGGCCCCGCGCCGGGTATGTCTCGGGGTGGATGATCCTGCTGGACTACCTGCTCATCCCCTCGGTCGCCTACATGTTCACCGGCATCGCCCTGAACTCGTTGTTCCCGTCCGTGCCCATCTGGGTGTTCGTCGCCGTCGCCGTGGTGGGGACCACGGCGCTGAACCTGGCCGGGGTGCGTGTGGCCTCCAAGGTCATCACCGCCGTCGTACTCCTGGAGGTCCTGGTCCTGCTGATCGTGTTGGTCTGCGGTGCCTATGTGCTGGCGACGGCCGGACCGGAACGGCCCTGGCTCAGCCCGTTCACCGGGATCGGCGGCTTCTCGCTGACCGCGGTCCTGGCGGCCGTCTCCGTCGCGGTGCTTTCCTTCCTGGGCTTCGACGCCCTGGCCACGTTCGCCGAGGAGACCAAGGGGACCGTCCGGCTCGTCGGCCGGGCGACACTGATCTGCCTGGTGGCGGCCGGACTGCTCTTCGTCGCCCAGACCTACGTCGGGGCACTACTTTCCACCACGACGCCTGCGCAGCTGGCTGCCGATCCGAGTCTGGAAGGTGCCGCCTACTATGTGGCCGTGGAGGACAGCATCGGCGAATGGCTGCACTGGTTGCTCGCCCTCTCCAAGGCGGCGGGCGCGGCCTTCGCGGCGATGGTCGGGCAAGGCGCGGGCAGCAGGATCATCATGGACATGGCGCGGGAGCGGCGCCTGCCGCACGCACTGGCCGCGGTTTCGGAGCGGACCGGGGTGCCGGTACGCAGCATCCTGATCACCGCCAGCGGGAACATCGTCGTCGCCGTCTGGGCGGCCACCCGGGCCGACGGGCTCGATATCCTCAGCTCGATCGTGAACGTCGGGGCGCTGACGGCGTTCATCCTGCTGCACGTCTCGGTGATCGGCTACTACCTGGTGAAGCAGAAGGCCGCCGCGCGCGGGACCTGGTTCGCCCACGGCGCCATCCCGGTCGTCGGGGCCCTGATGCTCGGGGTGGTCCTTGCCTCGGCCACGCAGCTGGCACTGCTCGTCGGGCTCGTCTGGTTCGGTGTCGGGCTCATCGTTGCCCTGGTCTCGCATCGGAGTAGCCGAACCTGACCCGGGAGTAGGCTCGGGGAATGGACCTGTTGGCACCTTTGAGAACCCGTTTGCGGATGACCTTCGCCGGCCAAACCGAAACTGTTCCTGCCTGGGAAGACGCGTTGGAGAACGGCGAGGATGCCGGATACTTCAACGCCGGATCCGTCGTCTGGCAGGTGAACGGGGGCACGACGCCGATTGCCGCCGGGATCCGTGCCCTCCTGATCCAGGCCCTGCATCCGGGCGCGCTCGCCGGCGTCGCCGAGCATTCGAATTACCGCGAGGATCCGCTGGGTCGACTCGCGGGAACCATCCGCTGGATCTTCACACTCACTTACGGCGATACGGTCGCCGCCCACGAAGCCTGCCGGTATGTCCGCAAACTCCATGTTCCGGTCCGGGGGGAGTATATGGACGCGCAGGGTACCGGCCGTCGCTACTCGGCGAACGACCCCGGGCTGTCCGAATGGGTCCACCTGGCCTTCACCGACGCATTCCTGCGTTCCTACGAACTCTTCCGCGGCCCCGTGCCAACACGGCTCGGTGGTGCCGACGCCTATGTCGGCCAATGGGCGAAGGCCGGTGAACTCATGGGGGTCATCGATCCACCGCGCACCGACGCCGAATTGCGTCAACGCCTTCAGGGGTACGACGACGAGGGCCTCCTGGCCGGTGGTCCTCGCGTGGATGAGGTGGTGTCCTTCCTGAAGAACCCTCCGCTGGATCCGATGCTGATGCCCGGCTACCGCCTGCTCTTTGCCGCCGTCGTTGATTCCCTTCCGGGGCGGTACCGCGACCTGCTCGGGCTCTCAGCCCCTGCACTGGGACTGCCCGGCGGCCGTCAGGTCCACGTTCCCGTACGCTCCGGCGCGAAGGCGTCGTTGGCCGTCATCGGTGCCGCCTTGGGCAAACAGGGGCCCAGCGAGCTGGCGGCACTGCGCCGGCTCGCCCGGATCGGCCAGCCCGGGGATCTGACCTACACCGATTATGGGTTGACCGAACTCGGGCACGCGCCGGCGGGTTACCGAACCGTCAGGCGGCGCTCACGCGTCGGGGCCGGCGAGGACGCGTTCCGCCGCCTGGCCGACGGGATCCTGGATTGGCAGATGCACCGCGGTGCCGGACTGAGGGTGCCGGAGGATACCCCGCGGGCGAGCCCGGGCGTCCGCGTCGTCTCCGGCATGGGGATCGGACCGATCCGGGTGCCCGCGCCCTGCCGGGTGTTGTGGAGCCTGGAGCCGGAGGCTGCGGATCCGGATACCGGGCCGCGCCGGGCCGGCTTCGGCTACGGAACCCTGAAGCGCCATCCCGTGGCGGGGGAGGAGGCCTTCACCGCCGTG
>NZ_JBQSWW010000049.1:0-8851 GCF_052377515.1 Arthrobacter sp. AOP36-C1-22 | reverse complement strand
CCCACCCCGCCGGGGGGGCCCCCCCCCCCCCGCCTGTGTGTGCGGTCTCCACCGGGGTGGACCGGCGTGCCTCTATGCCTGCGGCACCGCTGCCGCGGCGGCCCGGGCGGCGGCCGGCAAGGCACCGATGATGCGTTCCATGGCCGCGTCGTCATGCGCCGCCGAGAGGAACCAGGCCTCGAAGACGCTCGGGGGCAGGTAGACCCCGGAGTCCAGCATGGAGTGGAAGAACGGGGCGTAGCGGAAGGCCTGCTGGCCCTGCGCCTGCTCGTAATCGTGCACCCCGTGCTCGGAGGTCCCGAAGGCCACGGAGAAGAGGTTCCCGGCGGTTTGGATGGAATGGTCCAGCCCGGCGCCGTCGAACGCCTGCCGCACCGCGGCCTGCAGTTCGATGCTGCGGGCGTCCACGTGGGCGTAGACCTCGGCGGTGGCATGGGTCAGCGTCGCGATGCCGGCGGCCATCGCCACCGGGTTCCCGGAGAGGGTTCCCGCCTGGTAGACCGGGCCCAGCGGGGACAGGTGGTCCATGACCTCGGCCCGGCCGCCCAGGGCGGCGGTCGGCAGTCCACCGCCGATGACCTTGCCGAACGTGAACAGATCCGGGGTCCAGCCTTCTCCGGCCCCGGTCAGGCCCCAATAGCCGCCGGGTCCGGTACGGAACCCGGTGAGGACCTCGTCCAGGATCAGCAGGGATCCGTGGGCGGCGGTGATCCGCGACAGGGCGGCGTTGAAGCCCTCGGAGGGGGTCACCACCCCCATGTTGGCCGGCGCCGCCTCGGTGATCACGGCGGCGATGCGTTCCCCGTGCTTGACGAAGGCCGCCTCGACGGCGGCGACGTCGTTATAGGGCAGCACCAGGGTCTCGGCAGCGGTCGCCGCGGTGACCCCGGCGGAACCGGGTAGCGCCAGGGTGGCCAGACCGGAGCCGGCTGCGGCCAGCAGTCCATCCAGGTGCCCGTGGTAGCAACCGGCGAACTTCACGATCAGATCGCGGCCGGTGTAGCCGCGGGCCAGCCGGACGGCCGTCATCGTCGCCTCGGTGCCGGTGGAGACCATGCGCAGGCGTTCGACGGCGGGAACCCGATCGCTGACGAGCCGGGCCAGTCCTGCCTCGTCGGGGGTCGAGGCCCCGAAGGACAGGCCACGATCCACCGCGGCGTGCACGGCTTCCTGGACGGCGGGATGCCTGTGGCCCAGCAGGGCCGGGCCCCAGGAGCAGACCAGGTCCACGTAGTCGTTCCCGTCGGCATCGGTGAGGTGGGCGCCGTCGGCGGCCACGATGAACGGGGGCACGCCGCCGACCGAGCCGAAGGCCCGGACCGGGGAGTTCACTCCCCCGGGCATCAGACCCCGGGCGGTGTCGAAGAGTTCCTGTGAGGTGCTCATGCGTGGTTTCCTTCCTTCAGCCAGCCGGCGAGTTCGGCGGCCCAATAGGTCAAGACGGTGTCGGCGCCGGCACGGCGGATCGACAGGACGGATTCGGTGACGGCGGCGCGACGGTCGATCCAGCCGTTGGCGGCGGCGGCTTCGATCATCGCGTACTCGCCGGAGATCTGGTAGGCCGAGACCGGGACCGGCGACATGGCGGCGACGTCGGCGAGGACATCGAGGTAGCTCATGGCCGGTTTGACCATGACCAGATCCGCGCCCTCCTGAAGGTCCAGTTCGACCTCGTGGATGGCTTCCCGACGGTTGGAGGCATCCATCTGGTAGGTACGCCGGTCCCCGCTCAACTGCGAATCCACGGCCTCCCGGAAGGGCCCGTAGAACGCCGAGGCGTATTTCGCCGCGTAGGCCAGCACCGAGGTGTCGGCCAACCCGGCCCCGTCCAGGGCCTGCCGGATGACGGCGACCTGGCCGTCCATCATTCCCGAGGGGGCGACCATATGGGCCCCGGCCTCGGCTTGGGCGACGGCCATCTGCGCGTAGATCGCCAGGGTGGCGTCGTTGTCCACGCGACCCTCGGAGTCCAGGACCCCGCAGTGCCCGTGGTCGGTGAATTCGTCCAGGCAGAGATCGGACATGATCACGATGTCGTCGCCGACCTCGGCCCGCACGTCGGCGATGGCGCGGTTCAGGACCCCGTCGGGGTCGATCCCCGCGCTTCCGGAGGCATCGCGTCGGGCGGGGACCCCGAACATCATGAACCCGCCCAGCCCCAGTTCGACGGCTTCGACGGCGGCGCGTTTGAGCGAATCGGTGGTGTGCTGCACGACCCCGGGCATGGAGCTGATCGGCTGTGGTTCGGTGAGGTCCTCCCGGATGAACGTGGGAAGGATCAGGTGGCGGGGGGCCAGGTCGACTTCTGCGACGAGCCGGCGCATGGCGGGGGTGGTCCGTAGCCGGCGGGGCCGGTGGGCGGGGAAAGACATTGTGGCCTTCAGCTTTCTGCCCCGGATGGCGTGTGGGGCGTTCGTGGTCTGCGGGTGGGGTTCGGGGGGGTCAGTCGGAGCCGGGCGTGCCGGCGGGGCTCCCCGGGGGCGACGGGTCATGCACGGCGGATTCCCAGGCGTCGGCCAGTCCAACCGGGGTGGGGGTGGCGGCGATGGCCGCCGGCTCCCAGCCGTTGCGACGCAGCTCCTCGGCGGTGGAGTCCCCGATCGCGATGGCGACCACCCGATCCGGTGGGGTGCCGACCAATCCCAGATAGCGTCTGACGATGCTCGGGGAGGTGAACAGGACGGCGTCCACTGCGGCGGGGGCGCCCCCGCTCCGGGTCAAGGCCGCCGGTTCCACCAGCGGGGCGGGTACCGGTTCGGCGTCTGCGGCGTGCAGCCGACGGGACGCCTCGGCCGGGGCGTCGACGGTGCGGTAGGCGGTGACGACCAGGGCGTCGGCACCCCATTCGCGCATGCCGTCGGCCAGGGTGGTGGAGGCGATATCTGCTTGCGGCATGAAGACATCGCTTGCGGGCCCCGGGCGGGCGGGCGCCGGCCATTCGGCCAGCATGCCACGCGCCGAATGGTCGCCGGCGGGCGCGAAGTCCACGGTCAGTCCCGCCGCACCGGCGGCACGGGCCGTGGCCTCGCCGACGACGGCGATCCGGGTCCGTTCCGGTACGGGGATCCCGGTTCCGCCCAGGCCCAGGGCGGCACAGCGTTGCTGCAAGGCCAGCACCGTGGTGCGGGAGGTGAGCAGGAGCCAGTCGAATCCCCCCTCGGCCAGGCGTAAGAGCCCGTCGTCGACCCCGGTGGTGTCCTGCGGCAGTTCGAAGTCGATCAGCGGGCACAGCACGGTGGCCGCGCCGCGGGAGGCCAGTTCGGCCACGGTGGCCGCGGCCCGGTCCGCGCTGCGCAACAGCAGCGCGGACCGTCCGGCCAGCCGCTGGAGTTCGGGCACCTAGAGGCCTGCCATCCGGGCGGCTCCGGCGTCGAGCAGTTCCTCGGCCAGCCGGATCCCCAGGGTGCGCGCCCCCTCGAGGTCGAGGCGCCCGGTGGTGGCGCTGCGACGGATCCATTCACTGCCATCGGGGGCACACGCGACACCATCCAGTGTCAGCTCGCCGTCGACGATGCGGGCCAGGGCGCCGACCGGGGCCGAGCAACCGGCCTCGAGCCGACCCAGCAGCGCCCGTTCGGCGGTGATGGTCATCCGGGTTTCGGGATCGTCCAGGACCTTCAGGGCCGCGTCGACCTCGGCGTTGCCGGTACCCCCGGCGCGGACCTCCACGGCCAAGGAGCCCTGACCGGGGGCCGGGAGCATGATCCCCGGATCCAGGTACTCGGTGATGTGTTCGCCCAGGCCCAGCCGTTCGAGTCCCGCGGCAGCCAGGACCACGGCGTCCAGGTCGCCTTGGACCCCACGCCCGACACCGCCGTCGTCCTCGGGAGTGGCCGAACCGGCCACCCGGCCCAGCCGGGTGCCGACGTTGCCGCGGATGCCCACGATCTGCAGGTCGGGCCGGGCGACCTTCAGCTGGGCGCCACGACGCGGGGATCCGGTACCGACCTTGGCTCCGTGCGGGAGCTGGTCGAGCCGGAGTCCGTCCCGGGCACATAACGCGTCCCGGACGTCGACCCGTGTCGGGGTGGCCGCGATGACCAGGTCCCCGGGTTGGGCCGTGGGCAGGTCCTTGAGCGAATGGATGGCCACATCGCAGCCGCCCTCGAGCAAGGACATGCGTAGCACCGCGGCGAAGACCCCGGTGCCTCCCAGCTGGGACAAGGGGCCGGAGGTGACGTCGCCCTCGGTTTTGACCCGGATCAGTTCATGGCCCTGTCCGGAGGCCGCGCTCAGGGCGTCGGCGACGGTCCTCGTCTGGGTCATCGCCAGTGCCGACCCCCGGGTGCCGACGCGGAAGCCCGGCTCCGACGCCGGGCCCGGTCCGTTCAGTTCCTCGCTCACGATGCGGGCACCCCCACCTCGGAGTCCACCGCGGCAATGGTCGGTTTGATCGTGCCGTCCCGCATGACCTTGGAGCAGCAGTCGGGACGGCAGACGTCGAACCAGGGGCCGAGGGCCACCTCGCTCTCCCGGCCCTGCAGCAAGGCCGTGCCGTCCGGTCCCGCCAGGCGTTCGGAGACCATGTCCACGATGCCGCGCACGAACTTCTGGTGCGTGCCCGGGGTGGCCACCCGGTTGAACGCCAGGCCCAGTTCCGCGCAGGTGTCCTTGGCCTCGGTGTCCAGGTCCCAGAGGACCTCCATGTGGTCAGAGACGAAGCCGATCGGGACCACGACCACGCCGCCGGTGCCTTCCTGGCGGTAGTCGGCCAGGGCGTCGTTGATATCCGGTTCCAACCACGGGGTGGCCGGGGAGCCCGAACGGGACTGGAACACCAGTGAATGCTCCAGCCCTGCGGCCTCGGGGACCTGGGCCAGGATGGCCTGGCCCACGGCCAGGTGCTGGGCCGAATACACGTCCGTGTCCAGGGTGGGGGCCAGATCGCGGGGGCCGGCCGCTTCGGCGTCGGAGAGCGGGATGGAGTGGGTGACGAAGACGACCCGTACCGGGGCGTCGGGGGTGCCCGCCTCGGCCAGCTGGGAGCGCACGTCGGCCAGTCCGGCGGAGAGCCCCTCGGCGAAGGGGTCCACGAATCCCGGGTGGTCGAAGTACTGGCGGACCTTATCGACCTCGAGGATGCCCTCGAGCCCGGTTTCGCGTAAGGCCACGCCCAGGTCCTCACGGTATTGGCGGCAGCTGGAGTAGCTGGAATAGGCGCTGGTGGAGAACATCAGCACCCGGCGGTGTCCGTCTTGGTGGAGCTGCTTCAGCGTTTCGGGGATGTAGGGGTCCCAGTTGCGGTTGCCCCAGTAGACGGGGACCTCGATCCCACGGGAGGCCAGTTCGGCCTCCATCGCCGACTTCAACGCCCGGTTCTGCGCGTTGATCGGGCTGATGCCGCCGTTGGCCCGGTAGTGGGTGGCGACCTCTTCGAGCCGCTCGTCGGGGATCCCGCGGCCCCGGGTGACGTTGCGCAGGAACGGAATCACGTCCTCCTGGCCTTCGGGCCCGCCGAAGGAGGCCAGCAGGATGGCGTCATAGGGTTTGGGGGCCATCCGCCCCGCGGCGTCGTAGCCTTCACGCGGGTCGAAGGACTGCTCGTTCGGCCGGCTCATCGCAGGACCTCGGCCACCTCGGCGGAGCTGATGCGCTTGCCGGTGTAGAAGGGGATCTCCTCGCGGACATGGTTGCGGGCCTCGGTGTAGCGCAGGTGGCGCATCAAATCGACCAGGTCGATCAGTTCGGGGGCTTCCAGACCCAGCAGCCACTCCCAGTCGCCCAGGGCGAAGGAGGCGACGGTGTTGGCCTGGACCTGCGGGAAGTCCCGGCCCAGCATGCCGTGGTCGCGCAGCATCTTGCCGCGTTCCTCGCCCTCGAGCAGGTACCACTCGTAGGAACGGACGAAGGGGTAGAAGCAGAGCCACTTCTGCGGCTCCTTGCCCAGGGCGAAGGACGGGGAGTGGTTCTTGGTGAATTCCGCGTCGCGGTGCACGCCCATGGCGGAGAAGACCAGGGTGGTTTCGGCGAAGAGGTAGGTGCGGCGGATCTTGCGCACGGCCGCCTGCAGGTCATCGGGGGTGGACCCGTGCAACCACACCATGATGTCGGCGTCGTTGCGCATCCCCGACACGTCGTAGGTGCCGCGCAGCACGACGCCGGCGGCGGCGAGTTCGGCGACGAGGGCGTCGAAGGCCTCGACGCCTTCACTGCGGTCTAGGTCGGAATCGCGCTTGAACACGGTCCACAGGGTATAGAAGAGCTCTTCCTCCGGGGCGTCTGGGGTGCCGGTTTCGGTGGTGGAAGGTGCTTGGCTCACGGTGTGGCCTCAACTTTCTGCTGCTGGATATTTCGATGGGGTCTAGGCGGCCTCTCGGCCGGGGTCAACTGGCGGTGATGGAGGTCCGGGCCCTGGTGTCGGCGACGACGGAGGCCAGCCCGGTGCCGGCCAGCCAGGCGCCGACGACCTCGAGGCCGGGATGACCGGCCAGGGCGGTGCGAAAGGCCTCGACGCGGTCCCGGTGGCCGGTGGTGGCGAACGGCAGGGCCGCGTCATGACGCACCACGTCCCACCCCACCACGTCCGCTGCCGAGACGGGGACCCCCAACAGGGCGGAGGCATCGGCGATGGCGATATCACGCAGGACGGCGTCGTCGGCGGGGATCGTGCCGGGGGCATCGGACAGCCGGCCGTAGGACAGCCGGAGCACATGCGTTCCCGGTCCCGCCTCATCGGCGAGCCACTCCCATTTGGCAGTGGCATGGGTCAGTGCCTTGGCCCGGATCCCGGGGGTTCCGGGGGCCACGAGCAGCCCGGTACCCCGCGGGGCGGCATCGAGCTCGGGCTGGTCCACGACCAACGTCACCAGGGCGATGCCATGGCCTGTCTTCGGGCGCAGGGCCGCGGCATCGGGCAACAGCCCGGCCAACAGGTCCACTGCTGCGGGTCCGGGGGTGGCGATGACCAGCCGGTCGGCGGACTCAGGGGTCTCGCGCCCTTCGACGGTGACGTCCCAGCCGTCCTCGGAGGGATCGTGCGAGGGTTCGGCCCGGGCGATGGAGACGACCGGGGTTCCGGGATGCAATCGGGCTCCTGCGGCATCGAGTTCGGCCAGCAGGGCCCCCGTCAGCCGGTGCATGCCCCCGGCCAGGCCGCCGACGGCGGATCCCGCCGGGGCGGAGGCGCGCAGCGCAGCCACTCCCCGGGCCAGGGAATGGTGCTCGGCCATGGCGGCGCGTAGACCGGGGGCGACCGTATCGACGTCGAGGGTCGTCGGATCGGCCGAGTGCACCCCCGCGACGATGGGGGTCACCAGGGACTCCAGGACGGCTTGACCCATCCGGGCCGCCACGAGCTCGCCCAGGCTGATCGGTTCCTTGGCCTGGCGGCGGGTCACCGGCATGGCCAGATCGGTGGCGGCCCGGACACACCCCGCGGCACCGATCACCGTCTTGACGTCCTCGGCCCAGGGATCCGCCGGGATGCCGAGCAGGGCGGTGGCCGGCATCGGCATGGCGCGGGGGCCGCCGCGTTTGGCGCCGTCGACGGCGTGGTAGAGCCAGGACCCCGCGGGGTTCGGCGACTGGAGCGATGCTCCCAGTCCGAGTTCTGTGGCCAGATCGGCCACCGCGGTGGAGCGGACCGCGAAGGATTCGGCCCCCGCATCCAGGTCCAGCCCGGCCACCTGGTGGCTGGCCACGGCCCCGCCGAAGCGGGGGGAGGCCTCGAAGACGTCGACCTGGTGTCCGGTCAAGGACAGTTCACGGGCCGCCACAAGCCCGGAGATCCCTCCCCCGACCACGATCGCGCGGGGTGCCGAGGCGTGGCCCGGAGTACCGGCTAGCTGCCCGGCCTGCGTCATCCCTACGTCCTTTCCGCGGTGGGGACCCGCCCAGGGTCCCCCACCATTATCGCCCCGTGTCCTGACCGTCAGGTGTGCACGGCGTCAGCCGGCGGTCGGCGGGATGGAGTGGATGAGCTCCACGATCCGGGTCAGCACCTCGGGCTCGGTGTCCGGGGGCACCCCGTGGCCGAGGTTCACGACATGCCCGGGAGCCTCCTCGCCGGAGGCCAGGACGTCCCGGACATGGGCTTCGAGCACTTCCCAGGGGGCGGTCAGCAGGGCCGGGTCTATATTGCCCTGCAGCACGTTCCCCCCGGAGAGACGGCGGTTGGCTTCGGCCAGGCTCAGCCGGTAATCCACCCCGACGACGTCGGCACCACAGTCACGCATGGCCGTCAGGAGTTCACCGGTCCCGGTGCCGAAATGCACCAGCGGCACGCCCAGGTCCTTGACCCGGGAGAAGGCCAGCGTGGAGGACGGCGCCGCGAACTTCTCGTAGTCGGCCAGCGACAGGCTTCCGGCCCAGGAGTCGAAGAGCTGCCCGGCACTGGCACCTGCCTCCAGCTGGGCGCGCAGGAACGCGCCGGAGGCTTCCGCGGCCCATTCGGCCAGGGCGTTCCAGGTCTGCGGATCGTTGTGCATCATCCGGCGCGGGCCCAGGTGGTCGCGGGAGGGCTTGCCTTCGACCATGTAGGCGGCGACGGTGAACGGGGCCCCGGCGAAGCCGACCAGCGGGGTGCTGCCCAGCTCGGCGACGGTCAGGGCCACGGCCTCCCGGATGGGATCCAGCGAGGCATCGGTCAGTTGGGGCAACCGGGCCACGTCGGCCGCGGTGCGCACCGGTTCGTCCAGGACCGGGCCGACCCCGGGGACGATGTCCACGCCGACTCCTGCGAGCTTGAGCGGGATGACGATATCGGAGAAGAAGATCCCCGCGTCCACCCCGTGGCGGCGCACCGGCTGCAGGGTGATTTCCGAAGCCATCGCGGGGTCCAGGCAGGAGTCGAGCATGTTCCCGCCTTCGCGCAGCTTGCGGTACTCGGGAAGCGAGCGTCCCGCCTGGCGCA
>NZ_JBQSWW010000048.1:0-9152 GCF_052377515.1 Arthrobacter sp. AOP36-C1-22 | reverse complement strand
CTACGGCACCCCCATCACCGCCACCCTGGTCAATTTCCTCGTCGGGGGAACCGCCCTGTTCATCCTGTGGGGCCTCAGCTCCCTCGGGGGTGAACACCAGCTGTCCTTCCCCGCCGAATGGTGGCTCTACACCGGAGGGGTCTTCGGCTGCGTGTTCATCGCCATCGGCGCCCTGCTGGTCAAATCCCTGGGCGTGCTGATCTCCGGATTATGCATGATCGCCGGACAACTCGTCGGCTCGCTGGCCATCGACCTGATCCTGCCGGCCCCGGGCACCGTCATCGCCGTGGCGACGTTGCTGGGCACCCTGCTGACCCTGGCCGCCGTCGTCCTGGCCAGCGTCCCGGCCGGACGGCTGGCCCGGCCCACGCGGGGGCGCCGGTAGGTGAAATTGCCTGCGGACACGGCGATCACGTTAGGCTTGGCCGATATTGTTACCCCGCTACGGACCGCAACCAGCGGCCTCGTAAACCATTGGAGTTGAATTCATGGCGCCCCAGTCCCCGCTCGATCAGGTCATCTCCCTCGCCAAACGGCGCGGCTTCGTCTTCCAGGCCGGTGAGATCTACGGTGGATCCCGCTCCGCCTGGGACTACGGCCCGCTGGGGACCGAACTGAAGGAAAACATCAAGCGCGAGTGGTGGCAGTCCTTCGTGCGCGGCCGCGACGACATGGTCGGCCTGGACTCCTCGGTCATCCTGCCCAAGGCGGTCTGGGAGGCCTCGGGGCATGTGGCGACCTTCACCGACCCGCTGGTCGAGTGCACCAGCTGCCATCGACGCCACCGCGAAGACCACCTCATCGAGGCCTTCACCGCCAAGAAGAAGCGCGACCCGGTCGATGGCATGTCGGAGATCGCCTGCCCGGATTGCGGGAACAAGGGCGGCTGGACCGAACCGCAGCTCTTCTCCGGCCTGGTCAAGACCTACCTCGGCCCGGTGGACAACGAAGCCGGGCTGACCTTCCTGCGCCCCGAAACCGCCCAGGGCATCTTCGTGAACTTCAACAACGTGCTCACCACCTCGCGCAAGAAGCCCCCGTTCGGCATCGGCCAGATCGGTAAGGCCTTCCGCAACGAGATCACCCCGGGCAACTTCATCTTCCGCACCCGCGAATTCGAGCAGATGGAGATCGAGTTCTTCACCGCCCCCGAAGACGCCGGGCACTGGTACCGGGAATGGATCGACGCCTGCTGGGCCTGGTTCCTGGATCTGGGCATCAACCCGGAGAACATGCGCCAGTACGACGTCCCCGACGGGGAACGCGCCCACTACTCGGCGGGTACCGTCGATTTCGAGTACCGCTTCGGTTTCAAGGGCTCCGAATGGGGCGAGCTGATGGGGGTGGCCAACCGGACCGATTACGACCTGGGGGCCCACACCGCAGGCTCGGGCACCGAACTGAGCTACTTCGACCAGGCCACCGGCGAGCGGTTCACCCCCTACGTCATCGAGCCCTCCTTCGGCTTGACCCGCGCGATGATGGCATTCCTGGTGGATGCCTACACCGAGGACGAGGCCCCGAACTCCAAGGGTGGCGTCGATAAGCGCACCGTGCTCAAGCTGGACCCGCGGCTGGCCCCGGTGAAGGCCGCGGTGCTGCCGTTGAGCCGCAACGAGGAACTCACCCCCAAAGCCAAGGAACTGGCCGCCGAGCTGCGCAAGCACTGGAACGTGGACTTCGACGATTCCGGGGCCATCGGCCGCCGCTACCGTCGCCAGGATGAGATCGGCACCCCGTTCTGCATCACCGTGGACTTCGACACGCTCGAGGACCACGCGGTGACCATCCGTGAACGCGACACCATGAACCAGGAACGAGTGGCCCTGGACCAGGTGAAGTCCTACCTGGCCACGCGTCTACTCGGCGCCTGAGCCCCCACGGGCCGGCCACCCCACGGTGGCCGGCCCGCAGTCGTTTCACCACCTCCAACTCGCATCAGGAGCATCATGAGCAACCTCACCTACCGGCCGTGGCAAGAAGGCGACGACCTGGCCCTCCTGGAGATCCTCGGGGATCCATCCACACCACAGGCCCATATCGACCGCACGATGCTCCGTGCCGATGGTGATGACCCGTGGGCCCGCACGCTCGTCGCCGTCGACGAGGGCGTCCCGGTCGGCGCCGGCACGCTGTTCGAGTCCTCGCTGCACCCCGACCGGCTGTGGTTCTTCGTGGAGGTCGCCCCGGGCCTGCGCCGCCAGGGGGTCGCCACCGAACTGCTGCGGCGGCTGCGCGAATTCCCGGCCCCGTCGGGGGTCACCGCACTGAAGTCCAGGTACACGGTCGAAGGCGCCGAAGGTGAAGCAGCGGCCGCCTTCACGGTCTCCCTCGGCCAGGAACAGATCCAGAGGTCCCGCGGGGTCGTCGTGGAACCGGACTCCTTGCGCCTGCCGGTCTTCGAGGACGAAGGACTGACCCTGGAGGAGGCCGCCACCGGGTCGGTGGAGCTCTCCCAGGTGGTCGCGGACTTCTACAACGCGGTCCACGAGTGGGACCGGGCGCAGATGACCCTGGGCCGTGCCCAGACCATGCTGCTCAACGAGGCCACCGGGGCCAAGGGCGCCATCGTGCTGCGCGACAAGCCCAAGGAATCCGGCGGCAAGATCCTCTCCTTCGCGATCAGCTACGAGCCCGACCGCGTCGACGCCCCGGCCGATGTGCTCATGGGCTGGGACCCCTCCCTTTCCGACTCCGAGGCCCGTGAGGCGGTCCGCGGTCTGCTGGCCATGCTGGCCCACCAGTACCCGGTCAAGCTCGAAGTCGACGACGCCATGGCCCCGCTCGCGGATCTGACCGATGAACTGATCACCGCCGGATCGGCGACCGTGGTGACCACGACGATCATCGTCGCCAACTAATGCACCCAGGCCGCCGGGGAGGGCCCTTCCCGGCGGCGGCATTCGGAGGATCGGCCCGTTCTTGACACAATGGGGTCGTGAGCGTGATTACCCCCGATACCCCGACCCCGCCCCAACTGATGCTGCCCCCGCTGCAACTGGGCCATCTCACGGTGGACACCCCCGTCGTCCTGGCCCCGATGGCCGGCATCACCAATGCCGCCTTCCGGCGCCTGTGCCGGGAGTACGGCGGCGGGTTGTTCGTCTCCGAGATGGTGACCTCCCGCGCGCTGGTCGAACGCAATGAACAGTCGTTGCGGATCATCTCCCACGATGACGACGAAGGCATCCGCTCGGTCCAACTCTACGGGGTGGACCCGGCCACCGTCGGCGCCGCGGTGCGGCTGATCGTCGAGGAGGACCGCGCGGACCACATCGACCTGAACTTCGGCTGCCCGGTCCCCAAGGTCACCCGGCGCGGTGGGGGAGCAGCCCTGCCGTGGAAGACGGATCTGTTCACCTCCATCATCCAAGCCGCCACCCGCGAAGCAGCCCGCGGGGACGTCCCGCTGACCATCAAGATGCGCAAGGGCATCGACGAGGACCACCTGACGTTCATCGAGGCCGGGAAAATCGCCCGTGATGCCGGCGTCGCCGCCGTGGCCCTGCACGGGCGCACGGCGGGCCAGCATTATTCCGGGAAGGCCGACTGGGACGCGATCGCCGAACTGCGCAACGCCCTGCCCGATATCCCCGTGCTAGGCAACGGGGACATCTGGAGCGCGGAGGACGCCGTCGCCATGGTCGAGCAGACCGGGGTCGACGGCATCGTCGTGGGCCGTGGCTGCCAGGGCCGGCCCTGGCTCTTCGGGGACCTTCAGGCCGCCTTCGAGGGATTCGATCGCCGGTTCCGTCCCGGGCTGGCCGAGGTGGCCACCAGCTTCCAACGCCACGCCGAACTGCTGGTCGAGTACTTCGAGGACGAGGGCAAGGCGCTTCGGGACATCCGCAAACACGTGGCCTGGTACTTCAAGGGCTACGCGGTCGGCGGGGACCTGCGGGCGGCCCTGGCCGCCGTGGAGACGTTGGACTCGCTGGCCGAGTTGCTCGCTGAACTCGATGCCGACGTGCCCTACCCCGGGGGCAGCGCCGAAGGCCCCCGCGGCCGGGCGGGATCGCCGAAACGCACGCATCTGCCCGACGGGTGGCTGGACAGCAGGTCCATGGACGAGGAGCACCGTGCGATGATCTCCGCCGCCGAACTGGACGTGTCAGGTGGTTGAGCGGCAGACCCGCCGCAGCCCGGCCGGCTACACGCCCTTCGACGAGGAACGCTGGGTCGGCGAACCGGAGAAGCTCGCTTACCGCACCAGCTTCGAACGCGACCGGGCCCGCGTCCTGCACTCCTCGGCACTGCGCCGGCTGGGGGCCAAGACCCAGGTCGTGGCCCCCATGTCCGATGATTTCGTGCGCACCCGGCTCACGCATTCGCTCGAAGTCGCCCAGGTCGGCCGCGAACTCGGGGCCACCCTGGGCTGCGACCCCGACGTCGTGGACACCGCCTGCCTTTCCCACGACCTGGGGCATCCGCCCTTCGGCCACAACGGCGAGAAGGCCCTGAACCAACTGGCCGCCGGCATCGGCGGATTCGAAGGCAACGCCCAGACCCTGCGGCTGTTGACCCGGTTGGAAACCAAGAAGTTCCGTGATGACGGCGAACCCGCAGGTCTGAACCTGACCCGTGCCACCCTCGACGCCGCCTGCAAATATCCGTGGCGGCGGAGCGAGGCCCCCATCGTCAACGGCCGGCAGACCGGAAAATTCGGTGTCTACGAAGATGACCTGCCCGTCTTCGACTGGCTGCGCTCGGGGCACGACGGCGGTGCCACCGTGTCCCCGGAGCCGCGGCAGAAATGCGTGGAGGCCCAGGTCATGGATCTGGCCGACGACATCTCCTATTCGGTCCACGATGTGGAGGACGCGATCGTGGCCGGCCGTTTCCAGTTGCGGTGGATCCGTGATGCGGACCAGCGGGCGCGGGTCATCGACTGCACCCAACGCTGGTATCTGCCCGAGGTCGATACCGCGACCATCGACGGCGCCCTGGCCCGGCTGGAGGCCACCGGTGAATGGGTCGAGCACTACGACCAGTCCCGCAAGGGCGCAGCCGCATTGAAGGACATGACCAGCCAGTTCATCGGCAGGTTCTGCCAGTCGGCCTTCGACGCCACCCGGGCGGTCTATGGGCCGACCCGGCTGACCCGGTTCAACGGCCACCTCATCATCCCCGAGGAAACCGATCACGAGATCGCCGCGATGAAGGGGCTCGCCGCCGCCTACGTGATGACCAGCCAGGAACGCCAGCCCATCTACCAGCGCCAGCTCGAGGTGCTGGGTGAACTGGTCGGGTTGCTGGAGGACACCGGGGACCGTTATCTCGAACCGCTCTTCGCCGAGGACTGGGCCAGCGCCACCGACGATGCCGGCCGGCTGCGGGCGGTCATCGACCAGGTCGCGAGCCTGACGGACTCCTCCGCCAAGGAATGGCACGCCACCCTGGTGCAGGGCCATTCCTTCAGCCTCGAGCTCTTCTAGACCTCCTTCAGCCAGCCCGAGACCGGTCCGCCCTGGACCAGACGTTCCAGGGGGACGTCCAGGCCCTGCTTCTTGAGCTTCATGACCAACTGGATGAACCGCACCGAGTCCAGACCCAGATCGGCCAGATCGGAGTCGGCAGTGATCTCCGCGGCGGGAATGCCCAGCAGGGCTGCGGACTCGCGGATCACGGTCTGCAGCTTCCACTGGCCGCCGAGGTGCTGCATCGTCGTCACGACGCCGCAGCGTGCCGAAACCCATTCCAACGCCCGGGCGTGGTCCTCGGCGGTGAAATCCGCTACGGCATCGGCGACGATGAAGGACTGGACATCTGACATGAATCCCTCCAGGGCCGTGGCCAAGCAGCCGATGAAGGCATAGACCCCGGTGATGACCAACTGGTCGCGCCCTTCCGCGCGCAGGCGTTCCAGCAGATCGGTGCGCTGGAAAGCGCTGTAGCGCCATTTGCGCATTACTTCGGAAGCGTCCGCGGGAGTCAGGGACCCCACGATCCCGGTATCCGCGGTGCGAGGGCCGTAGCCCCAGAAATCGGTCAGAAGGGCACGTTCGTCGGGATCCTAGTCGCCGGGCTGGGCACTGTAAACCACCGGAATACCCAGTAGGCGTGCCTGGGCGATGAGCTCGGCGATGTTCCCCAGAACGGTGTCCATCGGTTCGGCGTCAGCAGCATACTTATCCACGAAGTGGTTCTGCATGTCGTGAACGAGGAGGATGCTGCGCTCCGGGCAGGAGATCCAATCGCCTACCCGGTTCACCCCGTCCCAGCGCGGCAAGTCGTAGCGAAGCGCCTCGGGGATTTCGAGGTTCGTCGTGTCCATGGTGTTGGTGCTCATGCGTTGGTGCTCCTTTGCTCGCGCAGCAGTGTCCGCAGGCGAACCCGGCTGATTTTTCCTACCCCGGTGACGGGGAACTGTTCGGTGGTCTCGATCCGATCGGGAACCTTCATGACATCGACGCCGCAGTCCCGCAGATGGGAGGCGATCGACTTCCGGTCCACTCCGGAATTCGCGCTGGTGCCCGCACGTGCCGGGACGATGATGGCGACACTGCGTTCGCCGAGGTATTCATCGGGCTCGGCCACGACGACGGCATCGTCGATGGCGGGATGGGCCAGCAGGATGTCCTCGACCTCCTCGGCGGAGATCTTTTCCCCGCCGCGGTTGATCTGGTCCTTGGACCGCCCCTCGACGATGAGGGAGCCGTCGGCGCGCTGTCGCACGATGTCACCCGTGCGGTAGAAACCGTCCTCGGTGAACGCCTGGCGGTTGGCCTCCGGTGACCGGAAGTACCCGCGGATCGTATAGGGGCCCCGGGTCAGCAGGTGGCCGCGGTGCCCAGAGGCGACCGGGCGGTCCTGCTCGTCGACGATCCGGATCTCGTCGGCAGCGCTCATGGGCCGGCCCTGCGTGCCGATGACCGTGTCGGCATCGTCGTCGGGCCGGGTATAGCAGACCAGTCCCTCGGCCATGCCGAAGACCTGTTGCAAAGTCCCGGGGACCAGCTCCATGAGCCGTCGGGCCAGTTCGGGGACCAGCTTGGCGCCACCGACCTGCAGGAGCCGCAGGCTCGAGAGCTGTCCGATGGCGTCAGGTTCCAGCTCGGCATGGTTGACCCACAGATGCGCCAGCGGCGGAACGAGCGGGACCACCGTCACCCGGTGGAGGGCCACGAGATCAAATACGGCCCCGGGAAGTTGGTCTTCGGTCAGGACCACGGTGCCGCCGGCCAGCAGCACGCCCAGGAAGCCGGGGGAGCTCATCGGGAAATTGTGCACGGCCGGGATCACCGATAGGAAGACGTCCTGGGGCGTCAGTCCACACACCACGTTGCTCCGGCGGATTGAATACAGATAGTCGTCGTGGGTGCGGGGAATGAGTTTGGGCAGACCCGTGGTTCCCCCGGAGAGCTGCAGGAAGGCGATGTCGTCCGTCCCCGAGACGCGGTAGGTCTGCTCGAGCTCCCGGCCGGTGATCGAGGCGCTGCGGAGTTGCTCCGCGGTCATGACCCACCTGGCTGAAGCGACCTGTTCGACCACGTCGGCGGCGACCCGGGCAGCGTCGTAGTCCGCGGTCATGTCGCCAACGATGAGGGCAACGGCCTTCGCCCGGTCGGCGACGGCCGTGAGCTCGCGTTCACGACTGCTGCCCAGACAGTAAACGGGAATGGCTCCGATGCGCATCAGGGCCAGGGCGCAGACGACGAGTTCGATTCGGTTCGGGAGTTGGAGGATGACCCGGTCCCGATCGGTGAGCCCCCGGTGGGAGAACACCGCAGCCAGTCGGCTGATCCGGGCGCCGAGCTCGGCATAGCTGAGCTGTCCGTGGTCATCCACCACTGCAGGGTGATCCGGGGTGGCTCGGATCGCGGCCTCCGCGATGCGATCCAGCCGTTCTCCGGTCCAGTACCCGTCACGGCGGTAGGCCGCTGCTGCTTCGGCTGGCCAGGGCCGGCCACCGGCGGCCAGCAGGGGGGTCGCTGAGTTCATGGTCTGTGGGTTCATCGATTGCCGCCTTCCCCGAGCCCCAGCGCCGCGAGGACGGTGCGCAACTTGGCCCCGGTCTCCGCGGCCTCCGATCGGGGATCGGAGCCGGCGACGATGCCGGCTCCCGCCGAAATGAGGGCCGTGGGGCCGTCGACCAGGGCCCCACGGATGGCGACCACCCACACCCCGTTTCCCGCGCGGTCCTGCCAGCCGACGGCGCCGGTGAAGTAGCCGCGGCTAGCTTCAAAGCGTCGCAGAAGGGCGCGGGCCTCGGAGGTCGGCGTGCCGCATACGGCAGGGGTGGGGTGCAGGGTGCGGGCCAGGGCGGCGGCCGATGGCCGGTGACCCGAGGTCCCGGGGGCAGAGAGGTCCCCACGGATCCAGGTGCCGAGATGGAGCATGGAATCCGTCGTGGTGGTGTCCTGGGCCTCGACACGTACATTGGAGCAATTCGGGGCCAGACCGGAAGTGACGGCGTCGACGACCAGTCCGTGTTCACGGGCATCCTTGCTCGAGGTGCGCAGGTCTGCGGCGCGTTTCCGGTCTTCGTTGTCCTCGCCACTCCGCGGGCGGGATCCGGCCAGGGGGTGGGAGCTGACGGAGGAGCCGTCTCGTTCGAGCAAGAGTTCGGGACTCAGGCCCACGAAGGAGCGCCCGTGTTCAAGCGGGATGTGGTAGCCGAAACCATTTTCGGAGGAGGACAGGAGCCGCTCCAGGAGCCCATGGGGGTCGATCGGGCCATCGGCGGCCACCAGCTTGGAACGGGCCAGGACGACTTTTTCGAGCTGTCCGTCACCAATCAACCGCAGAGCTTCTTCGACGCGGCGTTCGTATCCGGCCACGTCCGGGATCTCAACGAGGGACTGGATGCGGGGAGTCCGGCTGTCCGGGGCCACATCGCCGGTGGCGCCGGAGTATGCCTCATTGGCACCGCAGATGAAGACGGCGGGCTCGGTGGCGTCAAAGGGCAGGCAGCCGATGACGACATCGGCATCGGGTTGCGTCTCGAAGGCCCGGGCGATCGCGTCCTCGAAATCGGGAGAAGGGACCAGATTCAGGGCTCCGCTGACCTGTCCGGTGAACCCGGGGGAGACAAATCGGGCGGTCCGGACAGCGGTGACCGTGCCGCGCCCCGATGGGGCGGCGGCGTGTTCGTTCCGGGGTGGTGCCACGCGGAGGGTGTCGGTGGTCGTACTCATCATTGACTTCCTAGG
>NZ_JBQSWW010000047.1:0-10214 GCF_052377515.1 Arthrobacter sp. AOP36-C1-22 | reverse complement strand
CTAGTGGTCGGTGGCCTTCTCGGCACCGAAACCGGTCAGTGAACGGACCTCCATTTCGGCCTGCTTGGCCGGGTCTTCCTTCCGGTTGCTGAGCACGGTGCCCAACCAGCCCAGCAGGAACGCCAGCGGGATCGAAACGATGCCCGGGTTGCTCAACGGGAAGAACGCGAAGTCGGCGCTGGTGATCATCGAGGTCTCGGTGCCGGAAACGACCGGGGAGAACGCGATGAGGATGATCGCGGCGGCCAGGCCGCCATACATCGACCAGACGGCCCCCTGGGTGGAGAAGCGCTTCCAGTACAGCGAGTACACGATCGTCGGCAGGTTCGCCGAGGCGGCCACGGCGAAGGCCAGCGCGACCAGGAAGGCCACGTTCTGCCCCTGGGCGCCGATGCCACCGATGATGGCGGCGATGCCGATGACGACCACCGTGCGACGGGCGACCTTCATCTCCTTCTCCGGGGTCGTCTTGCCCTTGGCGATGACGTTGGCGTAGATGTCATGGGCGAACGAGGCCGCAGCGGTGATCGTCAGCCCGGCCACCACGGCCAGGATGGTCGCGAAGGCGACCGCCGAGATCACCCCGAGCAGGAGCGGTCCCCCGAGTTCGAAGGCCAGCAGCGGGGCCGCGGAGTTCACCCCGCCTGGGGCGTTGGTGATGCGCTCGGGGCCGATCAGTGCCGCAGCGCCGTAACCCAGCACCAGGGTGAACAGGTAGAACGCCCCGATGAGCCAGATCGCCCAGACCACGGACTTGCGGGCCTCCTTCGCGGTGGGGACCGTGTAGAAGCGCATCAGCACGTGCGGCAGGGCGGCGGTGCCCAGCACCAGGGCCAGGGCCAGAGAGACGAAGTCCAGCTTCGAGGCCTCCGAGACACCGTACTTCAGGCCCGGATCCAGCAGCGCCGGGTTGTTCGCGGTCTCCACGGCGTCACCGAGCAGGGCCGAGAGGTTGAAGCCGTACATGGACAGCACCCAGATGGTCATGACCAGCACACCGGCGATGAGCAGGCAGGCCTTGACGATCTGCACCCAGGTGGTGCCCTTCATGCCGCCGACCAACACGTAGACGATCATCAGCGCGCCCACGACGGTGATGACCAGCGACTGGCCCATCTTCCCGTCGATCCCCAGCAGCAAGGAGACCAGCGCACCGGCCCCGGCCATCTGGGCCAGCAGGTAGAACAGGCAGACCGACAGCGTGGTGATGGCCGCCGCGATGCGGATGGGCCGCTGCTTGAGCCGGAAGGACAACACATCGGCCATGGTGAACTTGCCGGTGTTGCGCAGCATCTCGGCGACCAGCAGCAGGGCGACCAACCAGGCCACCAGGAAGCCGATGGAGTAGAGGAAGCCGTCATAGCCGTTGATGGCGATCGCCCCGACGATCCCCAGGAACGAGGCGGCCGAGAGGTAGTCCCCCGCGATCGCCGTCCCGTTCTGGGTTCCGGTGAAGGAACGCCCGCCGGCGTAGTAGTCGGCGGCGGTCTTGTTGTTCTTGCTCGCCTTCAACACGATCACCAGGGTGACCCCGACGAAGAGCGCGAAGATGCTGATGTTGACGATGGGGCTGCCCACCGACGTCGATTCCGTCGCTGCGGCCAGTGGTGCCGCGGCGGTCAGGGACAGAAGGCTCATTTCAGGTCTCCTTCGTCGACGTTGGCTTCGAGTCGATCGCGCAGGGCCGTGGCCCTGGGGTCCAGCTTCCTATTCGAGAAGTGGACGTAGGCCGCGGTGATGCCGAAGGTCGAGACGAATTGCAGCAGTCCCAGCAGGAGACCGAGATTGATGTTCCCGATCACCTTGATGGACATGAAGTCGTGGGCGTAGTCGGCCAGAAGGACGTAGGCGAAGTACCAGACCAGGAAGGCGATGGCCATCGGGAAGATGAAGCTGCGTTGGGTTTTGCGCAGATCCTGGAACTCGTCGCTGGCCTGGACGGCCATGAATTCCTCGGACACTTGGTCCGGGGCGGGATCGGTCCGTAGGGCGGCGTCGGTGCCGTCCTGCGGAACAGGGTCCGGGCTGGTGGGGTGGGCCATTTTCTTCTCCTCAAGGGTGGTGGCATCCATCCGCCGCGGGACAAACCGTGTCCACACGCATCCTCGGCGGAAGAGTGACACCCATCACTCTCGGGCACCATCAACCGATAGTGAAGCGACCCGCAGCATGTCGTGGCCCAGCGGTGCGCCCCATGCGCCCAACGGTCATTGGTCCCGCCGAACGGTCGGGCCCGACACGGCCGTCGAAGCCGTCCCCCGACGACACCGCGGGCCGGCGTCTAGGCTGTCTGCATGCTCTCCGCCGCCGCCCAGACCACGCTGATCATCGCGATCATCACCATTGCCGTGGCCGTGGTCTACTACGTGGGGTTCCATGTGCTGCGCTCCTCCCGTGACCTGGGCACCGATGCCGACCGGGCGACCTACGAGACATTGCACCGGGTGTCCCAGGCGGCCCCGCATTTCAGCTCGGGGTTGCACTCCGAGGGGGCCGGACGGGCCGCCCGGCAACTCCGCGACGTACTCGGCTGCGAGGGTTTGGCGATCACCGATGCCGCGACGGTCCTGGCCCTGGACGGACCACTGGCCGATACCGTGTCCCGGGAGCCGGGCCGGATCGAAGGGCATTCGGCCGATGCCGTGCGCGCGGCCCGGACCCAGGTGATCCGTGGACCGGGGGCCGACGGCGTCTACGCCCCCATCCTGGTCCGCGGCAGCGCCGTGGGAACCGTCGTGGCCCTGGCCCCCCGGGCCAACGCCGGCCTGGTACGGGCCACCACCGAGCTGGCCGCCTGGGTGGCCGCCCAGCTGGGTCTGGCCGAGCTGGACGAATCGCGGGCCCTGCTGATGGAGGCCGAGGTCCGCGCCCTCCGGGCCCAGATCAGCCCGCATTTCATCTACAACAGCCTCAACGCGATCGCCTCGTTCATCAACACCGACCCGCAGCGGGCCAGGACGCTCGTCGTGGAATTCGCCGACTTCACCAGGTACTCGTTCCGCCGCCACGGGGACTTCACCACCCTGGCCGAGGAGCTGCAGGCCATCGACCGCTACCTCCTCCTGGAGAAGGCCAGGTTCGGCGAACGCATCAAGGTCTCGTTGGCGATCGCCCCGGAGGTCCTGAGCACCGTCATCCCGTTCCTGTCGTTGCAGCCGCTGGTGGAGAACGCGGTGCGCCACGGATTGGAGGGCAAGGCCACCGGCGGGCTGATCACCCTCACGGCCGCCGACGACGGGGAGTTCGCGGAGATCACCGTCGAGGATGACGGGGTGGGCGCGGATCCGGAGGAGCTGCGTGCCCTGCTGGCCGGGACGACCGACGGCGTTCATGTGGGACTGCGCAATGTCGACGTGCGTCTGCGCCAGCTCTACGGTGACGACCACGGGCTGGTCATCGACACCGCCCCCGGGGCAGGGACCCTGATCACCGTGCGTATCCCCAAATTCCAGCCCGGTTACGACGCCGGACCGCCGCTGTGAGTGCCCGGCAGGCAGGCTGTCCCTAGACTATGGGAATGATCAATGTCGTCGTCGCCGATGATGAGCTGCCGGCCGTCGAGGAACTGGCCTTCCTGTTGGAACGTGATGCCCGGGTGGGCCGGATCCACCGGGCGACCTCAGGGGCTGCTGCCCTGAAGGCGCTCCAGGAGTTCGACGTCGATGCCCTCTTCCTGGACATCCACATGCCGTCCCTGTCCGGGCTGGACATCGCCCGCGTGATTTCCCGCTTCAGCCGTCCCCCCGCCGTCGTCTTCGTCACCGCCGACGAGGCGCAGGCGCTGGAGGCCTTCGAACTGGCCGCCGTCGATTACGTCCTGAAGCCGATCCGTCCGGAACGGTTGGCCGAGTCGGTGCGCCGGGTCTGCGAACTGATCCAGGACGGCCCCCAGGAACCCGAGGTCGTCACGGTCGACCAGGGGGGAATCACCCGGATGATCCGGCGCGACGAGATCCGCTATGTCCAGGCCCAGGGAGACTATGCCCGCCTGCACACCGCCGATGCCAGCTATCTGATCAGGGTCCCGTTGAACGATCTGGAACAGCAATGGGGTTCCGCGGGCTATCTACGCATCCACCGCGGATACCTGGTCGCCATGGACCGGGTGGACCAGGTCAAGCTGGCTCCGGGCAAGGCCTCGGTCATCATCGGGGCCACGGAGCTGCCGGTGAGCCGACGCGCTCTGCCGCAGCTGCGCGAACAACTGGCGGCCAACCGCATCAGGCCTTCATGACCACCCCGGATTCCGGCCCGACCCCCGGCCCCTCCCCGCTCCCGGCCCGGGTCAGGGTCACCGCACCGGAGGGGGCGCCGCTGGGCATCGCCCGACGTCGGGCCAGCCACGACCCCGCCGCGGAGTTCTACGTCAGATCGTTGATCCGCTCGCAATTGCGTCTGTCCCTGTCGGTGGCGTTGGGGTTCCTGCTGCTTCTGCTGTGCCTGGCCGTCGTGGTCACGTTCTGGCCGCAGATCCAGGACATCCGGTTGCTGACCATCCCGCTGCCCTGGCTGGTCCTGGGGGTCGGGGTGTACCCGATCATCCTGCTGGGCGCCTTCCTCTACAACCGGGTCAGCGCCCGCTACGAGGCACAGTATCTGGATGTGACCCGGGAATGAATGCCGGAACCTCGTTGCTGGCCATCGCCGCCGTCGTCGTCTCCACCGTCCTCATTGCCGTGCACGGGCTGCGCCTGTCGCGGACCACCGGGGACTTCTATGTCGCCTCGCGGACGGTCAAACCCTGGTGGAACGCCTCGGCCATCGGCGGGGAGTACCTCTCGGCGGCCAGCTTCCTGGGTATCGCAGGGCTCATCGTCGTCTCGGGCCAGGACGCCCTCTGGTTCCCCATCGGATATACGGCCGGATATCTGATGCTGCTGCTCTTCGTGGCTGCCCCGCTGCGCCGGTCCGGGGCCTACACGGTCCCCGACTTCGCCCAGATCCGCTTGGCCGGCCGGACCGTCCGCCTGGTCACCAGCATCATGGTGGTGGTCGTCGGGTGGCTCTACATCGTCCCGCAACTGCACGGGGCCTCCCTGACCCTGGGGATCACCACCGGTCTGCCCGGATGGCTGGGGGCCGGCCTGGTCATGACCGCGGTCTGCCTGACGGTGCTGGCCGGGGGGATGCGCTCGATCACGTTCGTCCAGGCCTTCCAGTTCTGGCTCAAGCTCGGCGCGCTGGCCATCCCCACGGTCTTCCTGCTCCTCCAGCTGGGCTTGACCGGCCAATCCCCCACCCAGGACGGCCTGGCCTTCGACCTGCCCCGGCAGGTGCTGGGACGAACGGGCATCTACGCGACGATTTCACTGATCGTGGCCCTGCTGTTCGGTACGCTGGGCCTACCTCATGTGCTGGTCCGTTTCTACACGAACCCCGATGGGGCCTCGGCCCGGCGTACGACGTCGATCGTACTGGGGCTGCTCTCCCTGTTCTATCTGTTCCCCACGGTCCTGGGGGTACTGGGCAGGGCCTATCTTCCGGAACTGGCCGCCGGGGGCAATGCGGACGCCACGGTGCTGCTGCTGCCCCACCGCATCGTCGGCGGGACGATGGGAAACCTGTTGACCGCCCTGGTGATCGGCGGGGCCTTCGCCGCCTTCATATCCACCACCTCGGGCCTGGTGGTCTCGCTGGCGGGGGTGATCAGCCAAGATCTCTTCGGCGGTACGGTGCGCGGCTTCCGCTATGCGACGGTGCTGGCCAGCGTCATCCCGCTGCTGCTGGCCCTGGGCACCAGCACGCTGGCCCTGGCCGGGGCCATCGGGGCGGTGTTCGCCTTCACGGCCTCCACGATCTGCCCGCTGCTGCTGCTGGGCATCTGGTGGCGTGGGCTCACGGCCGCCGGGGCCGTGGCCGGCATGCTCTCCGGGGCGCTGGCATGTGCCGCGGCCATGACCGCGGTTTCGGTGCTGCCCCGGCTCTCGGGGATGGCCCTGGAGGTGGCCACCCAACCGGCGGCGTGGACCGTCCCGTTGGCCTTCATCGTCACGGTGCTCGTGTCCCGGGCCACGCGGGGCCCCTCGGCCGAAGCGACCACCCGGGTCATGACCCGCCTGCACGCCCCCGAGCGGACTACGGCGCCCGGCCCCGCGGGCCGGCACTAGCTGCGGGTCAGTCGATGGAGGCCATCAACTCCACGACACGGTCCAGGAAGGCATCGACCTGGCTCTCCTCGTATCCGTCCTGGCCCACGGCCTCGCGGAAGGCGATCCGGCGGACGGCATCAACGCTCATCGGCACGTCCTGCTCGAAGTAGGCCAGCAGCTGGGTGCACAGGGCGTCGACGTCCTCGACGTTGTAGCTCGGGGCATTGCGCCGGCTCGGACGACGGAACCGTCCCCCCGGCTCGCGGTGCAGGCGGCCGCGCAGGATGGCCGAGAGCCGACCGACCTGTTCGAGCCAGGCGTCTTGGCCTTCGGTCTCGATCAGGGCGTCACGTTCACGCTGGGCGAAGACGTCCTCGAGGCGGTCCAGTGCCGCGTCGACCTCCTGGGCGGAGTATCCGCCCTTCTGCGGTTCGAAGGACGTCCGGCGCACCAGGTGGCTGGTGACCACGCTTTCATCGTCACCGGTCCCGTTGTAGGTCGCGCGGGCGCGGGACAGGAAATGGTCGACCTGCTTGACGTTGTAGCCGAATTCCCCGGAGTCGACCCGGTTGAAGGGGGCTTGGGTCTTCTGCTGGCTGTCCTGACTCAATTAACTTCCCTCAAGCTTGCACTGCACATGATGAACAATTCCCTGGTGGCCGGATCCGGCCACCACACTACTGGTCCCATCCTAGGGCAGCAGCAGGCCGATGGTGTCGTCCGCGCCGGGCAGCAGCAGCACCGAAATAATGTAACCGATGGGGATGGAGAAGACCACGGAGTCCAGGCGATCCATCACGCCGCCGTGGCCCGGAAGCAGGTTGCTCATGTCCTTGATGCCCAGCTCCCGCTTGACCATCGACTCGGCCAGGTCCCCCGCGGTCGCTGCGGCCACGGTCGCCAGGGCCAACGGGATCCCGATCCACCAGGGGCTCTCGAGGAGGAACACGACGCACAGAATGCCCACGATGATCGCGCCGACGCAGGAGCCGGCGAATCCCTCCCAGGATTTCTTCGGGCTGATCTTCGGTGCCATCGGGTGCTTGCCCATCGAGGCGCCGACCACATAGCCGAAGGTGTCGTTGGCGACGACCAGCAGCAGGACCACCGATACGAGGATCTTGCCGCGTTCCTGGAGCATCAGCAGGATGGCGAAACTGGCCAGGAACGGAACCCAGAGGACCACGAAGGTCGAGGCGACCACCGAACGGAAGGCCCCCGCGGCGCCCTCCACGATCCGCCAGACCAGCACCAGCAGGATGCTGCCGGCCAAGGCGAAGCCCAGTGCCTCCGCCCCACCCAGATAGGCGGAGAACGGAAGGACGATCCCGGCCACCGCCAAGGGAGGCAGGGGCACTTCGGTCTTCGCGGCCGTCAGCGCCCGGCTGACTTCCCATGAACCGACGACGGCAAAGAGCGCTATGATCCCCACGAATGCCAGCGGGAAGAAGAACAACCCCACCAGGACGGCCGCCAACAGGACCAGGCCGACGCCGATCGCCGCAGGCAGGTTCCGCCCGGCCTTGGAGGGCTTGGCGTCGAGTTCACGGCGTTGACGTCGTGACATGGGTCCCGGGGCCGTCTGGGGGGCTCCCGGCGCTTCGCCGTGGCCGCCGTCGGCGCCGTCGGGTTGCGTCGGCATGGGCATTAGACGTCCAGCAGCTCGGTTTCCTTGCGCTTGAGCATCTCGTCGATGACGTCGGTGGCCTTCTTGGTCAGCGCGTCCAGTTCCTTTTCGCCCCGGGCGCCGTCGTCCTCGCCGACCTCGCCGTCCTTGACCATCTTGTCCATCGATTCCTTGGCCTTGCGGCGGTGGTTGCGTATGGCCACCTTGGAGTCCTCGCTCATGCCCTTGACGATCTTCACGTAGTCCTTGCGCCGTTCGGCCGTCAGTTCGGGCAACGTGACCCGGATGACCTTGCCGTCGTTGGAGGGGTTCGCGCCGATCTCGGAGTCACTGAGGGCCTTTTCGATGGCCCGCAGGGCGGTGGCGTCGAAGGGGGTGATCAGGATGGTCCGGGCGTCGGGGACCCCGAAGGAGGCCAACTGCTGCAGCGGCGTCGCGGAACCGTAGTAATCGACCAGCACCTTGGAATACAGTCCCGGGTTGGCGCGACCGGTCCGGATCGTGGCGAAGTCCTCCCTTGCCGCTTCGAGGGACCGTTCCATCTTCTCGTTGGCGTCCTGCAGGGTTTCCTCGATCACTACTCTCTCCTTAAGAATCCGGGCCGCTCAGCGGTACCCGGGCTGTTTTCCACGCTCATCATTCATCCTATGCCACCGGACTAGACGGTGACGCGCGTGCCCCGGGCCTCGCCGCGGATGGCCCGGGTGACATTACCCTCGCCCTCCATGCCGAACACGAGCATTTCCAGCCCGTTGTCCTTGCACATGGTCATCGCCGTCTGGTCCATCACCCGGATGTTCTTCAGCAGGGCCTCGTCGTAGGTCAACGTGCTCAGGCGTTCCGCCGTCGGGTCCTTCTTCGGGTCGGCGGTGTAGACCCCGTCGACCCCGCTCTTGCCCATGAGCACGACGTCGGCCCGTACTTCCAGCGCCCGCTGGGCGGCGACGGTGTCGGTGGAGAAGTACGGCAGTCCGGCCCCGGCACCGAAGATGACCACCCGGTTCTTCTCCAGGTGGCGGATCGCCCGGCGCGGAATGTAGGCCTCGGCGACCTGGGCCATGCTGATCGCGGACTGGACGCGGGTTTCGACCCCTGCCTGTTCCAGGAAGTCCTGCAGGGCCAGGCAGTTCATGACGGTTCCGAGCATGCCCATGTAGTCGGCGCGGGAGCGGTCCATGCCCGACTGGGAGAGTTCGGCCCCGCGGAAGAAGTTTCCTCCCCCGACCACGATCGCGGTTTCGACCTCACCGACGGTGGCGGCGATCTGCTCGGCCACACCACGGACCGTCACGGGATCCACGCCGATGTTGCCACCGCCGAAGACCTCTCCGGAGAGCTTGAGCAGGACCCTGCGCCGGGTCCCGGCCTCGTTGGTGATCTGTGTCGTTTCGATCTGGGTGGTTTCTTCCACGGGGGGGGCCTCCTCTGGCGGAGCCGGGTCCGCCGTCGTGCAGTGGTTCTGGAAAGGTCTGGGCGTGGCAAGGGGGCGGCCACCATAGTGGTGGCCGCCCCCTTGATCACTGCCGCTTGGGCGGGCGGAAACCGGCCGCCGTGTCGCTGCTAGGAGCCTACGCGGAAACGGGCGAACCCGGTAGCGTTCACGCCGGCTTCCTCGAGGACCTTGCCGACCAGCTTCTTGGAGTCCTTGGCGAACGGCTGGTCCAGCAGCACGATCTCCTTGAAGAACCCGGTGAGGCGGCCTTCTACGATCTTCGTCAGCGCGGCTTCGGGCTTGCCTTCGGCGCGGGCGGTCTCGTCGGCGATGCGACGCTCGTTGGCCACGGTCTCCGCCGGGACCTCCTCGCGGGAAAGGTGCGTCGGGGCCAGGGCCGCGGTGTGCACCGCGACGTCGTGGGCCACGGTGTGGGCTTCGTCGCCGGAGCCGTCAACGGCCATGAGCACGCCGACCTGCGCCGGGAGGTCCTTGGACGTCTTGTGCAGGTAGGCATCGACCGTGGCGCCTTCGAGGCGTGCCATGCGGCGTACCACGACCTTCTCGCCGAGGATGGCGCCTTCTTCGACGACGACGTCGGCGAGCTTCTTGCCGTTCACATCGGCGGCGAGCAGCGCATCCAGATCGGTGGCGCCGGTGGAGACGGCCACTTCGAGGACCTGATCGGCCAGTGCGATGAACTTGTCGTTCTTCGCGACGAAGTCGGTCTCGCAGTTGATTTCGATCATGTAGCCGACGGTGCCGTCGATGACCTTGGCGGCCACGAGGCCTTCGGCCGCGGAACGGCCCTCGCGCTTGGTGGCGCCCTTGAGGCCCTTGACGCGGATGACCTCGATGGCCTTCTCGGCATCACCGTTGGCCTCGTCGAGGGCCTTCTTCACATCCATCATGCCTGCGCCGGTACGTTCACGAAGCGCCTTGATATCAGCGGCGGTGTAGTTCGCCATGTGCAACCCCATTCTCAGTGGTGATCTAGCTTGTTCTTCCGGTGCCCTACCGGCGGGGACCCGCCCCGTTTCGAGCGGAGCCGGGGGGGCGGGCGGGC
>NZ_JBQSWW010000046.1:0-13780 GCF_052377515.1 Arthrobacter sp. AOP36-C1-22 | reverse complement strand
AATCCGCTGTCGTGCCGCTGGTAGAGCGTATTCGACGTCTCGTCCGCCGTTGAAACCGGGGTTCGGACTATTTCGAAATCGACCGTGTAGTTCCAGCTCGAGTATCCGAACCAGTCTCCCTTTTTCGAGAAATGCCACGTGATCTTTTCCGTTTCGGGCCCGGACGCAGACACTTCCAGCTCTTTTTCGCCAAGCTTGTCGTCTTTATCAGCCTTGATGATTGCGTCGGCGATCTTATATCCCCAATCCAAGATCTCGCCCCCGCTGACAGCCACGGGGTGTCCTGAAGCCTTCAGGCCTTTGATTACACCATCTTTCAATTTCTCGATCCATTTCGGCTTGTTCGCCCAGTCCTTGCTGCTATCTTCGTCGAAGGCTACAACTCCGCCGCGAATGGACCGGTCATTAGCGAGAATGTCGCTATAGATCAGCGCGTTTGGGTACTTGTGTTGGTTGTCTTTGATCGAGATTATCCCGACGACTTCGGCCTGAGTTTTTCCGCAGAGCCATCGGTTAACATGCTCGTGAAATACAATTCATCGGGGCCGGTAACATCCTCGGTGTTGCCACAGTGAATCTTTGTGATGCGTATTTCGACTTTCGTGTTCGACATTGTTTCCCCCTACATCAGGCAACTAACAGCGGTAGGAGCCACGACGCTGTGGTTCATGCTAGTCACAGAATGAATTATAACTAATTAATTTATAAAGTACATAGGCCTGTCGCACACCCTCCTGCGGGCCGTTAAGTGGTATCGGCGGTGTCCTGAGAGAATAATGTCCAGACGACGAAATGGTGATGCCGGAACAGGGGGTGCGGCGGGACACGGTGAAGCGTCCGCACCCCCTAAAGGCATGGAACAGCACAGCGCAACGCCACAGCAGTCGAACCACCAAAACGAACACCCCGGCTGCAAGGCCCTCTTCCCCTGGCTACGCAGTTGCCGAACCTGGAAGTCCACCCCCTACCTCCTCGAACGGGCACGTAGCGAAGTCCGTGGGATCCCGGCGGACATGTGGGACAACCACGTGTCCCTCATGAGGGAACATCGCGACATGTTCACCAGTCGCAGCGGCCACTGGTCCACGTTCATCGCATGGGTCGCAGGCTGGCAGCATTACGAGATCGGGTTCTGCTGCCTATCCGCGGCCAACCTGGGCCGGGCCCTCGGCGAGACCGCCTTGGAAGTCGACCACCGATATGTAGCTACGAGTTGTCAAGGGGCAGAGGTGAGCGGTCCGCGGCTGGTTGTCGTGGACCGCTCTTTTCGTTCCCGTCGTCTGGTGGTGGTCCTGGGCTGGCGCGTCTTCTACGACGGCGCTGTCAGACTGATATACGCGGATTGATTACCGCAGGACAAGGTGTTCGGCTGGAGGATGACCGCTGGTCTAGCAATATCGGGCATCACCGACAAGCGCCGGTGGCCCATAGGTGTATCGCGGATTTCCTCCACGCTGCCAGGCCGGATGATCACCGGTAGGCGACGGAACGCTTCCCTATTCAGCTGGCCATGGGTGCTCCCGTTGCACTGGTGCTGACAGGGACCAGCACCAACCTGCCAGTTCCCGGGCGACGGCCACGTTGGCGATCACCCGGCGCTTCTTGCGGGCCTCGAACTTCTCCCACTGGCGACGCAGCCGGTGATTACCCTGATGCCCACGAACAAGGGAAGCCTCGTCGGCTTTTTCCCAACGTGCCTGCATCTCCCTGGTGGGCTGGTAATTTCGCCGGTGGTTCCAGGCCGCCTCGACCAGCAGCCGACGGGCGAGGGTGTTCCCGGTCTTGGTGATCGACCCCAAGGAACGCGATGCCCCTGAGGAATGCTCCGATGGCACCAAGCCTAGGTAGGCGCCGATGGTCTTGCCGGTGAACCGGTTCCAGTCCCCGACCTCGACGGCTAACCCGAACGCGGTCAGTACGCTGATTCCACGCAAACACATCAAAGCGTGAACGACTTCGGCGTAGGGCTCAGTCTCAGCCAGGGCCGCGATCCGGACATCGAGGCGGTTCCTTCGATCAAAGGTCATTGCCACCGTCTCCAGGCAGGTGACGTAAGCAGCCTGCAGGGAAGGATCCTCGAAGTGCTGCTGGTGCAGCCACGTATGGTGCCCGTTCGTCCACGTAGTGCCTCCGGAATAAACGATCCCGTGGCGCAGCAATAGCTTGGAGAGTCGGTGCCTGGGCCGCATCAAATCGGAACGGACGTCCTCACGAGCACGGACCAGAACCCGGGCAGCTTCCCGCGCGGAGTCGGGGACCGCGACCGCGGTGAACTGGTCCAGCAGGTTCAACCGTGCCAGATGCTCCGCATCCCGGGCATCGGTCTTCACCCGATCCCCGGCCGGATGTCGGAGTTTCTAGGGGGCGGCGACCACGCAGGTAAACCCTGGCGTCTCCAAGGCACGGGCGAGACCGAAGCCGGTGGGGCCTGCCTCGTAGACGACGCGGACCGGAGGGCTCAGGCCTTTGATCCAGTCCACGACTCCGGTGTTGTTTCCGGCCAGGCGTTGGCGTTTGATCTCGCCGGTGCGTTGAACGATTGCGCAGCCCAGGATGGAGCGGGCATGGACATCCAGACCGACGTAGGTACGCTGATTCATGACTGGAACCTCCAGACGTTCAAATGTGGCTCTACCAGTCCACACCCGTCCGGCTGAACGGGAAAGACCGCAGGGCTGGCAATCCACGCCTAGCTTTGAACTCGGGGTTCCAGTCCTACGACGCCACCGCGACGCTCACTGCATATTGTCTAGCCCGAGACCACCAGCAGTTCCGCCCAGGGAAGCCGTGATCAGATACAAGGCCGGTCTTTCCAAGATGTCCTTTCCCCCGAACCTTGGACGGGGCAGATGGGGCGTCCCCGGCCTAGGAGACTGCTGAACGATTTCGAGGGTTTAAGGCGGGCCTGCTGGACTTGCGCTGCCGGTCGTTAAGACTGGATACATGCAGGGAAACAGGATTCACAGCGGCAGTATCTGGACGTGGAGGCGTTGGCCGGGGAACTATTGGCCCCGGGAAGCGCCTTCGCGTTCCTCGCCGGAAACCGGCAGGAGCTGTTCCCGGATTCAATGATGGAGGACCTTTTCATCTCCAAGCGTGGTCGGCCCTCGATCCCCGGCACCGGTGATCGGCTCGGTCATGGTCTTGCAGGCCCTTCACGGGCTCTCTGACCGCGAAACGGCCGAGGCGTTGACGTCTGACCCGCGATGGAAAGCGGCCTGCGGTTCCGAGCTGACCGGAACCGCGTTCCATCCCTCGACACTGACGTACTGGCGCAAGCGCCTGGCCGCCTCGCCGAACCCGCACCGGATCATGGACGCGATCGGCGAAGCAGTCACTGCTACCGGCATCCTGGCCGGTAAACGCCGCCGCGCCCTGGACTCCACGGTCCTCGACGATGCCGTCGCCCGGCAAGACACCATCACCCAACTGATCGCTTCAATCCGCCGCTACGGCCCCGATATCCCCGCCGGCCAGGACCTCGTCGCCGCCCACACGCGTGGCTGCGACTACCAGCGCACCGGCAAACCAGATATTGCCTAGGATGACCAGTATGCCAAACAAGAACTGGTATCGGCGCTGGTCAACGACGCGATCGCCCTGCTCGCAGCAGTGGCCCCCGACACCCTCGAAGTGGACTCGAAGGCCGCCGAAGCATACGGTTTGCTCGCGTTGGTCTCCGGGCAGGACGTGGAACCGGCCGAGGGACCCGACGGCACGGACGGGAGGTGGCGGATCGCCCGGAAGGTCGCACCGGACCGGCTGATCTCCACCGTGGACACCCAGGCCCGCCACGCGCACAAGACCCGACAGGAACGCCGTGATGGTTATAAGGGCCATCTGATCATCGAGCCCGATACCGGGTTGGTGACTGCGGCGAAGTTGACCATGGCCACCGGGCCGGACTCCACCGACCCGGCCGCCGGCGCCGCCCTGCTCGGGGAAGACCACAGCATCGGGGTCTCACCGGTGCAGGTGTTGGCCGATTCGGCCTACGGTTCGGCGTCCATGCTGAAGTCCCTGGCTGGTTCAGGGCATCAGGCGTTGATCAAGCCCAAGCCCTTGAACCGGGCTATTGCCGACGGGTTCACCATCGACGAGTTCACCTACGACCCGGCTGCAAACACGCTCACTTGCCCCAACGGGCTCGCCCGAACGATTTCGGCAAAGGGGTTACTCGACCTTCGGTGCCGGATGCCGGGGATGCCCGCTGCGGGACCGGTGCACCACCTCCGAAAGCGGACGGAAGATCGATCGGCATCCCGAACACGAGTTGATGCGGGCCCACCGGGCCGAAGCGGTGGGTCCCGGGTTCGTTGCCGATTACCGGCGTCATCGGCCGATGGTCGAGCGTTCCATTGCCTGGATGACTCGCGGGAACCGGCGACTACGGTATCGGGGCATGGCAAAGAACGATGCCTGGTGGAGGCTACGGGCCGGGGCAGTGAATCTGAAACGTCTCCTGAAACTCGGGTGACCGGCGCAAACACCGGATGGACCATCGTCTGAGGCCGTCCGGGCCCGGGGCCCGCTCCCACAACGGCCTCTGGGGCCCCTGAAGAGCCCTTCAGGACCTCACGGCCAGTGCCGAGAACCAGGAAGGGCTCCCAGATTCCCGCCCCGGATGATGCAAGCAGCCGTCCCACACGTCGATACGCGCAAAACGGTCGCTCCAATTCCACTTAGTTCAGCAGTCTCCTGGTGCACAGCCTTGTTACTAGCCGAACACCGGGTGCCGGCCGTCGGGGATCGCTCCTTTGGCGTCGCCGCCATCGGCAACGAGATGGGTGGGTACCGCTGGCGTGCGGTCCCACCTCAAATGAAGAATGCCGGTTCCCTCGTGGAGGAAACCGGCACTTTTGCGTAGTCGTTCTTTAGCGCCCGCGCATTGAACGGCGATCAGGGCGGGCCTTATTGGGGTCGATGCCCTTGGGAATGGGAAGTTTCGCGCTGCCCAACGTGGACAGACGCATGTCCACGGCATGGACTTCCTGCTTATTGAGCGTCTTGGGGAACTTCTTCATCTTCTTGGACACATCGCCCAAACCGGTCTGTCCATCGTTCGAACCCGCGTTGATGACGTGGATCGGCACGTTCGGCAGGACACGGTTCATTCGCTTGCGCTCGGCATCCACTAGCGGGCGAACCCGGTGGGTCGGCCCTTCGGTGACCAGCACGACCCCACAGCGACCGATGCCGCGGAAGACGAGGTCCTGGGTCTTGGGACTGACCGCCACGGGTTGTTCCGTGAGGATCCAGCCACGCTTCAAGACGGACATGGATGCGCCGGCGGCACCCGGACGGCCTTCAAGCTGCTTGAAGGCGGCCTTCTCGGCACGACGGGAGAGGATGAGCAATGCTGCCAGCAAGCCCAGCGGAATGGAGACGAGCAGTGTGGTGATCCAGTTGTTGATCACCAGTCCGATGACCAGGCCAACGGCGATGATGCCGAAGAATGCCAGGACCATCCACCACACGGCGTTGGGGTCATTACGCCGGGTCATCTGGAAGACCTGGCCGAGCTGCTTCAGCCGACCTGGTTCCTTGGCGGCCTTCTCGGCCTTGGGCTTGCGGGAGAACAACGAACGCTTGGGCTTGGCGCCGTCGTCTGCGGGGGAGTTAGAAGTTCTGGCCATAGTGGTCCAATTCTACGTGATCGGCGAGTTACTGTTGGGCAGCGAGGAGAGTGGCTGCCTCTTGCTTGGTCGTTCCGGAGCTCTCGATATGGGCCATGTCCTCGGGAATGGGCAGACCCTTCTTGCGCATGGCGCCCGCCCAGAGGCGTCCGGCGCGGTAGGACGAGCGCACCAGCGGTCCGGCCATGACGCCCAGATAGCCGATTTCCTCCGCGAGCTTCTGTAGTTCGACGAATTCCTGGGGCTTTACCCAACGGTCCACGGGGGCGTGCCGTTCGGACGGGCGGAGGTACTGGTTGATGGTCAGCAGATCGCAGCCGGCTTCGTGCAGGTCCTTCATGGCATCGACGACTTCTTCGGGGTTTTCGCCCATGCCGAGAATGAAGTTCGACTTGGTGATCATCCCGTTGTCGTGCCCCCGGCGGATGACGTCCAGCGAGCGCTCGTAGCGGAAAGCAGGACGGATCGATTTGAACAGCCGCGGGACGGTTTCGACGTTATGGGCATATACCTCCGGGGCCGACGCGCAGATCTCGTCCAGGTATTCCTTCTTGCCGGAGAAGTCGGGGATCAACAGTTCGACGCCGGTGCCCGGGTTGAACTGGTGGATCCGGCGGACGGTTTCGGCGTAGAGCCAGGTTCCCTCGTCCTCGAGGTCGTCGCGGGCCACCCCGGTCACGGTCGCGTAGCGCAGACCCATCTGCTTCACGGACTGGGCGACCTTGAAGGGTTCGGAACGGTCCAGGGCGGCCGGCTTTCCGGTGTCGATCTGGCAGAAGTCGCAGCGACGGGTGCACTCGGAGCCGCCGATGAGGAAGGTCGCTTCGCGGTCCTCCCAGCATTCGAAGATGTTCGGGCAGCCGGCCTCTTCGCAGACCGTGTTCAGGCCCTTGTCCTTGACGAGCTTCTTCATCTCGACATATTCAGGGCCGATTTCAACCTTGGCTTTGATCCACTCGGGCTTACGTTCCACGGGGGTTGCCGAGTTGCGCTGTTCAATGCGCAGCATGCGGCGTCCTTCGGGGGCGAGGCTCACAGTAGGGCTCCTTCATCGGCGATGGGGGTGTTCGTTTTGATGGCTGGTTCGAGTAGGCGGGTCAGTTCGTCCTGGACCCGGTCGAGCACGTCCAGGGTGCGGACTGTTCGGCCGCATTCTTCGGTGATGCTTGTCGTGGAGGCATCGGTGATGCCACAGGGGATGATCCGCGAGAATGCGTCGTCGTCGTTATCGCAGTTCAGCGCGAAACCATGCATGGTCACTCCATGGTCCACACGGATGCCGATGGCGGCGATCTTCCGGTCCTGGGCGCCGTCGGTGCCCAGGACCCAGACTCCGGCCCGGCCATCGACCCGCTGTGCGGTGATGCCGAAGTCGGCGACGACGTTGATCAGCATCTCCTCGAGCCGGTGGACGTAGTCGCGGATGCCGGAGTGGTTGGCCAGTTCGACGATGGGGTAGCCCACGAGCTGCCCGGGGCCATGCCAGGTGATCTTGCCCCCGCGGTCCACGGAGATGACGGGGGTTCCATCAACCGGCAGATCCTGGGGTTCGGTGCGTTTGCCGGCCGTATAGACGGCGGCATGCTCGAGTAGGAGGACTTCTGGCCCATGCATCCGGGCAGCCACTTCATCGTGGATCCGGCGTTGCAGGTCCCAGGCCTCCTGGTAATCAACGTAGTCCGGGGCGAAGCCCAGCCGCTGGAAGGAGATGGTCATGCGCCATACGCTACTCGCCGTCGGTGGCAGGTTCGAATTGGGGTCGAATCCGTTGCTGTGGATAACTTCTGCAGGTCAGCGCGACATTCGATAGAAATGGAGGATGGGTGCACCGAACGAGTGGAGACGTCGACCAGAGTTGAAGGATTGGGCACTTGAACACGAACTCGGGCGAGGAAGTAGCGGAACCGTATATGTCGTCAGGCAACGTCATACGGGGGTCCGTGCCGCTCTGAAGGTTGCCGCTGCCCAGGACGGTGGGGAAGAAGGCAGCTGCTCGAAGGAAGTCCAGGCCCTGGCCTCGATGAGTCATGAACACATCGTGGAGTTGATCGGTGCGGTCCCGACCGATCACGGCGAGGGCATCCTGATGGAGTACCTTCCGGGCGGCTCGGTGGCGGACCTGATCGCTGCCCGCGGACCATTGACGCTGGGCGAGACGGTGACGGTCCTTGCCCCCGTGGCCGGAGCCGTGGCGTTCCTGCATGGGAATGGGGCCGTTCATGGCGACATCGCCCCGGGCAATGTCCTGTTCACCGCGGCGGGGAAACCGAAACTTGGTGATCTGGGGTTGGCCGTGCTGGTGGGTGGACGGCAGGACGAATCCGGAACCCCCGGCTTCCGGGCTCCCAGTTCCGAACCCGAGGAATCCGGAGGCAGACGGCTGCGACCGGCCCGGGACGTATATTCCTTGGCGGCATTGGCCTGGTACATGGTGACGGGGCGGGTCGCCGGGCCCACCCATCAGCGACCACCATTGTCCAGCCTGCTGGGAGGGGTGCCGACGGAGCTGGTGGAACTACTTGAATCGGGGCTGGCCGAAGACGAGGAAGAGCGGCCCGGAGCCGAGGAATTCGGGCGACGGATCTTCCGGATCGCGACACCAGAGCCGGTGAACCTTCGAGAAGCCGTGAGGCCCGAGGCCCTGGGACAGATGGTCACCCATGTCGTTGCGGATCCGGCCACGCGCAGGGTGGGCCGCGGCCCGAGGGAGTGGTTCCGTGGGCTGGCCACCCTCGGGCGCGGCCGGAAGCGACACCCCGGCAGCGGGGCAGCGGGGCCGCGGGGAATCGGACGTCCCGCCCGTCGTGGACGGGGCGACCGCCACCCCCAGCCCGATCGAGCCCGGGGCCGGGCTCGGCGGGGCCGGCGGTGGGCCGTGATCCCGGCGATTGGGGTGCTGCTCTGTCTGGTCGTCGCGGGTCTCATGGTTGCCACCCGGGGCGGCTGGGGCCCCCAGCCCGCCCCGGTGGCCCACCCGGCGACGGAGGCCGGCCCGGATGTCTCGAGGCCGGCCCATGAACAGGACGGAACGGATGCGGAGGCGAGCGAAGGGGGCGACGCCACGCAGCCGCCGTGGGTTCTACCGGAGAAGGTGCTCGAGGCGTCGGTCTTCTCCACCCCGGTTCCCGAGGATCCACTCCAGGCGGCCCGGGCCCTGACGGAGAGGAGGGACCTTGCCTTGGCGGGAGCCGATGCTGATGCCTTGCGGCAAGTCCACGCAGGGGGAGGGGACTCGCTGGGCCCGGATCTGGCGGTGACCAGTCAACTGCGGTCCCGCGGGCTGCATTATCGCGGATTGAAGACGCGTTTATCCGATGTCAGGATCAACCCGGGGACCGATGAGGAACAGGTGGCCGTGGCGGCCACCAGCACCATGAGCTCCTACCAGGTGGTAGGGGCCGACGGGGCAACGATCCAGAGCACCCCCGGGCCCGAAGTGCAGGACATCATCTTGACGCTGGAGCGTGTCCACGGTGGGTGGCTGATCGTCTCCGTCGAGGACGCTTCGAGGGGTACGGGGAACCACGGATGATTCCCCTGCGGTGACGCCACCGGTATCGATCGGTAGGATCGCTTCATGAGTTTGAGTTGCTACCTTCGATACCCGCACGTCTCCGCCGAACTCGTGGCTTTTGTCGCCGAGGATGATGTCTGGCTCGTCCCTCTGGCCGGCGGCCGTGCCTGGCGCCTTTCAGCGCAGGGTCTGCCGGCACGAAACCCCCGGTTCTCCGCAGATGGGCAGACGCTCACCTGGACCATCCGCAACGGGGCCAGTCAGGAGATCGTGGCTGCCTCCGTCGATGGTGGTGACTACCGTCAACTCACCTACTGGGGCCACCCGTCGACGAAGAACCGTGGGTACACCCCCGACGGCCAGGTCGTGGCCGTCACTTCCAAGGACCAGGCGGATTCACGACTGACCTGGGCTCGAACCGTTCCACTGGATGGGTCGGTGGGCGAGGGGCTGGATTACGGGCCGGTTGATTCACTGGCCTGGGGGCCGTCGGTCGGTGATGAACGCCCGTTGGTGGTGGGCAGCGCCCTGAGCCGGGAACCCGCCTGGTGGAAGCGCTATCGCGGTGGGACGGCAGGCAAGCTCTGGATCGATCGGGATGGTGGCGGGGAATTTGACCGCCTGATTCCGGACGTTGATGGAAACCTGTGCGACCCGGTCTGGATCGACCAGCGGATTGCCTTCCTGTCGGACCATGAGGGCTACGGCAACATCTACTCGGTCAGCCCCGACGGTGGTGACCTGAGGCGCCACACGGACCATGAGAGCTACTACGCCAGGCATCTGTCCTCCGACGGGGAACGTCTGGTCTTCGAATCCGCCGGCGAGCTCTGGGTGCTTGACGGGTTGGACGCAGCCCCCCGGAAACTGGAGATCACCCTCGGATCGGCCGGGCACGGCAGGCAGCCGACGGCCCTGGACGTCGCGGCACATCTGGTGCGGGCCACGCCCGATCACCGCGGCAATGCCAGTGTCATCGAAAGCCACGGAACGCTGCATCTGCTGACCCACCGTCGGGGCCCGGCCCGCACGATCGAATCGACCCCCGGGGTCAGGGCGCGGCTAGGCAGCCTGGTCGGGGCCGACCGGGTGCTCTACGTGGCCGACGAGGAGGGTGAGGAAGCGATCCACCTCCAGGAGCTGGACGCCTTCGAACGGCGCTACCCTGCCGACGCGGGCAGCGGGGGAGCCCCTGAGGACGGGGGTGCCGGTGTCGGCTCGGGAGCGGGGCAGGCCCCGACGAACGGGGAGACCGGAGAGGCGGATGACGACGGCGGGGACCTTCCCCAACCGGTCAGCGCAGCGGGAAGTGCCGGACTGCCGGCCCCGGTGGCGGCCGCAGGGAAGGAACACGATGTCGTGACTGCCCCGGCCACCGAGGATGACTCATCCGTCGAATCGCCTGCGAAGGAGGACCCGGCCACCGGGCCGGGCCCGAAACGCTTCGAGCTGCCGGCCGGACACCGCGTGCGCAGCCTCGTGGCCGGGCCGGATGCCCGCTGGATCGCCGTGTCCACCGAAGCCGGGCAGACCTACCTGCTGGAGCCGGAAACCTCGACGTGGCACCAGATCAGTGCCGGCGGTCAGGGAGCGGCCGTAGGGCTCGCGTTCTCCCCTGACGGGCGGTGGTTGGCCTTCACCGAGCCGGTGGCCACGTTCGGGGCCCGCAGCCGCATGCTGCTGGTCTCCACCGAGGATCCGTCCGCGGAACCGATCGAGGCGACGGACGGTCGATTCCGCGACCATGCGCCGTCGTTCACCCCGGACGGAAAATACCTGGCCTTCCTCTCCGACCGCAGCTTCGACCCGCTGTATGACACGCACGGATTCGACCTGTCCTTCCCGGCATCGACGAAACCGTTCCTGTTGGCGCTGGACGACCGGACGCCGTCGCTGTATGGACCACGGGTCTACGGAACCGAAGCCACCTGGGACGAGGCCGGGAAGGACACCGGATCCAGCGACCAGGACCCGGCTTCAGCCGTACCGGAGACCACCGTGGTTCGTGCGGGACTTCCCTCACGCCTCTTCGCGGTCCCCGTCGCCCAGGGCCGCTACACGTCCCTGGTGGCCGTCGAAGGGGGCCTGTTGTGGTTGACCGATGTCTCGACCGGCGTCACCGGCGATGGCCGGGCCCCCGACGCCGAGGCCGAATCCCAGAGGCTGGAACGTTTCGATCATGAGACCCAACGACTCACCACGCTTCTGGAAGCCGCGGAGGCGTTCCTCGTCAGTGGAGACCGCAAGCGTCTGGTCGCCGTCCACAACGGCACCGTGCGGGCCGTGGCGACGGATAAACCAGCCGAGTCGGACTCCGCGGACACCCAGGACATCGATCTGGGCCGGATCCGGGTGGCCCTGGATCCCTCGAAGGTCTGGGCCCATGCCTTCGACGAAGCCTGGCGGCTGCAGCGGGACTTCTTCTGGGTCGAGGACATGGCCGGACGGGACTGGGATTCGGTGGCCGAAACCTATCGTCCGCTGGTTGACCGCCTGGGCAGCCACGACGATCTCGTGGACCTGCTCTGGGAGCTGCACGGGGAACTGGGCACGTCCCATGCCTATGTGACCCCCGAACCCATCCAAGGTGCCGAGAGCCAAGGCCTCCTCGGCGCGGATCTGGCACGGGTCGATGGCCGCTGGCGCGTGGAAACCGTGCTGGCGGGGGAGTCCTCCGATCCGCAGGCCCATGCCCCCCTGGCCGCCCCCGGGGTGGGGGTGCGCGCGGGGGACGAGTTGTTGGCGATCAACGGGGTCGACATCCCCGAGTCCGGACCGGCGATCCTGTTGCAGGGAACCGGCGGTAAGCCCATCGAACTCACCGTCCGCGACGGGGCGTCCTCACGGGCCCCCGGCGAGGTCCGGCGGGTCGGGGTCGTCCCGGTCCGCAACGAAGAGCGCCTGCGGTACCACCAGTGGGTCTCACGGAATCGTCGGGAAGTCCGTGAGGCGTCCCAGGGACTGTTCGGGTATCTCCATATCCCCGACATGATGCCGCTGGGGTGGGCGCAACTGTTCCGGGACCTCGACCAGGAAGCCTCGCGGGACGCGTTGCTCATCGACGTACGTCGGAACCGCGGCGGGCATACCTCCCAACTGGTGGCCGAAGTCATCGCACGGAAGGTGACCGCCTGGTCGGTGGCCCGCGAACAGGAACCGTGGACCTACCCGGATAGTGCCCCCCGCGGGCCGGTGGTCATCCTCACCGACGAATGGGCCGGCTCCGACGGGGACATCATCACGCAGGTCAGCAAACTGCGGGCCATCGGCCCCGTGGTCGGCGTGCGCACCTGGGGCGGGGTCATCGGCATCGACGGGGAATTCGACCTGGCCGACGGAACGGTCGTCACGCAGCCGCGCTACGCCACCTGGTTCACCGGTGGCGTGGGCTGGGGCGTGGAGAACCGGGGTGTTGATCCGGATATCGAGGTGCCGTTCCCTCCGCATGCCTATCTGGCCGGAACCGATCCGCAACTCGAGCACGGGATCATGGTGCTCAAGGAAATGCTCCATGAGATCCCGACGCACCGGGCGCCCGAACGTGAGGGGTACCCTTCCAGGGAACCGGGCCCCCTGCCGGCCCGGCCGCAGGATGCCGCGGGGGACTGACCACCCCGGGATGCACCAACGACGAAGGGCGCCGGAACCATGGTTGGTTCCGGCGCCCTTCGTCGTTGGTCGGGCTGGAAGCTAGGAGACCAGCGTGGCGTCGAGCTTGATGCTCGGCACCGAGGCCAGGGCCTTGGAGACGGGGCAGCCTTCCTTGGCGCCCTGTGCTGCTTCCTTGAAGGTGGCCTCGTCGATGCCGGGGACCGTGGCCTTCAGGGTCAGGCGGATCTCGCTGATCAGCGGACCGTTGGTCGTGTCGAAATCAACTTCGGCACTGGTCTCGATCGAATCAGCGGTGAAGCCCGCGTCCTTCAACGCGCCGCCGAGTGCCATCGAGTAGCAGGAGGCGTGCGCTGCCGCGATCAGTTCCTCGGGGCTGGTCTTGCCCTCGGACTGGTCGGAGCGGGCCTTCCACGTGATGTCGTAGGTGCCGATACCGGACGTCTCGAAAGACGTCTGACCGCTTCCGGAGAAAAGATCGCCGTTCCAAACGGTGCGGGCGGTACGGGTTGTAGCCATGGTGACTCCTCCACATCTGAGCTGGGCGACCGGTTCCGGGCGCCATCTCCATCCTATGTCTCCCGGCGATCGGGGCAAGAACATGACTCCGGACAGCAAAGGACCCCCGGTGTATACCGGGGGTCCTGGAGGTACTGCCTAGACCCAGAGCACCGCGATGGCGATGTTGATCAAGGCCAGGCCGCCGACGCCGTGGGCGATGCCGGTGGGCACCACTTCGTGGTTCTTGACCTTCTTGCGACCGATCCATGCCGCGACGAGAACGCCCAGGGCGATGATGAGCTTGACGCCCAGCTTGATCCGGTTCGGTTCGCCGTCCCCCATTTCCAGCAGGCCGAACATCAGGATGCCGGTCACCACCTGGGTGATGGCCCCGATCCACTGCCAGAGGCCGACCGTGGGGGTCTTGAAGGAGGCGAGCCAACCGCCGAAGATCGCGGCCGCGCCCAGAATGTGCACGAAGATGAGCAATGTGAGGATGAAGTTCATGGGGACAGTCTAG
>NZ_JBQSWW010000045.1:0-14213 GCF_052377515.1 Arthrobacter sp. AOP36-C1-22 | reverse complement strand
CCGGGCGCCCGACGCCGCGTTCTGCCGTACTCCGACGTCCTTCAGAGGCGTCTTGAGCAGGAAGTCCCATAATGAACAAGACAGGCCCGATCAAACACGCGCGCCGCGCGCTGTTGTGGCTCGGCGTGATGATCCTCGCCCTTTCGGCGGTGTTGATCAGTGGCGTCGCAACCCAGCAATCGACCTTCGCCCCCAAGCTGGCCCTGGACCTGGAGGGCGGCACGCAGATGATCCTGTCCCCGAAGGTCCAAGGCGACCAGGAAATCAACCAGGAACAGCTGGAACAAGCGGTGAAGATCATCCGCCAGCGTGTCGACGGTTCCGGTGTCTCCGAAGCGGAGATCACCACCCAGTCAGGCCGCAACGTCGTGGTCTCCATGCCGGGTTCCCCGGATGAGAAGACCCGCGAACTGATCCAGGCCTCGGCGAACATGGAGTTCCGTCCCGTCATCGCTGCCGGGACCTGGGAAGCGACCCCCAAGGCGGAGCGCACCAAGAAGGCCGACCTGCCCAAGCCGACGGCGAAGCCGAAGAACGGTTCGGACGAGAACTGGATCGACGGCAAGCTGCTGAAGAAGTTCGAGGCCTATGACTGCGCGGACGAAAGCGCGAAGTCCAATATCGAGAACGGCGATCCCGACGTTCCGATGATCTCCTGCGATCCCAACCAGCAGGCCAAATACATCTTGGGCCCCGTCGCCATCCCCGGGACGGACATCGCCGATGCCACCTCGGGCATGTCGACCTCGGACCAGGGATTCAACACCGGCAAATGGGTCGTCAACTTGGAGTTCAACTCCGAGGGCGCCAAGAAGTTCGGTGAAGTCACCAAGCGCCTGGTCTCCATGCAGGGCCCGCAGCACCAGTTCGCGGTCGTCCTGGACGGCAAGGTCCTCACCGCCCCGACCGCCAACGCACAGATCGGCAACGGCAAGGCGGAGATCAGCGGCAACTTCACCGAGGAATCCGCCAAGGCCCTGGCCGAGAAGCTGAAGTACGGCGCCCTGCCGATCAGCTTCGAGATCCAGTCGGACCAACAGATCTCGGCGACCCTGGGTTCGGATCAGCTGCGCATGGGCATGATCGCCGGCATCATCGGGCTGGCCCTGGTCGCCGTGTACTCCTTCTTCCAATACCGGCTGCTCGGCCTGGTCACCATCGTCTCGCTGCTGGTGGCAGGGGTGTTGACCTATCTGGCCATCGTGTTGCTGGGGTGGGCGCAAAACTATCGGCTCTCCTTGGCCGGCATCGCCGGCATCATCGTCGCCATCGGACTGACGGCGGACTCGTTCATCGTGTACTTCGAACGGGTCCGTGACGAACTTCGTGACGGGAGATCCCTGCCCTCGGCCGTGGAAACCGGCTGGAAGCGGGCCAAGCAGACGGTCATCGCCTCCAAGGCGGTGAACCTGTTGGCCGCCGTCGTGCTGTACGTCGTGGCGGTGGGCAATGTGAAGGGCTTCGCGTTCACCTTGGGGCTGACGGCGATCGCCGACCTCATCGTCGTGTTCCTGTTCACCCACCCCATGCTGCAGATCCTGGCCCAGACCCGGTTCTTCGGCGAAGGCCACCGCCTCTCGGGGCTGGACCCCTCGCTGTTGGGCGCCGAACCCCTCTATAAGGGGGCCGGACGGATCCGCGACTTCCGCCCGACGGTCGACACCTCCAAACGCCATTCCGGCGCCTCGAAGGAAGCCGCCCGGCGGCAGACGATCGCCGAACGCAAACAAGCCGAACGAGGGTCCGCGGAATCCCAGTCGGTCGCGACGAAGGAAGACGATAATGCCTAATCTCGCCACCTGGGGCAACGAGCTCTATACGGGAAAGCGTTCCTACCCGTTCATCGCCAAACGCAAGCTGTGGTTCTCCATCGCCGCGGTGCTGGTCCTGGCCTCGATCATCCTGCCGATCGCCAAGGGCGGCTTCAACCTGGGCATCGAGTTCAGTGGTGGTTCCGAATTCACCATCTCCGATGTCAAGCACACCGACGTCAAGGTCGGGGAGGACGCCATCAAGGCCATCGCCCCCGACCACGCCCCGACGGTCACCAACATCGCGGCCAACACCATGCGCGTGCAGACCGAACGGTTGACCAACGATCAGACCCTGAAGGCCGGTGACGCCCTGGCCGACGCCTACGGCGTCTCCGACGACGAGGTCACCTCCTCCTTCGTGGGTCCCTCCTGGGGCGCGGATGTCTCGCAGCAGGCCCTCCTGGGCCTGATCGCGTTCGTCGTGTTGGTGGCCCTGCTGATGGCCGTCTACTTCCGCACCTGGAAGATGTCGCTGGCAGCGATCATCGGCCTGTTCACGGTCGTGATCATCACCGCAGGCATCTACGCGCTCTCGGGTTTCGAAGTCACCCCCAGTGCGATCATCGGGTTCCTGACGATCCTGAGCTATTCGCTCTATGACACCGTGGTGGTCTTCGACAAGATCCGCGAGAACACGGCCCATACGTTCGAACAGACGGATCGGACCTATATCGAGCACATCAACCTGGCCGTGAACCAGACACTGGTCCGCTCGATCAACACCTCGGTGGTCGCCGTGCTTCCGGTGGGCTCGATCCTGTTCATCGGGTCCTACCTGTTGGGTGCGGGCACGTTGAAGGACCTGTCGCTGGCCCTGTTCGTGGGCATCATCGTGGGCACCTTGTGCACCGTCTTCATCCAGGCACCGCTCTACGCGGTGCTGCGCCACGGCGAGGCCGATGTGCGCGAACACAACAAGAAGGTCCTAGCCAAGCGCGGGGCCGATCTGCACTCCCAGGCGGCCACTGCCGGCTGAGCCGTCACACCCGGGCAGCGGAAGTGACCGCAGAGCCCCGGGGGTGCTATAACCTTGAGGAACGGAGGGGCCACGGGCGGTTAGCCGCTCGTGGCCTCCCCGTCACCCAGGCCCCGGAAGCGTAGTGCGAACCGGGTACAGCGAGAGGACCTGCCATGGCGGAACCCACAGCCCGGGCAGCGAACGGCGCGGCCGACCAGCCGGCCAAGCCGGCGTCACCACCGCCGGCAGCCCGACGCCGCGGCGGGACCATGTCCCGACTGGCCCGTTTCGCCGGGCGCAGCACCTCCGGACAGCCCCCGATCCTCGAACCGCTGCTGCGCACCGTAAGGGCGAACAGCCCGCGCGAGGACCTTGATCTGATCACCCGCGCCTTCACCGTGGCGGAGCGGTGCCACGAAAACCAGAAGCGCAAAAGCGGCGATCCCTACATCACCCACCCGGTGGCGGTGGCGACCATCCTGGCCGAGATGGGCATGACCGGAAGCACGCTGGCCGCGGCGCTGCTGCATGACACGGTCGAGGACACCGACTATTCGCTCGAGGACCTCGCCCGGGAATTCGGCGACGAGGTCGCCATGCTCGTCGACGGGGTGACCAAGCTGGACAAGGTCCAGTTCGGCGACGCCGCCCAGGCCGAGACCGTCCGCAAGATGGTCATTGCCATGGCCCGCGATATCCGGGTCCTGCTGATCAAACTCGCCGACCGCCTGCACAACGCCAGGACCTGGCGGTACGTTTCCCCGGAATCCAGTGCCAAGAAGGCCCGCGAAACCCTGGAGATCTTCGCGCCGCTGGCCCACCGTCTGGGCATGAACACCATCAAATGGGAACTGGAGGACCTCTCCTTCGCGGCCCTGCACCCCAAGGTCTACGAGGAAATCGTCCGCATGGTGGGGGACCGGACCCCCGAACGCGAAAAATACCTGTCCACGGTCAGGACCCTCATCGGCGAGGACCTGCACCAGCAGCGCATCCGGGCCACCATCACCGGCCGGCCCAAACACTATTATTCGATCTACCAGAAGATGGTGGTGCGCGGGAAGGAATTCGACGACATCCACGACCTCATGGGCGTGCGCGTGCTCGTGGACAGCGTCCGCGAATGCTATGCGACCCTGGGGACCCTGCATGCGCGCTGGAACCCCCTGCCCGGGCGGTTCAAGGACTACATCGCGATGCCGAAGTACAACATGTACCAGTCGCTGCACACCACCGTGGTCGGCCCCGACGGCAAACCGGTCGAGATCCAGATCCGCACCCACGATATGCACCGGCGTGCCGAATACGGCATCGCCGCGCACTGGAAGTACAAATCCGGTGCGGCTAAGACCAAGGCCGTCGGCCAGGACGGCCAGGACCTGAACTGGCTGCGCAGTGTCATGGACTGGCAGCAGGAGACCCGCGACCCCGGCGAGTTCCTTGATTCGCTGCGTTTCGAGATCAACGCGGCCGAGGTCTTCGTCTTCACCCCCAAGGGCGAGGTCATGGCCCTGCCCGCCGGGTCGACCCCCGTGGACTTCGCCTATGCGGTCCATACCGAGGTCGGCCACCGCACCATCGGGGCCCGGGTCAACGGCAAACTGGTCCCGCTGAACAGCGAACTCCACCACGGGGACTGGGTGGAGGTCTTCACCTCCAAGGCCGAAGGTGCCGGCCCCAGCCAGGACTGGCAGGGGTTCGTCAAGAGCCCCCGGGCCCGGAACAAGATCCGCCAGTGGTTCACCAAGGAACGTCGCGAAGAGGCCATCGACAAGGGCAAGGACCAGCTCACCAAGGCCCTGCGCAAGAACAACCTGCCGCTGCAGAAGCTGATGACGCACGATACGCTCACCGCCGTCGCCCAGCAGTTGCGCCACTCGGATATCGCCGCCATGTATGCCGCGGTCGGTGACGGACACACCTCCGCCCAGAACGTCATCGAACACCTCCAGGCGCTGGTGGGCCCGACCCACCCGCATGAAGCCGACTTCGACGAGACCCCCTCCTTCACCCCCGGAACCTCCCGCCAGACCCACGACGCCGGGGTGGTCGTCCCCGGGGCCGGGGACGTCATGGCCAAACTGGCGCGCTGCTGCACCCCGGTGCCCCCGGATGCCATCCGCGGCTTCGTCACGCGGGGTTCGGGGATCTCGGTGCACCGGGCCGACTGCGCCAACCTGCAGGCCCTGGGCGATCAGGCCGAACGGCTGGTCGAGGTGCAATGGGCCCCCACCCAGTCCAGTGTGTTCCTGGTGGAGATCCAGGCGGAGGCGTTGGACCGCAAATCGCTGCTCTCCGACGTCACCAAGGTGCTCTCGGACAATCAGGTCAACATCCTCTCGGCCAGTGTGGTCACCGGTAAGGACCGGGTCGCGACCTCCCGCTTCTCCTTCGAGATGGGCGATCCCAAATACCTGAACCACGTCCTGAACGCGGTGCGACGGATCGACGGGGTCTACGACGTGTACCGCACTTCCGAGGGCCGCCGGCGCTCGTAGCGGCCTTCGGGGCCCTGGACCTCATCGGGGGACGGCCGCCAGCGACGGCAATCCCGCCACCAGGTCCCAGGCCGCCCGTTTACCCGGTCGACGGCCCGTGGCCTCGATCGCGGACAACAGCTCCTGCCTGCTGCACCCACCGCTGCGTGGACCGGTCAGACGACTGAGCACCTGGCGCGCCACGGCCGGGCCACCATGGAAGGCGACGTCCAGGCCCGTGCGGACCGGGGTCGTCACCGGCATCGCGAAGCGCCCCTGGACCTCACTGGGCTCCAGCACGCATTCATGCAGCGCCAACCGGACGGGGCCGCGCTGCAACGGGATGCGATGGAACCGCGAAACCAGTAGTTCAAGGACCTCCGGTGCCGGGTGGAAGCCATGCACCCAGGCCGCTGCCAGCCGTCCGATGACGGCCGATTCGTGCAACCGGGGGCCGGCCACCGTGGCCACCGCCGCGGCGCGCAACGCCGGGCCGTCCTCGACGGCCGAACACACGAACGTCCCGGGCAGCACCTGGCGCAGGACCCCCTCGGCACGCAGCACCATCAGCTCCGGAGCGGCAAAGGGCCGCCCGGGTTGCAGGAGCGCGGTGACCTCGGTGGCCTCGATCGGATCCATCATGCACCCACTGTGGCAAAGGGGGCGTCGCGGCAAAAGGGCCGGCCACCAGCCTGTGGATACTGGTGACCGGCCCTCCAGAGCCGGGCACGGGTGCTCCGCGGACCGTTACCGGTCACTGGGGAGCAGGAGCCGGCAGAGGCCTACTCGAAGTCCTGGGCGGACTCCTGGAGGGTTTCGAACCAGGCCCGGCGGGCCGAGAGGGCTTCCTCCGCCTGCTTGATCCGCCGTTCGTCGCCGGAGGCCTTCGCGGTTTCGAGTTCGGTCTCCAACTCCGCAATGGTGTCCTCGAGCTGCGTAAGCATGCTGTTCGAGCGGGCCTTGGTCTCCGGGTTGGAGCGACGCCACTTCTCGTCTTCGGCACCACGCAGGGCGTCCTCGACGGTGCGCATTCCGCCTTCCATGCGCTGCATGGCCGAGCGGGGCACCTTCCCTGCAGCCTCCCAGCGGTCGCGAATCGGCTCGAAGGCCTTCTTCGCCGCGGCCAGATCCTTGATCGGCAGCAGGGCCCTGGCCTCGGCGAGGATCTTCTCCTTCACCGCGAGGTTCTCCTCGAATTCCTGATCCAGTTCCTCGTTGGCCCGCGAGCGGGCATTGAAGAAGATGTCCTGGGCGGCCCGGAAGCGGGCCCACAGGGCGTCGTCGTCCTTGCGGGAGGCCCGCTTGGAGGCCTTCCACTCGTCCATCAACCGGCGGTATTCGCCCGCCGTCGGCCCCCATTCGGTGGACCCCGACATGGCCTCGGCCCGCGCGATCAGATCCTCCTTGACGCGCTTGGCCTCGGAATTATCGGCATCCAGCCGCGAGAAGAAGGCACGACGGTGGCGGTCGAACGTGGTCCGGGCCCCACGGAACCGCTTCCAGAGGCCGTCCTCGGTGGAACGGCCCAGACGCGGACCGTTCTTCTGGGCCGACTTCCACAGCTCGAACAGTTCGTTCATCCGGTTGCTGCCCTGTTTCCACTGGACGGTGGCCGGATCCTGGGCGGCGAGTTCCTCGGCTTCAACGACGATCGCCTCCCGGGCGGCCAGTTCGCGGGCCCGGTTTTCCTCCTGCGTCTTGCGTTCGGCCTTCTGCCGTTCGGCAACTTCCTGCCGGGCGGCGTCCAACCGGCCCTGCAACGCCTTCAGGTCACCGACCATGATCCGTTCGGTCACCAGCTGCTGGAGGTGGTCCAGGGTCTTGTTCATGTCCGTGGAGGGGGCGTGGGCGGCCACGCGCTGTTCGAGCAGCAGCAACTGGCTGACCACGTCGTCGTGCTTGCGCACGAAATAGGCGAGCGCTTCGGTGGGGGTGGCGTCCGGGTATTGGCCGACCGGGAACTCCTCGCCCTCGACGAGGACGAAGACGTGGCCGTCATCGGTGACGCGGCTGAACTTCGCGGCCTCGTCCAGGTCGCTGCTGTAGGCCGGGGGAGCGGGGACCACCGGGGTCGGCTTGCTGGACTTCGGTCCCGCCTGCGGGCGGGGCATGGCCGCCGGGGTGGGCGTCGGTCGCGGGGTGGCCGAGGGCTTGGGAACTGCCGTGGGCTTCGGGGCGTCGGCGGGCTTCGGCGCTGCCTCTGCGGCCGGGGCGTCGGCGGCCGGTGTCTGCGGCTCGGGCGACGTGGCGGGAGCCTGCTGCGTGGCGGGGGTCTCTGACTCCGTGGCGGGGGCCGCCTGCGCCGGGGAGGTCTGCTGCTCGGAGGTGCCTACGGGCGCACCTTGGGTGGACTCGTCGGGCTGGCCTGCGTTGTCGTCGGATTGCGTGGAGCTGTTCACCGCTAAAACTCTTTCGTTCGGAGTCGGTCCGGAAGTTCCCCGGAACCCTGTGTTTCCTCCGTAACTGTACCGAGTCAGTGCTGCAACAAGGTAGTTTGCCGCGGGCCGGGTCGCTATGGCGGTCTCGAACGACATAGAATCGTGCGGTTACCTCCCGGACCCGGGCACGCCGGCGCGACGCCATCCGGAACGGCAGCATCCCACCATCCCCGCGAAGGAGTCTTCACCCCTATGGCACGCAAGGCCTCATTGTCAGGTTTCCCCGAGTGGCTACCCAACGAACGCCTCGTGGAGCTCCATGTCCTGGACAGCCTGCGGCGCAGCTTCGAACTGCACGGGTTCAGCAACATCGAGACCCGGGCCGTGGAAACCGTGGGCCAACTGCTGCGCAAGGGGGAGATCGACAAGGAGGTCTACGGGCTTTCACGGCTGCAGAACGACGACGGTGAGGCGGCGGGGACGGACCCCCACGCCCTGGCCCTGCACTTCGATCTGACCGTTCCCTTCGCCCGCTACGTGGTGGAGAACGCCGGACACCTGGCCTTCCCCTTCCGCCGCTACCAGATCCAGAAGGTCTGGCGCGGGGAGCGACCCCAGGACGGCCGATTCCGCGAATTCACCCAGGCCGACATCGACGTCGTCGGTGATGGGGCCCTACCCTTCCGTTACGACGTGGAACTGGCCCTGGTCATCGCCGACGCGCTCAGCGCCCTGCCGATCGGCGACTTCACCGTGCGGGTGAACAACCGCAAACTAGCCGAGGGCTTCTACCTCGGACTGGGGATCGAGGACACCGCCGGGGTGCTACGCAACATCGACAAACTCGAGAAGATCGGCCCCGAGAGGGTCGCCGAAGCGCTGGTGAACGAGATCGGCACCACCGAGGAACAAGCCCGGGCCGCCCTGGCCCTGGCCTCGATCCGCACCGCCGACACCTCCTTCGTCGAACAGGTCAGGGCCCTGGGGGTGGAGCATGAACTGCTCGAGACGGGCCTGACCGAGCTGGCGGAAGTCATCGACGTGGCCACCCGTCGGGCCCCCGGCCAGGTCGTGGCCGACCTCTCGATCGCCCGCGGCCTGGACTACTACACCGGCACCGTCTACGAAACCGTGCTGGTGGGCCACGAGAAGCTCGGGTCCATCTGCTCGGGCGGCCGTTACGAATCCCTGGCCTCGAAGGGCAACCGCGTCTTCCCCGGCGTCGGACTGTCCATCGGGGTCAGCCGGTTGGTCTCCCGGATGCTGTCCGACGGCGGCCTGAAGGCCAGCCGTGATGTCCCCAGCGCCGTATTGGTCGCTCTGAACGACGACGACTCCTGGTACCCCGCCCAGGACGTCGCCGCGGCGCTGCGTGCCCGCGGCATCGCCGTGGAGGTCGCGGCCCGGGCCGAGAAGTTCGGCAAACAGATCCGCTATGCCGACCGCCGGGGGATCCCCTACGTCTGGTTCACCTCAGCCGAGGGCACCCATGAGGTCAAGGACATCCGTTCCGGCGAGCAGGTGGTGGCCGACCCGCATGCCTGGACGCCCCCGGCAGAGGACCAGCACCCGGGAATCAGCGCCTCCTGACCGGGGCGGGCCCCCCGGGAGCCGCCCCGGTTGTCGGGGGGCCCACCACTGCCGGTAAACTCGACCCAAACCCATAATTGAACCAACGCGTGCCGGGCCCGGGGAACCCCCGGGAGCACGCGAGGAACCCCTCGAAAGGACTTCAGTGCTGCGCACTCACGACTTGGGCACGCTCAGGGCCGAACACATCGGACAATCCGTCACCCTGGCCGGCTGGGTAGCCCGCCGCCGGGACCATGGAGGGGTCGCCTTCCTGGATCTGCGTGATGCCTCGGGTGTGGCCCAGATCGTGGTCCGCGACGAAGCCGACTTCCACTCCCTGCGCAATGAATTCGTGTTGCAGATCGTCGGCACGGTAGAACGCCGTCCCGATGGCAACGAGAACCCGGCCCTGGCCAGCGGCGAGATCGAGGTGATGGCGGACTCCGTCGTCGTGCTGAACACCTCGGCACCGCTGCCGTTCCAGATCGACGAGCACGTCGAGGTCGGCGAGGAGGCGCGGCTGCGCCACCGCTACCTGGATCTGCGCCGTCCAGGCCCGCACGCGAACATCCGCCTGCGCTCGGAGGTCAACCGGGTGGCTCGTGAACTGCTGCACGACCAGGGTTACGTCGAGATCGAGACCCCGACGCTGACCCGTTCCACCCCCGAAGGCGCGCGTGACTTCCTGGTGCCGGCCCGTCTGGCCCCCGGCTCCTGGTACGCCCTGCCGCAGTCGCCGCAGTTGTTCAAGCAGCTGCTGCAGGTCGGTGGATTCGAGAAGTATTACCAGATCGCCCGGTGCTACCGCGACGAGGATTTCCGGGCGGACCGCCAGCCGGAATTCACGCAGCTGGACATCGAGGCCTCCTTCGTCGAGCAGGATGACATCATCGCCCTGGGCGAGCAGATCGTCAGTGCCGTCTGGAACCTGATCGACGTGCAGGTCCCGACCCCCATCGCCCGGATGACCTACGCCGATGCCATGCAGAACTACGGCTCGGATAAGCCGGATCTGCGCTTCGGTCTGGAACTGACCGAACTGAAGGATTTCTTCAAGGACACCACCTTCCGCGTCTTCCAGGCCCCCTATGTCGGCTCGGTGGTCATGCCCGGCGGTGCTTCGCAGCCGCGGCGGACCTTGGATGCCTGGCAGGAATGGGCCAAGCAGCGCGGAGCCAAGGGCCTGGCCTACGTCCTGGTCCAGGAGGACGGTTCGTTGACCGGGCCCGTGGCCAAGAACCTCACCGACTTCGAGCGGGAGAACCTGGCCACCACGGTCGGCGCCACCCCGGGGGACTGCATCTTCTTCGCCGCCGGCTCGGCCTCCGAATCCCGAGCCCTGCTGGGCGCGGCCCGGGTCGAGATCGGACACCGCACCGGGTTGATCAAGGACGGGGACTGGGCCTTCGTCTGGATCGTCGACGCCCCCATGTTCGAATCCTCGGCGGCCGCCGTGGCCTCCGGCGACGTCGCCGTCGGTGCCGGGCAGTGGACCGCGGTCCACCACGCCTTCACCTCCCCGAAGCCGGAGTTCCTGGACACCTTCGACACGGATCCGGAAAACGCCCTCTCCTATGCCTACGACATCGTGTGCAACGGCAACGAGCTCGGTGGTGGTTCCATCCGCATCCACCAGCGCGAGGTGCAGGAACGGGTCTTCAGGATGATGGGGCTGGATGAGGAATCCGCCCAGTCGAAGTTCGGCTTCCTGCTGGACGGGTTCAAGTACGGCGCCCCGCCGCATGGCGGCATCGCCTTCGGTTGGGACCGTGTGGTGCAGCTGCTCACCGGCACCGAGTCGATCCGCGACGTCATCGCCTTCCCGAAGACCGGTGGCGGTTTCGATCCGCTGACCCAGGCGCCCGCGGAAATCACCGCGCAGCAGCGCAAGGAGGCCGGCGTCGACGCCAAGCCAGAACCGAAGAAGGCCGCCAAGGCGGACCAGCAGGACGGGGCGTCCGCCGACGCCTGATCATGCTGGAACCGGCGGCCCGGCAGAGCGCACCGGGGCACACCGCTGTCCAGCACATCGACTCCGCCTGGACGGGGACCCGGCCGGCCACCATCGGCCGGTCCTCGTCCGGCGGGTGGTGGCCGGCCGGGGAAGCGATGAGCGGTCCCCGAGGCGTGCTTCGGTCCGCCAGGATCCCCGTGGTGATCAGCCGGGGAGATCGGCCGTATCGACGATGAGGGTGAACGGCCCCGAGTTGACCAGGGAAACATCCATCTGCCCGCCGAAGACCCCGTGCTCGACTCGTGCCCCGAGGTCCCGAAGGGCGGCCATGAACGCCTCATACAAGGGTTCGCTCAGCGCCCTCGGTGCGGCGGCCGACCATCCCGGTCTCCGGCCCTTGCGCACGTCCCCGTAGAGGGTGAATTGGCTGACCACCAGCAACGGGGCGCCGAGATCGGCGCAGGATTTCTCCGCCTCGAGCAGGCGCAGACGCCAGATCTTCGCGGCCAAGGTGGCGGCCTCGGCGTCCGTATCGGTCCCGGTGACCCCCAAGAGCACCAGGAGCCCCGGCTCGTCGATACGCCCGACCACCGTCCCCTCGACTTCGACCGAGGCCTTCGAAACCCGTTGGACTACTGCCTTCATGCCCTGGCCCTTCGCTCGCACGACATCACCCGTCCACCGTAGCGCTACGCCCCGGCACCACCGTGCGGGCACTAGGCTGGATGGGTGAACGATTTGTTGAGTCCGCTGGATGACGACTCCGAGGACGAACCCACCCGCGGATCCTCCCGCCCCCGGCCGCCCCTGGCAGTGCGCATGCGCCCGCAGACGGTGGCCGAACTCGTCGGTCAGCAACATCTGCTCAAACCCGGCTCGCCGTTGCGCCAACTGGCCGGGGTCGATGGGCCCGGTCCCTCCGGACCCGCCAGTGTCATCCTCTGGGGACCGCCGGGAACCGGCAAGACGACCATTGCCCATGTCATCGCCCGGGCCCCCGGCCGGCGTTTCGTAGAACTCAGTGCCATCACCGCCGGGGTCAAGGATGTCCGCCGGGTCATGGACCAGGCGTTGACGGACCGGGACCTGAACCGGATCACCACGGTGCTTTTCCTGGACGAGATCCACCGCTTCACCAAGGCCCAACAGGACGCCCTGCTGCCGGGGGTGGAGAACCGGTGGGTGGTGCTCATCGCCGCGACCACGGAGAACCCTTCCTTCTCGGTGATCTCGCCGCTGCTGTCGCGTTCCCTGCTGCTCACCTTGCAGCCCCTGGAGGAGGAGGACATCCGTGGACTGGTGGTCCGCGCCGTTCAGGATCCCCGCGGACTGGACGGGACCGTTTCACTGGAACCTGCCGCATTGGATCACCTGGTCCGGCTCAGCGGAGGCGATGCCCGCCGCGCGCTGACCGCCTTGGAAGCCGCCGCCGGGGTCGCCTGGGGCGAATCTGACGGTGTCGAAGCCAGTCCAGGGAACGACGGCGAAGCCCCGGCCGAGGGCGAGGAACACGCTGCTGTCCCGATCCCGGTGAACACCTCCCATGCCGAGCGGGCCATGGATGCCGCCGTCCAGCGCTACGACCGGGCCGGGGACCAGCACTACGACGTGATCAGCGCGTTCATCAAGTCCATTCGTGGCTCCGATGTCGATGCGTCACTGCACTATCTGGCGAAGATGATCGAGGCGGGGGAGGACCCCCGGTTCATTGCCCGCAGGATCATGATCAGTGCCTCGGAGGACATCGGCATGGCCGATCCGACGGCCCTGCAGAGTGCGGTGGCCGCGGCACAAGCAGTGCAACTGATCGGGATGCCCGAGGGCCGGATCATCCTGGGCCAGGCAGTGGTCCACTTGGCGACCGCCCCGAAGTCCAACGCCTCCTATCAGGCGATCAACGCCGCCATCGCCGATGTCAGGGGCGGTCGAGGCGAGGGGATCCCCCCGCATCTACGCGATGCCCACTATCCCGGCGCCGGACAACTGGGCCACGGCAAGGGGTACCTCTACTCCCATGACGCCCCGCATTCGATCGCCGAACAGCAGTACGCCCCCGACGATCTGGTCGGTCGCGATTACTACGCGCCGACGGCCAATGGGGCCGAACGTGGCATCGGTGAACGGCTGCAGCGGATCCGACGGATCATCCGCGGTCGCTGAATCCGCCAACGGAACCTCTACGGCCCGAACCCTTCTCCTACCCTCCAGTAGGTGCCACACTGGCCCCAAGGACGCTTGGCCGGCCGGGGGGACGGGCGGAATCGAGCTTGCGCCGATCGGAGGATCCCTTGGCTACCTACGAATACGCTACGGACGAGACAACTGTTCTCGCCCCCCGGGTGGTACCGGTCTCCAAGGGGCGCATCGTCGTCAACTGGATCACCTCCACCGACCATAAGATCATCGGCTACATGTACCTGATCGCCTCCTTCACCTTCTTCTGCATCGGCGGGATCATGGCCCTGCTCATGCGCTCGGAGTTGTGGGAACCGGGCATGCAGATCATGCAGACCAAGGAGCAGTACAACCAGCTGTTCACCATGCACGGCACCATCATGCTGCTCATGTTCGCCACCCCGTTGTTCGCCGGTTTCACCAACGTCATCATGCCCCTGCAGCTCGGGGCCCCCGATGTGGCGTTCCCGCGTCTGAACGCACTGGCCTTCTGGTTCTTCCTCTTCGGTTCCACCATTGCCATGGCCGGCTATATCACCCCGCAGGGTGCCGCCGCGTTCGGGTGGTTCGCCTATGCCCCGCTGTCCAGCACCACGTTCAGTCCGGGGATCGGCGGTGACCTCTGGGTCTTCGGCCTGGCCCTGTCCGGCTTCGGCACCATCCTGGGCGCGGTCAACTTCGTCACGACGGTCATCTGCCTGCGTGCACCGGGTATGACCATGTGGCGGATGCCGATCTTCACCTGGAACGCCCTGATCACCTCGTTGATGATCCTGATGGCGTTCCCGCCGCTGGCTGCCGCACTGTTCGCACTGGGGGCGGACCGGCGCTTCGGCGCCCATATCTACGACCCCGATGCCGGGGGACCGATCTTATGGCAGCACC
>NZ_JBQSWW010000044.1:0-16056 GCF_052377515.1 Arthrobacter sp. AOP36-C1-22 | reverse complement strand
TAGTAGTCTGCGGGGCCGACCAAGGTTCTACGGTAGTAAAGGCTTCCAAGGGTGCGAACTATCGTGAAGCGCGCAAACTTTGCCCAAGCCTATTGGCAACATTTTCTTGGACAATCCCTGGAAGGTAATTTGAACTTCGCGAAAGCGAGTCCACGTATTTGTGTGTGTTGCTCAGCCTGCCGTTCGTTGTTTTCACAATCAAATGCGCGGAAATGATGGCGAAACACCCCAATAATTGCAATGTCCTGTGGGTCCGGTTTAGGGGGAGCAGAACTAGGAGTGATCATCCTCGTTCAACGACGTGTGAGGAGGCACAGCATCGAAACCTAGGTATTTTCGAGGTACAAAGCACAAACACCGCTAGGTATTTGTGCAGAAACACGGGCAGGTAATCTGAAGGGGGCACGTTTACTGCTTCACGAAGTCCGCACAGGAATCGATTTCGAAGAACTGACCATTTCGCAGCGTGACGACCGCCTGGCCGCTCACGATGTTGTTATCCACGATGTCCGCATCCGCTTCGGAGGAAGACATCCACGCGTAGTAGCAGCCAACGGGATTGGTTCCATCCGGTCCGGAGGTCTTGTATTTGCCGGCCTTCACGTCGACACCGACTTCATACAGGCCGGGACCGACGGTGTTCTTCTCGCGGTCCGCGACGGCCCCGTCAAACTTCTTCTGGTCCTTGGCAAGCTGCTTTTCGGCGGCAGAGACAGCGCTCTCGCGATCCTTCAGCTTCGCTTGGGAGGACTTCTGGCTGTCCTTGAAGTCCGCTATCGTCGTTTCCGCGTTGGCGGAGGCCGCTGTCGCCAGATCCTCCTGCTCCTTGATGGCTGCCGCGTACCCCTCGGCACCGGCTTCCAATGTTTCATTTTGCGCCGTGAGGGTCTCCATGGAGGTCTGCTGGGTGGACACCTGTTGTTCCAGATCGCCTACCGGAGCGGCCCCGATGAAGCCGCCGATGAGCCCACCGATGACCAGACCAGCGCCGGCCCCGATGCCGAGAGTCGCGAGACGGGCCTTCGTCATCCGGTGTTGCTTGGGCGGAAGAGCACCAGGAGCGTGGGCTTCGGGTGGTAGCTGTGCGTTGTCTTCCATGTTTCCCCCTTGGAAATGGCGCCCCCTTGCGTTGCACCCATAACGTGGTTCTAAGGGGTGGGACCGTCAATTTGGGTCTGTGAGTACGCTTCTACCCAAGGGGCCGGGTCGCGGCCGGAGTTGGAGCCGGGGGAGGGCAGTGATGGCACGTCTCGATGGCGCGGATCGCCCGGGAACGCCCTCGGTGTTGCGCCGCGAACGCCGGGTCCTCACCAGTGCCACGCTCACCAGCGGCACCGGAACGTTCATCGACTTCGTCCTGCCGCTGTTCGCCGGGGCAGTCCTAGGTCTCTCGGCCTCCCAGACCGGGGTCCTGCTCGCCGTGGACGTGATGGTTTCCCTGCTGGCCCGGCCGTTCGCCGGGGCCATGGTCGACCGTGGCGGACGGTCCGGGATCGCGGCGGCGGGGGCAGCGACCATGGGGGTGGGCTGCGGCCTGTTCGGGTTGGCCTCCGGGTTGCCTCTGGCTGTGACGGCAGCGGCGGTGACCGGGCTGGGAGGGGCCTTCCTGTGGGTGGCGGTCCGCGCCATCGTGGGCGAACGGCTGGAGGTGGACTCGGGGGTCTTCGCGAAGCTGCTTTCGGCCGAGGAATACGGCAGCTGGGTCGTCTTCGTTCCGGCGGTCGTGCTGCTCTCGGCGACCAGCTATGTTTCGGTGTTCTTCGCCTTGGCCCTGTGTTCCTTCGCTGCCGCAGTGGTGCTGGCTACGGCACCATGCGGGCGGGACCTACCAGCGGTGTCCGATGGTCCTGCCGCCAGCGGGGGAGAAGAGACCGGCGAGGCCTCCGCAACGGCGCTGACCTCCCTGAATTTGGGTGGGGTGGGCCGCAAGCTACGCCCGATGCTGCTGGCAGTGGTCATCGTCGAGGCCGCGGAGGCCGCCATCAGCTTGCTGATGATCTTGCAGCTGCAGCGCCACTTCGATCTGGCGCCCTTTCAAATCGCCCTGATCTTCTTGCCCGGTGCAATCGCGATGAGTATTCTGCCGCCGCATCTGCACCGCGCCGTCGTCAGATTCGGGCGTCGAAAGATCCTGATCCTGGGTTCAGGGGCCAGTGCACTCTTCGCCGCGGGCCTCGGCTTTGCGCCCAATCCCTTGGTGATCGCGGGCCTGTGGGTGCTCTCTGGGGCAGCCTGGGCGGCCATCATGCCCATCCAGCAGGCGGTCATCGCCGAATCGGTCGGCTCCCGCCACCTGGGACGCGGGCTGAGCCTCTACGAGGCCAGCACCTTGGCCGGGGCCATGGTGGGTTCACTGGCGGCAGGTTTCTTGTACGACGCCGGATCCTGGCTCATGGCCTGTCTCGTCTTCGCGGTGGTCATCCTCTCGGGGGCGGCCCTGGTGCCGGCAGCGGTGCGCCGGCTCGGTGCGGTTGACCTTCCCCGCGCCAACGACCCGGCGCTGTTGGTGCCAACGCCCATCGACCCTCCGGATACCGCGCCGGGTGCGGACCTGGAGGCGGAAGAAGAAGTGAACGTGGCCCTGGAGGTAACCAAACCGGAAAAGAACCGACGACAGCTCCTGGTGGATCTGCTCTGGCATACGGCACTCTTCGGTACTGCCGTCGTCCTCGGCCTGCTCTTCCTGCCCTCGGTGACTCCAGAGGCGCTTCTCGGCCGAGGGCAGGAAGCGATCCTCCCCTTCCATGCGGTCATCCATGCCGTTACCGGGCCATTCGACCTCGTCGCCCTCCTGGCGGCTGCCCTGCGGCTGTGGGTTTTCGTCTACGCCGTCGATGTCGTTTGGACGTTATGGAAGGTTGCTAGTGATTCACCCGAGGTTGGAGACAAGCACTGATGTGGGCAGAGGTATGCAGCATGAGGGGTGGGGATAGATGGCCTAACCGCGGCCGTCGGAGTATGAAGGTGCCTGCGAATCGGTGCGTTTGAACCTGACCAGCGTCCTGTTGCCTCGTTGTATCTCGATTTGTCGGACCCCGTACTCAGTGGCGAATTGTTCTGCCTGTTGAACGCGCTCAGGGGCGGTCTCCAAACGAGCAGGCTGCCGACGTAGGGACTCAAAGAGCGTCTGATAGGTCCAGTCGGATCCGCCTTTTTGCGTCAGCAGCCATTGCACGGCGTCAGCGTCCCCTTTGTCGTCCTGTGGCCGGTCTGGATTTCCGACTGGAAGCTGTGAACTAGGCATTTTTCTCTTTCAACGTTGAAGGACATGTTGCTGAGAACTTCAGGCTTTCTAGTGTTCAGGTAGAGCTTAAACACTGCATAATGCCCCATCGTTATTGGGCATTGGAGATCGCGAACCGTTGTCCCACCTCTTCGATGGTGAACTGGTTGCGCAATTTGCAGGCGCTGTTCTGATTGGCGAATAGTCCTGAACGCCAGAATGCCTCCTCGCGAGGAACGGTCGCTAGCCACCGAACAGGAACGACGTACTCGGAGTTGTCTGATCCGTCTTCCCGGACTGGATGTATATAGGTACCCTTCAACTCGAGTGATCTGAAGCTTCGGGTCTCACCACTGACTTCCAAATGGGCCGATTCGGCTTCCATGGCCGGGGCTTCGACGATACCGACGCCGACGTATCCACGTTGCGGAATGTGAACAAAGACCTGGGCACCCACGGGCAAGCCCTTGAGGGTTCTGGAGTACCATTCGCCGCCACCGGCGGAGATGAATCCGTATCGCTCGGCATCGCTCCACTCACGGGACCCCTCGTCCCCGAACGACACATACCAATCGCGGCCGTTCCATGAAGCCTTCGTTGATTTGCCCTTGGCAGCAGCTGATGCAGGCGCCGCAACGTCATCATTGATGAGCCACGTCCGTGCCAGATATGCGTGACCGGCGTCCATGAAATACCGGAAGAGCATCACATTGATGGGCAGTCCATGTCGGTTGTTCAAGTACGCAACGATTCGTTCCGTCCCGGAATCCATGTCGCTCGCCACAATGGTCATGACGTGATCGGAATTTAGCTCGTCGGGAACCGGGGCACCGTCGAACCGTTGAGCGAATGCCTCGTCGAAGGACTCCCCGGGGTGATTTGAATCGAAGACATCCCGGATTTCGTCGTTGCCGAGCTCTAGGATCCACGAAGCGTAGTCCAGAACCTGGGCGACAACATCCCGTGGAGTCTTTTCTCGTTTGAGCTCAAGTATGTGGATGACGCCGTCCTCGTCGATACCGAGGACATCGATGAATTTGCCGAATCGAGTGGCAACTTGGCTACCTAACAGAAGCAGCTTCGCATCGAGGATTTCCGGATCCGCCAGAATCAAACTCTCGAGCTTTGATTCAAGTGGCATGGCCTGTACTGCGATTCGCTGTGGCTCGTCGTCGACACGCCACAGCCCTAGTTCTACTGGAATGGACTTCTCCTTTGTAGGTTGTCTTGAAATCGTAAAATACCGATAGAAGTGCTGCCTACACAGGCAGCTGCCACGTTTCGGCGCGCCGTAGTGCCAACTCCATTTCCCGCCCTCCAGCTTCAATGATCAACTTCGGGTCACCGACGATGACTAGCAGGCAGCGCGCGCGGGACAAGCCGACGTAGAGGCGTTCTGCTGCCCGCTCCAAGTCACGGAATCCATCCACGCAGAGGATGACTACAGAACGTTCCAGGCCCTTGAAGCCAAGGACGTTGCCATAGAACTCAGCCTCGTTGCGATGAAATTCCTGCCAGTATTCGGGAATCGTTTCGTTTTCGAAGTGCTCCTGGTGAATGGGGTGCCGCCGGTTGGTGGTGAGTAGTGCTATTTGATTGTTGGCCCACCCTTCATCGATAAGCGCATCCAGACAGTCACTGGCAACATCTAGAGCATTGTCGGTTGTGGTTGGCGCAATGCGTACAGGTAAGCCGGTGCTGGCCCGCGGCTTGAAATATTCGCCAGCGAAGGGCTTGAAGATTTCTGCGATCTTGCGGGTGTTCCGCAGGTTCTCGTCGACATGAATCGGAACCAGAGGAATGCCCTCATGGAACGCTCCGCCAAAGCCCTCACCGTCCCAGCGGCGATAGACATCTTGGCGATCATCCATGAACGCGTAGACCTCGCCACCGAGTGGGTCCCGCATTCTGGACAGCAATGCCTCCCACCACAGTGGAGCGAAGTCCTGGGCCTCGTCGACGATGACGGCGTCCAGCTTGTCGGTTTCAGATATGTTCGCGGAAATTTCTCGCAAGAGGCGAGGCATATCGGCGTCGTAGTAGTCCTGCCCCTCACCGGAGGGCACACCGGCTTTAAGCGCGTATTCGTGGAACTCACCAGTGAATACTGGCTTGTTCCCGCGCCAACGATCCACTTCGTTCCTCAGGTAGAGGCCGAGCCCCTTGTTATAGCAGAAGAGGCCTACACGCTTGCCCTCCCTGCACAGCTGCTCTGCTTTTCTCAACGCCAGATATGTCTTGCCGCTGCCCGCACCACCGAGGAACCTGACGCGGGGGAGCGAGCGGGTCGCCGCGAGGAGAGTGGCTTGGCGGTCCGTGAGGCTGTTCTGTTGGTCCTCGATTTCGGAGGCGTCACCAGCAACGGTGCGTTCGGTGGCCAGATCACCTCGGAGATGGACCAGTATGCGTTCCATGAATGACGGGGCCAGACCGGATGCACCGCCGCCTTCCTGCTCGATGGCAGTGCGTAGGTAGGCCGCAAGGTCGTCGGCGAGATCATGCTGGTCGATAACCAACGAGCGCGGTGTTCCCGCCATGGACCAATTGGATTGAACCCTTGTATAAGGGAAACAAGCCATATAGGCGAAACGACTGCTGATCTTGGACCCCAGCTGGCTCTCGAGCCAGCTTGATAGTGCATGGGCGCTTCCCTGCGACTGGGCGATGGGGCTCTGTATGGGATGCCCGCCTTTGCGGTCTGACTGGATCCACTGGCCGTTCTCGACACTGATACGACCCCCTTTGACCTCTATGGCAGCCAGTCCGACGTTAGGCCAGAGGACGAGGAGGTCGATTTCGTGCTCGGCTGTACCGTTGCGAACCTGTGCCGAATGGGCCACGGCCACGTCGTCCGGCAATTCTGTGCAGAGCTGTCTCCAGACGGCCTGCTCGGCTTCTTGACCTGGGCCAAACTCCGGTTCGGCCGGAATACTGAAGGCCATGCTTCCCCCATTTGTTTCTGGAAGGGCGCCAATTTCTCTATCGGTGCGAATTCTCCACAATAACCGCTTCCTCAACGCTACTAAACGCCTTCAATTAGAGAGGCACGAAACTCAGTCGGCGTCTAGAGTCCTAAGACCAGCCAAGTTCTTAGTAATGGCTAGGCGCTCTGCTCTCCACTTCCTATTTTTTCGAGAACCCTATTTGACATTCAATAGTCTGGCTACTTTTTAAGAGCGGGATCCATCGGTGGCGGACAATTCTCAGTCTAAGACTGGCAGGAGCGGTCGAGACGTAGTAGCGGATAATTCTCGTTTACCCGGTCTATGCGCTGCCTAAGGTAGCAACAATTCTTGTTCTCCTTCTAGAGGAGCGAACTCAGCGGGGAAAGAAGAAAGACATAAATCGTGTAAATTCCTTGGTTTAACTTGAGACTCGCTTGATTGGCAATTTTGAAAGTGTGAACCTAAGGATGGATGAACTACTCTGACGCTAATAGCTACTTTGACTTGGGGGAACCTTTGCCTGATATGGCCGGACTTGAAGCGACTGATTCGTTTGAGCAGGATGAATCAATCAAGGAGCAGCTACTCGCGAATCAGAAGGCTTGGCGTATAGATCTTCCGGATGCTGCCCAGCGTTTCCTCGCTGCACAGCGGAAGATGTTTCAAAGATTTCCTGAGGGTTATCAAGATATAGAACGATCCATGGAGAGAGTTCTCAAAACGTTACAACGCGACGCTGAGCAGCGAACCATTTTGAAACGCGTTGGAGGGACCATTAATCGGCGGATCGTCGAAGAGGATGCGCGTTACAACGCTTGGTACACGGGCCCTCAGGATTTCGATATTTTTTGGCCTCGGCTTAGGGAGCGCCTGATAGCGAAGTCTGATGAAGACATCACTTCCTCCGTCGATGAATCTTCCGGTGAAGTAGTTGCTCAGCTTGCCAACCCCAATGTTTTCGGGCTTCGAAAGAAGGGGCTGGTCCTAGGGTTCGTCCAGTCGGGAAAGACCGCAAACTACACGGCTGTTATTTCGAAAGCCCTCGACAGGGGGTACCGGTTGGTCATTGTGCTGTCGGGGATTCACAATAATCTTCGCGCTCAAACCCAAACTCGGCTGAATAAGGATCTTGGCTTGGGCATTGACGAAGAAGACGTGTTGCTAGCACTGACGACAGACCTGAAGGATTTCGAGGATCGTGAGGACGGGCAAGCGATTCTCGAGAACAATGTTCCGGCGCTTGCCGTGGTGAAGAAGAACAAATCGAGATTGATCAAGCTGCGCAGTTGGCTGTCAGGGCTGAGTGAACGGACTCGGGAGCGCGTCCCAATCCTCATCATTGATGATGAAGCTGACCAAGCTACACCAAACAACAAGGCAGAACTCGACGAAGTGTCGACGATTAATGGGCTGCTGCGCGACATCTGGGCGCGTGTCGGCACTGGAACCTATATTGGGTATACTGCAACGCCCTTTGCTAACGTGTTTATGGACCCGGACGAACCCAAAGAATTATTCCCTTCTGATTTCATACTCTCGCTCGATAGGCCGGAGGCGTATTTCGGTGCGGAACGTGTATTCGGGCGCTCGATGCCGAATGACGCTGAAAATCCAGATCCAGGACTGGACATGGTTCGTGTTGTTCCTGACGAAGAAGCGAAAGAACTAAGGCCAGCCGGCAGAGCCGAGTTGAGATCCAATTTCGATTTCGACCCTCCTAAGAGTCTGCAAGACGCTATCCGGTGGTTTGTGATCGCTACTTCGATTCGGAGAGCGCGCGGACAACTTCGGCGGCATTCTTCGATGTTAGTGCACACCACCCACTACTCCGAGCCTCATTTTATAATTCAACGACGACTCAGGGAGCTCCTCACTTTCTTTGCCAAAGAATGGCGCTCTGGCGATGAATCGAAGTTTGTCGAGTCTTTTGAAAGTGAGTGGCACCGGGTTCAAGGGATATGCGAGCTAGCAATGCCGCCTTGGCATGAGATCCGGAATCATATTGCCGACGTTCTGGGAGAATCTCGAGTCATCGTTGATAATTCTTCTCCCCAGGCCGAACGCTTGGATTACACGGCAGTGGATGACGACGGTGCCGAGATACCTCAAACTGTTATCGCAGTTGGGGGTGGCACCCTCTCGCGTGGACTGACGCTGGAAGGGTTGTTGGTTTCATACTTCGTTCGTACGAGTAACAACTACGACACACTTCTACAGATGGGTCGCTGGTTTGGGTACAGGAACGGGTACGAGGATTTGCCTCGTATTTGGACGCAGGAAGACCTGATAACGGATTTTCAGTTCTTGGCCCTAGTGGAGTCAGAACTTCGTGCCGAGATCGACGGTATCCATTCCGCTCGCGTAACGCCTGAGCAAGTGGGAGTCCGAGTCCGTACGCACCCTGGCCGGTTGGAAATTACAGCCCGAAATCGCCTCTGTTTTGCCGAAAGGGTCCGTCTGTCTCTTGCAGGTCAGCGGCTCCAGACTTTCATCCTTAGTGAGGCGGGTGAGGATTTACGTAGAAACCACAGTGCGGTTAAGTCGCTTGTCTCTGAGCTGAAGAATAGCCAAACAACTGCGGCCAAAAAGTTAAAGGGTGGCGGGTACCTCTTCGAAGATGTCGCGCCTAAGCAGGTCACAGATTTTCTACGCGAGTACAGCTTTCATGAGGCAATGAAATCGATGGATTCCGAGACTATGGCGGATTGGATCCGCAAATCTGTACCGGATGTGCTCTGGAACGTAGTCTTCCTTGGAGGACCAGACCCTAAACGAACGATCCGGGGATCCACTGTGGATCTGGGAACCGCAGACATAGGGCTGCCTAGCGAACTAAACACCGTCAATCGTGCGCCTCTAGCGGATCCAGCTTCGAAAACTGCCAATATCAAAGCATTAATGTCTAGCAAGGATGTCCTTCTGGATATTGACATCCCGCTGCCCTCCGACGCTGACGAGACCAAATTCGCCACATTCAAAGCGCATCGAGTTGCCCATTCGAGGAACCGAGGGCTACTTGTCGTGTATCCAATTAGCAAAAACTCGATTCCTATGGGTCCAGTGCGGTCGTTAAAATCCCGTCGGAAGATGGAAGCTTCGGAGCATTTGTACGGACTCGGCTTGTTTATGCCGAACGTTACTGGCGAAGCTTCTGCGTCGGAAGGAGATTTTGTTTCAGTACGGCCCGATTGGGAACTGGAGTCATCAGATATCGTGGAGTTCGTTTCGGACGATGACGCTTATGACTCATCCGTAAACTAGCAAGGCAACGAACTATGAAGAGCCAGATCGAGTCCATATATGCGTACTTGAACGCAGGGGAACCATTATCCGATGTAGAAGATGTCGCTACTTTTCCCCTGGACGTTAGCGTTCACGATCGTCCGATACTGCTAGGTATCGACGCAGAGAAGCGACGGCACGTTCTAATACCAATTGAAGGCGTGGGGCTCTCCAACTCCTCCGGTACTAGTGCGTTGAATATGTCCGTGACAGATTTCAAGACTGATGGAAGGGCTAGTAGGTACGCCGACTTGGTATGTGGCGATCAGCAGCTGGATACGGTATTCGAGAACCTAGTTGTTGACATTTGTGAGCGACTTGCCAAGAGCAATCAAAGTAGCATCGCCATCACGCGCCAGACTCTTCAAGAGTGGCGAGATCTCCTGCTCAGATCCACCGCAACGTTGGAACGCCCTGAGGCAATTGGACTAGTTGGGGAGCTCGAGATCCTTGACCGATTGGCGACGGTAGATCCAATTATTGCCATGGACATGTGGAAAGATTCAGTTAGGGCACTTCATGATTTCCGCGGGCGAAATCTCACTATCGAGGTCAAAGCAAGAGCAGAGGATTCGAAGCCTGAAGTGCACATCCATGGCCTAAACCAGCTGGACCGTCATTTAGCGCCTCGCCTTCATCTCATCTTCGTAGGTTTGCGGGAAGATGATGAAGCGACTGGGCTTGAGAGCCGGATCGCTGAGCTCATTCAGCGAGGCGTTCCAAGGACTCCACTAATTACCGAGGTCGCCCGGCGCGGGTACCTCTATGGCCGAGAACACGGTGATCCTCACAGATACGCCGTTTGTAGTACCTCAGCTTGGATGGTGGACGAGTCGTTCCCTCGGGTAACTTTTGACGTCCTTCCATCGTTCGTACAGGCGTGCATAGGCGAAGTGAACTACACCCTGGACCAAGGGTCATTTCCTGCGGCTCTTTCGCCGGGAGCGCTCAATAATCTTCTCGAGGAGGTAGCCGAAGCGGATGGATCCTGATGGTCTCAAGGCGGCGCTCCTGCCAGTTGCAGGGTATTTCAAAGCCACGAAAGTTACACAGAATTCCGTGCTTGCTGCGTATATGAGGCGTGAGGGCCTAGCGCCCACTGGGGTGGCGTGGTCGAAGGCTCGAGCGTCGATGGATGCTGGGATGACTTTTGAAGAAGCAGTGGCGGACCTAACGAACTCTCCACATGAGGCTGGTAGTCACGTTGACGATGCTGCAGGGAGGCAAGAGGCTTACCAAAGCCCGGATGATTCTGACCCCGATGGGGGGGACTCAAAACGAGGCGATGATGTTCCCCCGTTGAGTAGCCCTACTCTTTCCTCAAGCCGAGGCAATTTGCAGGAGCAGCTTCCTGCTAGGAGTTCCGACTTCGAAGAGGAGCTTCCGGTCTTGACTTGGTATCCGAAGCCCACAGGGCTGGGAGACATGGACGGGGAAGGGTTGCAACGCATTCTTGGCATGCCAGCTCAAGACAATTTGTCGGTCCTGGTTCGCGAAACAGTCCAGAATAGTTGGGATGCTAGGCAAAGCGGAGAGAAGCCCGAGTTTTGGATGCATCTTCGAACGCTGCCGAGTAGTAGCAGAGAAATACTACGAAAATCTGTCTTCTCGGACCTGGATGCACTGCCAAAAGTTTTGCCTATCTCGGGCGCTCTCGAGAAGCAACCAATTGAAGTCTTAGAGATTAATGATCGTGGGACTAGCGGACTCGACGGTCCTATCCGGAACGACCTTGCTCTGGAAACCACTGAACCAGAGCGATTCGCGAATCTGATATTTAACGTTGGTGCGACAGCGGGAGTTCCTTTGTCTGGCGGAACGTATGGGTTTGGCAAGGTTGCGACGTATCGGATGAGCCGATGCCGGACGGTGATTTTTTGGACGAGATGCTGGGCAGAAAGTGGCGCAGACTATCGATTTATCGCCGTTTCCTTGGGGCCGCGTTTTGTCATCAACGGCAAACGACACACTGGCCACCACTGGTGGGGAATGCCCGCCGTGGATCTTCGCATTGAACCAGTAGTGGGTGCAGATGCTGAGAAACTAGGCCGGAGTATCTTTGCGACAGGATTCCGTGATGACGAGCTTGGCACCTCAATTATGATTTTGGATCCGGCGCTCGACGAATCAAACAGCGAGACGAAGGGAGACCGTATAGTCGATGCCATTAAAACTAATCTTTGGCCGAAGTACTTGTCGGGCGGAACTTTCGATTCGCTACCACCAATGGAAATTGGTCTCCGAGTAGAGGACAAAAATATTGACTGGCAATCACCCAACGATGAGCTGAAGTTCAAGCACATGGCAAATTGCCTTGAATCGCTACGCGCGGTTCAGGATGGCCGCCCGAATCCGGGAATTCAACAGGGCGTAATTGTCGAAGAAGTGTGGTGCTGGCGTCCCAAGAAACTATTGGGACATTTAGCGTTGGTGCAATACATGCCTAGTCCGACAGAGTCGGACACGGACCGAGACTTTGACTCGACTATTGCTTTGATGCGCAATGAAGCCGAGCTTGTTGTTAAGTACGAAAAACATATGCCTTCACCGCACCCGGACCTAAAGTGGTGTGGTGTTTTTAAGCCAAACGTAGAGACCGATACGGCGTTTGCTGCGGCGGAACCCCCTGCTCATGACGATTGGTTGCCGGAGAGTTTGGAGAACTCTATTTGGCAAACTTGGATACGTACCGCGGCCAAACGCCGAATAGAGTTGGTGCAGAGATTCCTGCAACCGCTCATACCGCCGGTGGAGGGCGACGGTGCTGAAAAGAAGCCGACCGGAGTTTTGGCAGAATCGCTCGGGTGGCTCGCACCACAACGGCTTGTTGCTAACAAGCTCGTGGGCGAGGCTTCAACAAGGGGGTCTGTAAGCAGTGGGAGAAGGCGACGAAGTGTTGAAGTGCAGATTACCCGGATTGAGCCTATAGAACTAACTGCGTCAAAACGTCGTGCAGTTCGTGTGTCAACCAAAGTGGAAGCTCCGAATGGTGTTTCAGCTTGGGTTATCCCTGTACTCCGGGCAATTACGGAGGATAGCAGCGAGGAACTAAACGCAAACGAAGTTGCATTCTCTTGGGAGCGGGAAGGGACGGCAGCCGCCGGGGAAATCTGCTTGGCTGATGGCCAAGAAGCTTCACTCATTATCGAGTTCCCGAGCCATCTTGCGCTTAAAATTGACTTCAAAACTGAGGTAGAAACATGATGTCAATCGCCGTCTGGCCCTATCGACTAGCCAACCCGAAATATATCTCTTTCTCCCCCTGGGAATGGAATATTGGTTTGGGGTGGAAGCCAACCGATGTTGAAATTGCGGGTTGGGACTTCGACACGACGGTAGGTATTAGAACTACTGTCACATGGGATTCTCTGGGGCTTTTGGGTAGTGCCTCGCTGCCCGAGGGGGCCGAATTACAGGTTGTTGTAATTGTGGATTGTCGCCAAACCGGAGAACGAATCGTTAGCCAACTTGCCCTCTCTGAAAGCGACACTCAACTTGAGATTGAACTCCAGATTCCGGCGGGAGCGATGGCCGGCGAAGTAACACTAGAGCATCATTTAGTGTCATCCCATCCGGTGAGGGAACCATCTGGAGAGCTCAGGTTTGATGCCGGGGCGCGGATGCTTGAATTATCGCGTAAAACGATCATTCGTTTGGCCCCTCTTAGAACTCGTTTCCCTACGGATGCCTTCAGCTTCTCGTCGGTTGGACTGGTCGCTGTCGAATGGATCGTAAGTATCGAAAGTGGGGATACCGACTACTGGAGCCTTGACTTCTCCGAGGCCGTTCGTTTGTCGGTTAATACCGATCTACTGATTTCCGCTGCAGTTTTGGATCCAACTCACGTTCAGCACGATTTCGCAAAGTGTCAGTTGGAGCGCGAGATCGTTCAGACGCTCTTTCGGCACGGTGTCCAAGCCGCCGATGAACTCGAACCAGGCGAATTCCTTGAAGGTTCTATCGGCGCTGCGATGGCAAATTTAGGGAGATCGCTGTTTTCTTCTACGCTCCAAGAGCTGCTCGATTGCAACCGGTACGATCCCGAGACTTTCGACCAGATGGTCAAGGTGGCTATTCCATTTCCTAGGCAAGGAGCACGCCTTTGAACCGCATAACTTATCCGTTGTTGCCTCGGCAAGCTGCTAAGCAGCTGTATCTCGAGCTTTATGGGACTCCTCAAACGGATTGGGAGGCTGTTGACATAGGTCCGAGGCTGCGACATCCAGCGCAGAAGTTGCCCGCCTTGGGAGGGATAGTTGCGACCCCATCTAAAATTGAAGAAGTTCGGATCAGCGTTATCCAGGGAGTCAACGTCGAGATCAACGAGAAGCAAGAAAACCAACAGAATTTTCGAAACCTTGACGGAACGTTGGGTATAGCTCTCTATGCGGCCTTGGAACTCAACGGTGCCCAGTCAGGCTCAGAGGATATGTGGTCGTTTCTGAGTTTGGTCGTGTTCCCAGATATCGTTTGGCATCGATTTGCTACCCCGATCGAAGAACGTGCTTTGGGGAAGCCCCGGAACGTGTTGCGTCGCGTCTGGTACCGAGAGCGGATCTTTGGGGATTTGCTCCGTGAAGGAAATAAGCCGTTAGGGGAAGACGAATTAGTGGGGCTGCTCGAGCGGTCACGTTTGTCAAGGAACCGGCGCCTTATTCGTGTTTTAGCTGAAGAGATATTGGCGTTGGAGGGCGTTGCGAATCGCTCATATTTCGTGCGTGAACTGATGAAAGAGATTGCCAAGACTACGGGTCCCCGATTGCTCGACGCTCTGTCTGAAGGTGACCTTAGAAGCACCATAAAGCAGACGATTCAGCGAACCCGAGAATCTATGGAGTGCGGTGAACGTCTCGGATAGCGAGGCTTTCTGGAAAGAATAGTCTCCGGGCTGCATGAACCTAGAATAACGCTTGATGGGCCGGCGTTCGAGGAGTAACTATCTGTTCTGGGGCAGAGAGACCAGCATCTTGGCGACTAGTTTTCCGATCTTTCGCGAGAGGAGAGGAGGGACAGCGTTTCCAACTTGGTGGAATTGTTGCGTGCGGTGCCCTTCGAAAAAATAGTTGTCCGGAAACGACTGAAGCCGTGCTGCTTCACGGACGGTCAGGCTGCGGTTTTGGTCTGGGTCAGGATGAATGTAGTAGTGCCCATCTTTCGAGATGTGTGACACGATCGTGGTTGCTGGAGACTCCCAGATCTGCACGCGGAATCGATCCGTGAAGGGTGTCGTCTCCGCCGTCACGTTTTTATGATCGGGATACAGATCGTTGGGCAGGTCAGTGTATTTGGGACTCTTGCCTAGACGTGAAGCCATTTCTGCCATGATTCGGTAGCGAACCAAATCTGAAACCATGTGTGCTCGTGGGGCATGTTGGATAGGGGTTTTGAGACGGCCATCACGAATCCAAGTTTTGTAGGAGCTTGCGGCTAGAGATCCTATTTTTTGCGTTGGTGGGAAATGTTCGCGCTGCTCTGGCAGTGAAGCGAGCGCTGAGGCTTCCAAAGCCTTCCAATCTAAGTCCCTCTTCGGCTTGCGGTTGGAGATTGCTGCGCAGACCGGGGGGAGCTCAGCCAAGGCATCGCGGACAGTGACTAATTCGTCAGACTGTTCGATCGCGTATCTGGGAACGTCACCTGCTATGTCTGAGCGTACGCCCAGCAAGATTACCCTGTGGCGTTTTTGCGGCACTCCGTAGTTTTCTGCCTTGATGATGAAGTCATTTGGTTTCAAATCGCTGGGATTGCCGTTGACCACGATTGAGCGGACTTCATACCGGACCCCACTGGGCAATTGGCTGAGGTCGTTCAAGATGGTCTGGAACATACCATCTTCACCGTTCTTTGAAGATAGTAGTCCCTTGACATTTTCCATGACGAAAATACTTGGCTTGAATCTACTTAGAATATGCAGATATTCGCGGTAGAGAAAATGCTTGTGGTCGGTGCTGAAAGACTCGTCACTTTTTCGGCGAGAACGACCAGCTAGAGAATAAGCCTGGCAAGGCGGCCCCCCGATCAGAACCCAATGTGGACGATGATCTTCGGGCCCCAGCTTTTCAGCGATAACCGCATCAGTTGTAGGACGGCTAGATTCTCCCAGCTCAACTTGTTGTACCTGCGGTGCAGCTTGTTGATATGCCTGCCTGAAGGAACCTTGGTAAACTTGTTCCCAAGTTTTACGCCCCTCGATGTAGTCGTAGTAGCCCGTGAGGTCTGAATTGCTTCTTTTTAGCCTCCGGTAGGTCTCCCGAAGGCGAAGGGTCTGGCACGCATGTTTATCCATTTCGAACGATGCGCGAGTCTCAAATACGTTCTTAGAATCCTCATCATAGATATTTGAAAAGCCTTCATTCAGGCCGCCTGGACCAGCGAATAGATCGATTATTGGATACACGCAGTGCCTCTTTCGTCAGCGCTCCAATCTACCAGGAAATACGCTCCTCAAAAATCTGAACGTAGGCGGACAGCTTGAAGTCCGTGCTAGCGACTAGGGCTCGACCCAGAATTTACTGATTTTCCGATTGCATGCATGAATGCAATCGGTCTCAAATTATCTGTCGTGCTTGTTGATATAGCGGGGGGGTGTCCCTATGCTTTTGGTCAAGC
>NZ_JBQSWW010000043.1:0-16096 GCF_052377515.1 Arthrobacter sp. AOP36-C1-22 | reverse complement strand
AACGAATAGACCACGGTGTCTAACTCGCCAGGCCATGTCCCTATCAGCGGTCAACGCGTGCCTTCAGGTTCGGCGACAACACCCCCCGGATCATGAGTGACAGGGCAGGACAGTCATACCGAACCTGGCGACCAAACCCCGTTTATCGGAGTCCTACAAATGTAGCGGGCGCGCGCGTGGTTGCCTCGGGTTTGGGCAAGAGCTCCCCGACAGGCTAAGATGTAATGTCGGTCTTTGTTCTACAGGAGTTCTCATTAGCGATAAGCGTTCAGATCGTCCGTCGTCACGCGGAATCGATCGCAGCTCGCCGTTGGTCTTTTCGGCCAAGGAATTCGGGGGATACCCGGGTACCATGAAGACTCTTGAACGGACCGTGCCCGCTCCGCCTGAAATGGGGGCGGCACTGATCGGAATCGAAGAGGGGTCGGATATCGATCTGGATCTTCGATTCGAGGCCGTACACGAGGGAATCTTGGTTTCCGGTACAGCGTTCTCGGAAGTGTCCGGTGAATGCGGCCGTTGCCTGGAGCCTATCGAGTACGACCTCGAGTCCGACATTCAGGAGTTGTTCTTCCATGAAGGCACTGAGTTGCCCGATGAGGAGGACATGGACCAGCGACAGATCGTGGATGACTTCATCGATCTGGAGCCGGTACTGAGGGATGCAGCGGTGACCGCGCTGCCGTTCCAACCGGTGTGCCGGGAGGGCTGCGAAGGCCTCTGCGCAGAATGCGGGATTCGCCTCGCGGACGAGCCAGGGCACCACCACGAGATTCTAGATCCCCGCTGGGCAGCTCTCACCGAGCTGGCTGGCACCACCGCAGAAGATGCGGTACAGAGTACAGATTCAGTCGAGAGAGAAGAGAGTTAGCCGTGGCTGTTCCCAAGCGGAAGATGTCCCGCTCGAATACCCGGGCCCGTCGGTCCCAGTGGAAGGCAACTGCGCCGAACCTGGTCAAGACCATGGAGAACGGCCGCGTAACCTACAGCCTGCCGCACCAGGCGAAGGTCGTGACCGACTCTGCCGGCACCGAGTTGTTCCTTGAATACAAGGGGCGCAAGGTAGCAGACGTCTAATAACGTCTGATGCCTTCAACAGAAGAGCTTCTGAAGCGTCTCGGGGTCACCATCGACCCCGAGACGCTTCGTCTTGCGCTCACACATCGCTCCTATGCTTATGAGCATGGCGGCCTTCCGACCAACGAACGCCTCGAGTTCCTCGGCGATTCGGTGCTCGGCTATGCCGTGACAGACCACCTCTACCGGACCTACCCGGACCTGCCGGAGGGTGATCTCGCGAAGCGACGTGCCTCCGTTGTTAGCACCCGAGCACTCGCCGGGATAGCGCGCAGCATTGAAGTTGGACAGCATATTCTCCTCGGTCAGGGTGAGGTACTGACCCATGGCGCGGACAAGTCCTCGATCCTTGCTGACACCATGGAGGCGTTGATCGGTGCCACGTACCTCAGTGATGGCCCCGACTCGGCCCAGGCCCTGGTGATGCGGCTGGTTGCCCCGCTGCTATCGGACGTTGAACACCTCGGTGCGGGCACCGATTGGAAGACAGCGATCCAGGAAATCGCGGCAGCGCGCAAACTTGGCCCTATTGACTACTTCATCACCGGTACCGGCCCCGACCACGCGCGGGTGTTCGAGGCAACGCTACGCATTGGCAAGACGGATTATGGAACGGGCACCGGCCCCTCCAAAAAGGAGGCCGAACAGGAGGCGGCTGCTATCTCCTATCGGACGCTGGTCTCCGCGAAGCCTGCTGTGGGGCCGGAAAAGACGACGGCCCACGAGTAGATGCCGGAACTTCCGGAAGTAGAAGTCGTGAGACGCGGTCTCGAATCCTGGGTCGCTGGCCGGCGGATCGACGAAGTCGGTGTATACGACCCGCGCTCCCTCCGCCGACATCAGGACGGCCCCGCTGACTTCATTGCCACACTGCACGGCGCAACGATCACCGACATTGTGCGACGTGGAAAGTTTCTCTGGATGCCGCTCGACGGTGTACCACGAGGGGCAGCTCTTGTCGCTCACCTAGGAATGAGCGGCCAGCTGCTGGTTGAGGACTCCACGGCGCCCGACGAAAAACACCTTAAGATCACCTTCGATCTATCGGCTTCCGCCGCGAAGCCGGGACAATTGCGTTTCGTCGATCAGCGGATCTTCGGGGGCATGTTCGTCTCACCCCTGGTGCCGACCATCGACGGAGCCCCGGGGGGACAAGGTTCCCAAGCTGCAACCATTCCCCAAGCTGCCTCGCATATCGCCCGCGATGTCTTGGATCTCAATTTCGACATAGAAAGTTTCCATCGCCGGCTGCGGGCGCGTAGGACGAGTATCAAACGCGCGATTCTGGACCAGGGGCTGGTATCCGGGGTGGGCAATATCTATGCGGACGAGGCGCTGTGGGAAGCCCAGATGCACTACGCTCGTCCCACCGACACCCTGCGGCGCCCAGATACCTTCAGGCTATTTGTAGCGTTATCGACCATCATGGACCGAGCGCTTGCTGCCGGTGGAACTAGTTTCGACCAGCTTTACGTCAACGTGAACGGTGCGTCCGGCTATTTCTCTCGGTCATTGAACGCGTACGGACGCGGCGGACAACCGTGCCACCGCTGCGCAGCCGGGGGACGGACTTCGCTGGTTCGTCGGGATGCGTTCATGGGGCGTTCGTCCTACTGGTGCCCCGTCTGCCAGCGAGTTCCGGGCAACGCGCGTTTCTAGGCGGAGAAGTCGGAGACTACCGCATCGTTGAACGGCGTCCACGCATCAATCGCCCATGGGCCAAAGTCTCGGTCGGTCAAGGCAACGCATGCTAAGCCAGCTGACGGGTCAACCCAAAGGAAGGTCCCTGACTGTCCGAAATGGCCGAAAGTCTGAGCTGAGTTCTGAGTCCCAGTCCAATGGGGTGACTTGTGGTCCTTGATTTCAAAACCCAAGCCCCAGTCGTTGGGCTTCTGTCGGCCGTATCCGGGAAGAATACCGTCAACATCAGGAAATTGCACGGTGGTTGCTCGTTCCATGGTCGCGCCAGCGAGGAGAGTAGGATGCTGGAGCTCTGCTGCGAAGAGCGACAAATCGTGGAGAGATGAGACGGCATCGGCGGCGGGAGAACCTTCGAGCGCCGTTCCGGTCATGCCCAAGGGCTGCAGCACAGCTTCGGAGAGATAGATGGCAAAGGGGATGCCAGTCTCCGATTCAAGGGTCTTTCCCAGGACATCGAAGCCCGTATTCGAATAGATCCGGCGTGTACCCGGTTCGGCACGAACAGCATCAGAGGAAAAATCATAACCGCCGGTGTGCGCCAGCAGGTGATGAACCGTTGAACCTTCCGGACCTGCTGACTGATCGAGCGAAAGTGCCTCTTCTTCCAGAGCGACTAGGAATGCGAAGGCTGAGAGCAATTTGGTGACCGAAGCAAGCGGAAAAATGCGCTGGGGATCCCCCCTGCTGTCCAGGGTGTTGCCTAGGGTGTCCAGCACGGCTGCTGCGGCGTGGGGGACAGGCCATGTGTCGAGTAGGTCCAAGGCGGTCATGAGACGGTACTCCTCATCGGTTGCGGGTGGCGAGGCAGTCTATTCCGCGGTGCGCGGCGCAGTACCACCATAGTGGGCAGCGAGGCGGGACAGCCCATCGTCAATGGAAAGCAGGGGCTTCCATGCGAGGACTTCATGCGTGGTGCGTTGGTCGAACCAGTGCGCGGTTGACAATTGCTCGGCGAGGAATTCCGTCATCGGTGGCTCATCGGAGACCCAACCGCGACGCAGCGCTCCTGTCCAAAGCCTCTCTATCACTTTGCCTGCGCTGCGGGCCAAGGATCCGGGGACACTGAACTTTGGTGCGGGCACGCCGCCGGCGGCACAGATTCCGGCAATGAGCTCACCGACTGGACGCGGCTCTCCATTGGTGATGACCAAGGAGAGACCATGGGCAACGCTGATCCGTTCCAGCCCTTGAACAATCGCGGAAGCCGCATTGTCGACATACGTAGTATCGATCAGAGCCAGGCCGCCATCCAGCAAGGGCAGCCGGCCTGAACGCGCTCTATCGACGACCCGTTCCACGAGTTGTGTGTCGCCCGGGCCCCAGACGACGTGTGGGCGCAGAGCGGTCACACGAAATGACGGTCCGTTGGCTTCCAGCGCCAAGAGTTCTGCACTGGCCTTGGAACGAGCATAGTAGCCCCGCGCAGCGGCAGGTTCAGGAGCGCCGGCAGCCCCTCCGACGATCGATGATCCTAGGTGAGCCACGGAGGGCGATGAAACGTAGACGAAGTTTTCCACGCCGGCCGTACGGGCGGCGTCCAAGAGATTTCTGGTCCCTTCAATGTTCGTTGCTACGAATTCCTCCCACTCACCGGTGAAAGAGACCTTCGCAGCCAAATGTACGACAGCGGAAACGCCTTCGACAGCGGCGGCAACGGCGTGGGGATCGGTGATAGAGCCCCGACATTGTTCGACGCCGGGCAGTGATGCGGGACCGCGTTGAAAGGTCCTGACACGGTAACCGCGGGCCAGCAGTTCTTCGGCCACAGCCCGTCCCAGCATGCCACTCGCCCCGGTCACCAGGACGAGCTTGTCGTGATTGGCAGTACTCATTGCAGGGTTGCCTTTTTCCCAGACAGTAGACCAGTAGCCCACTGTGAAAGCGCGGAACGGTCGATCTTTGAATTGTGTCGGATGTCGGTGGGCAAATCGGGGATGACCAATACTGCAGCGACAGACATGGAAGTGGCTAGAATTATTGACGAACGGACATCCTGCGTCAACGCCTGGGCTGCCAGCCCTGAACGACGAGCCCGTTCCTCTGTTTCCACGATGACGACCACTGCTTGCGTGCCGGCAGGTCCGACACCGACAACAGCGGCACGACGAACGCCCGACACGGTCTCTGCAGCCAATTCTGCGGCAACGGGTGTCATCAGCCCCGAAGGAGTGGTGAGGATATGTCCCAGCCGACCCTGGACCCATAGACGCCCCGCGGAGTCGAGGTGGCCGACGTCCCCTGTGTGGTGCCAGCCGGGGTGAATAGCGCTGGCTTGTTCGGTGATCCACAACCGGTCATAGCGGTCCTTGACGTGGGGTGCTGAGACAACAATTTCTCCGACCTGGTCGGGGTTGGCTCGCAGTTTGTCTGACACCTGGCCCTGGTCATCCAAGGCAGCGATGGATACTCGGGCTCCGGCCACCGGGCGACCGACACACACGCCATCTCCCGTACCGGCCGCGAGAATTCCTTGAAGACTGATGTCGGTAATTGGCAATGCTTCAGTCATCCCGTAGGGCGTGTGAACCTCTGCCTGGGGAGCTAATTCCTGGACGACCTGTAACAAGGTGGTTCCCAGAGGTGCACCGGCTGAGAGGAGGAGTTCAACACGTTCAAGGGCAGATCGTTGGACGGAGTCGAGAGCGGCTGATGAGTCCACCACATTGACCAAGGCTGCTGGGGAGGCAAAAACGATGGTCGCGTTGATGGCCGACGCGGCATTGGCCAGCGCGGAGGCAGTCAAGGTTCGGGGCGAGGTGACGTCCATGTCGGGCGTGACGGAGACAGCCCCGAGAGCCGGACCCAGGAGTGCGAAAGGGGCAAACCCGGCCACGAGCGCATCGCCAGACTTCAATCCGTAGGTTGCCTGCAAGGTATCTCGCATGGCGGCGAGCCGCCGATGCGTATAGACGACGCCCTTCGCCGGACCAGTAGAACCAGAGGTGAATAAAATCGCGGCGTCGGCGTCGGGATCTGCCGCGGGGAACGGTGGGCCGCTAGCCGAGATGCTGAGCAGTCCTGATTTTTCTAGATCGCCAACGGTGGCGATAACGCCTAGGAGCCGGCGTTTGGCGGGGGACAGGTCTCCGGCGGAAATCCGTTGGCCGGGCCAATTCAGTACTCTGGCTGCCATCAGGGCACGTTCGATGCCAATGAGGAAACTGGGGCCCGCGCCACGGATGGCCCGGCCGAGACCCTTTGTCCCCAGCCCGGCATCGGCCACGACAATGACGGCACCCAGTCGGAGGCAAGCGTAGATCAGGGAGGTGAGCTCGGCACCTGGTGGGACCAGCAGGTTCACCCGATTGCCACGGCGAACACCTAATTCGGAGAGGCCGTGGGCAACGGCATCGACGCGTCGGGCCAGTGATGCCCACGACAGGGAAGTGGAACTTCGGACCCCACCGAGAGTGGGGCCCATGTCAACGACGGCATCGGTGTGGTCATTACGGCGGGCATCCAGTTCGGCAAGCATGCTCCGGAATTCGGTATTCACGTCGAGAGGCGGTAAACCGTGTTGGGATCCGGCATTGGCACGTGACGGAGCGTCGTCCTGGAGCGAAGACTTTGTTCCCGGCCTTTTGCACACCGTGGAGGTGAGCCAAGCCAATAGGGGAGAGGCGATATCCCGATCTTCGGGAAGGAGGTGACCGGCACCTTCGAAACGGTGCACATCTGCTTGAGGTAAACGGTCCATCAGGTCGCGCAGATAGCGGTCGGAGAAAATAGGATCGCGCGGCCCCCACATCATGAGAGCCGGGACATTGAGCGTCTGGATGTCCGCGGAAATCTGCTCCAAAGCGTGCCAACTGGGGTGCTCCGGCGTCGCCGGAATGTCAGCGACGAAGTTGGCTACACCCGCACGCGCTGGTGTTGAGCGGTACGGTGACATGAAGGCGGATTCAACATCGGAAGTAAGCCTCGGGTGTGCCAGCGCGTGGGTGACCTTGAGGAACGTCGGGGTGGCGCGCGTGCCCCAACCATGGACCGCAGGGTGCAGTGCAAGACTGAGGGCAGGTGGTAGGGAGAAACCTGCGGGGTGAACTGCGGTGTTCGTCAAGACGATGCCTGCCAGCTGTTCGCGATGCCGTGTCGCCCATCCCAGGGAGATGAGCCCTCCCCAGTCGTGGCCGAGAGTCACCACGGGGCCTTCAATTCCCAGTGCGTCGGTCACGTCCCCGAGGTCGGTGACTCGATCCGCTAGTCGGCGAAATGTGCCAGTCCGGTCGGAATAACCCATATCGAGCTGATCGACGGCTACTACGCGCCATGGGGTTTCGGCCTCGGCGCCGGCTTCAAGGACGCTGCGCCAGAGGTAGGACCATGTGGGATTTCCGTGTACGGCCAGAATGGTTCCTGCTGGTGCTGCCTCCCGAGCTTCGAGCGCTGGCAGGTTGTCCAATAAATGCCATTGGTGGGAGGACCCGGCGGGATCACAGCTGGCTGTTGAGGGGACGGTAAGGTATCGGGAGAATTCCGGGCGGACCCCGGGCCAGCTCCTTGCTACCACGCCAGATCCAGCATTGCCGTGTTCAGACCGGAACCGACACCCATGCAAAGCACTCTGTCTCCTGGGTTGAGCGTGTTCGCCTCTTGGGCCAGCGTCATGGGAAGCGAAGCAGGACCGACGTTTCCCCATTTCGGGAACGTGATCGGCACCCGGTCCCGAACGAGGTTCACGGCCTTGATAATGGCATTGGTATACGAATTGGACACTTGGTGTGTGACATAACGGTCCATGGACCCCCAGTTCCAACCGTCCTGATGGGCTTCGTCCCAGGCGTCGACGACGAGTTTCAGACCGTTGTCGAGCAGGCCTTTCGTGTCGGTGTACATCCCCTGTGGGCCGCCAACGCACAGTTCGTGATGTTCGCTTCCGGCGCGTGAGACGCCTCCGAGGATGCGGTGTGAGCCTGGGTGTTCGTCGGCGCGGCCGATGACCGCGGCTGCAGCACCAGAGCCCAAGGTCAGGGTTGCGAATTCGCGGAGGTAGTCCTCACGTGTGGAATCTTCGCGGTTCAATCGATCGAAGGTTGGTTCCTGGGCAATCTGGGAATCTTCACCAGCGACGATCAGTGCGTACTTAATCTGCCCGGAATCGATCATATTCGCGGCCAGCGTCATGCCGTTGACGAATCCGAGGCAAGCGTTGGCTAGGTCGAAGTTCATGGCTGAGGACGGTAGACCGAGCCCATTGTGGACTTTGACGGCTACGGAGGGCTCAAGATTCCTGCGGGTGACCGAGGTATTGATGAGCAGGCCGATCTCGCCGGCTTCAACTCCGGCTTCGGCTAACGCCTTGGATCCGGCTTCGATAGCCGCGTCGTCGAATCCTGTTCCTTCCGGCCACCAGCGTCGTTCGCTGACACCGGCTACCCGTTCGAGGAGCTTCTTGGACAGACGCAGTCGCTTGAGGCTCGGCTCTAGTCGCTTATCGAATTCGCTCGAGGTGACGACGACGGGAGCCTCCACACTCGTAACGGCAATAACCGCCGAGTTGGTGTGTCGAAACGTTGCATTGCCGCTCAATATCCAGCCTTCGTCCATATAGGATTCATCTGCCGCCGACGCATCCCTATGATGCGAAGACTCTCCAACCGTTAACTATGCACTCTGCGAAGTGGTTCCCGCACATTCGCCATGCGGTATGAACGCCGCCTGTGACTTTTCTCCCCTCGAGTGGCAAACCCGCCGCGGGAGTCCAGACACAGTAGATTGGAGGGAGGAAGACCTTTGCCCCGCCGTCCGAAAGACCTCCGTGCATCTCAAGACCCTGACCGTTCGTGGATTCAAGTCGTTCGCCTCAGCGACGACTTTTGAGTTCGAACCCGGCGTCACTGCCGTGGTTGGCCCGAATGGTTCTGGGAAATCCAACGTCGTCGACGCCTTGTCGTGGGTGATGGGGGAGCAGGGAGCTAAGACACTCCGTGGCGGCAAGATGGAAGATGTCATCTTCGCCGGAACCTCTGGCCGTCCGGCGTTAGGGCGGGCTCAGGTCTCGCTAACTATCGATAATGCAGATGGTGCCCTGCCCATCGAATATTCAGAAGTGACGATCACCCGGACCCTGTTCCGGGCTGGCGGCTCTGAATATGCCATCAATGGTCAGTCCTGCCGCTTGCTCGATATCCAAGAATTGCTTTCCGACACCGGAATGGGCCGGGAGATGCACGTCATCGTCGGGCAAGGGCAGCTGGACCGTATCCTTCATGCCACATCTGATGAACGCCGAGGTTTTATTGAGGAAGCCGCTGGGGTGCTGAAGCACCGCAGACGTCGGGAAAAGACCGTACGCAAACTCGAGTCAATGGCCACCAACCTCTCGCGCCTTCAGGACCTCACAGGAGAGGTTCGGCGCCAGCTGACACCGTTGGGTAAACAGGCTGACGTTGCACGTCGGGCACAGTCGGTCCAATTTGAGGTGCGCGATGCGCGTTCTCGGCTCTTGGCCGACGAGTTGGTGACCCTCCAAGAAGCCCTCCATCGCGAGGTCGAAGACGAACGACGAATTCTTGTGCGACGGGACGAAGTCGACGTGGAGGTTACCCGAGTCGGCGCCCGGCTCGAGGAGCTGGAATCTGCTGCCGCGAGCATTATTCCTGCCCTCAACTCCACTAGAGAGACATGGCACGGGTTGAACACCATGAAAGAACGGTACAGATCTCTGGACGCCTTGGCGATAGAACGCGAACGCGGCTTGGCTGAGCAGAGTCGCGTCGTGCACGATCCGTCGCGGGAACCGGACCGGTTAGAAAGCCAAGCACAGCGTTTACGCGTTGATCTGGAAGAGCTTGAGAACGAACGCGATAAGTCATCAAATGTACTCGATTCCGCGATTGCTGATCGGAAGGAATCGGAACAGGCCGCGGCCGAGGAAGGCCGCCGAATGACCGAATTGATGCGTGCCATAGCTGACCGTCGCGAGGGACTGGCTACCTTGGCCGGAAAGGTCGCCTCGGCACGCAGCCGCGTCGAATCACTCGAGGGTGAGCTGGGCAGACTGCGGGCATCGGCCGAACTCGCACGTGTACGCGGTTCTGAGGCACAGATGAAATATACCGAACTGGAACAGCAGGCTAGCGGTGTTGAGGACACGGAAGAGGACCTGGACGCTTCGCACGAATTGGCCGAGGAACGTTTGGCGTCCTGCGATCGAGAGTTGGAGCAGTTAGTTTCTCGGGAGCAAAAAGCAGAACGTGAACGGGCCGCTCTTCAAGCTCGTCTTGACGCACTGCACTCTGCGATGAGCCGCAAGGATGCCTCCGAGGAGATTCTTGCAGCAGGGCATCAGGGCATTAGGGGGCGTATTAGTGCAGAGCTCCATGTCGAACCCGGATACGACGGGGCGATTGCCGCTGCGCTAGGTACCTACGCCGAGGCGCTAAGTGCCTGTAGCGCCGACGAAGCTCAGCATGTTTTGGACACAGTCGTCGAACAGGAATCAGGCCGTGTCCACCTGATCTTTCCGCAGGCAGCCGAGTCAGATGCTCTTCTCGCGGACCAGCGGACGGAAACGCACGCGAAGAGGAATCTACTGCCCGCTGGCGGCTTGTGGGCTTCGGGCCTCGTGGATGTCAAGGAAGCATCCCCCGACGGCCTCGCCGAAGCTGTCCGGCATCTTCTGCGCAACGTCATCGTCGCTGAAAATAGGAAAGGCGCTGTTGAACTCCTGACCGCAGCACCCCAATTTACTGTGGTCACTCGCGATGGCGTGGTCCATTCGACGAATAGCCTTGCCGGAGGATCTGGCACCGGTTCATCACTTGTGGAGCAACAAGCGGCCATTGATGCCACCAACGTCGAACTCCATGACGTCACCGCATGCTACGAACAGCTTCGTTTCCAACGCTCAGCGCTGGAAACTACACGCAGCGAGGCTGCCGGGGCTGTCGATACGGCACTTGAAAAGTTGTACCAATCAGATGCCCGCATTACCGGCGTTGCTGAACAGCTGGCAACTCTCGGAGCCACAGCCCGAGAAGCTGCCGCAGAGGTCGAAAGATCAAGAGACCGGATCAGCGTTGCCACGGAGTCGGTAGCCGAAGCCAAGAAAACCCTGGCTGCACTTGAGGAGCGCCTGGCTGCTACCCGGGAGGCCCCAGCTGATGAAGAACCAGACAGCTCAACGCGCGCGAGGCTAGATGCAGAGGCCGCCAAGGCCCGTGAGCGAGAGCTTGACGCACGGTTGGCTCTGCGGGGCAGTGAAGAGCAGGTCAAGAGCTTGTCGAGCCGCATTGAATCACTCGTGAAATCCGCCGCGGGGGAACGCCGTAACCGTGAACAGGCTGAGCGGAGAGCCGCGCTACGACGTCGTCAAGCCAAACGTGCTCAAGCCGTCGGACAGGCGATCTTGTTGGTGCAAGAACACCTTGAATGCTCATTGCAGGAAGCTGCGGACGAACACGCACGGCTAACGAAGCATCGCGACCAAATAAATGTCGAGCTGGGGCAAACCAGAACCCGATCAAATGAACTAGGTAGTGAGTTGGCCGGGCTCACTGATTCCGTGCATCGTGATGAGTTGGCGCGTGCCCAACAACACCTGCGCATTGAAAGCCTTGAAGCCCGGGCCCTCGCAGAGTTGGGGATGACGCCTGAGCATCTCATCGAAAACTATGGTCCCGACCTACCGGTCCCACAACCTGACCAGGAGAGTGATAAGTGGGCGGCTTTGCGTCAAGACGTGGACATGGACGGAAACCCGGAGCCGGTGGGACGACCCTTCGACCGTCACGAGCAGGAAAAACGTTTACGGAAGGCAGAAAAGGATCTAGCGTCCTTGGGCAAGGTCAACCCCTTGGCCTTAGAAGAGTTTGCGGCACTTGAGGAACGCCACAGGTTCCTGGCGGAGCAACTTGAGGATCTGAAATCCAGTCGCAAAGACCTTCTGGACATCATTCGCGACGTGGATGAACGAGTTGAACGCGTCTTCACGGAGGCCTTCGACGATACGGCCGAACAGTTTGAACAAGTCTTTGCCACACTGTTCCCGGGCGGTGAGGGAAAACTGGTGTTGACCGACCCAGACGACATGCTCAATACGGGGATCGAAGTGCAAGCCCGTCCAGCCGGCAAGAAGATCAAGCGTCTCTCACTACTTTCTGGTGGAGAGCGATCATTGACTGCCGTTGCGCTCCTGGTAGCGATCTTCAAAGCCCGCCCATCGCCCTTCTACGTGATGGATGAGGTCGAGGCTGCCCTGGACGATACGAACTTGGGGCGACTACTGGTGATTTTCCGCGAGCTCCAAGAAGTTAGTCAGCTGATCATCATCACGCATCAAAAGCGCACGATGGAGATCGCTGACGCCCTGTATGGCGTCTCCATGCGCGGCGATGGGGTCACGAAGGTCATTAGCCAACGGTTGTAGACCGCCTTTCATTTACGCGAATCCATGCAGCTGCACCGGCCACGCCGATGATTCCGGTTACGACGAATGCCCACCCGAAGCCCATCTGGTCCGCGATGAGCCCCGCAACTACGGGGCCTAAAATGGCGCCGGAATCGCTGGCCATCTGGAAGCCGGCCATGACTTTGCCGCCATTGTGATCGCGGCCGATGACGTCGGCTACGGCAGCTTGCTGCGCGGGGTTCATAAATCCGATACCGGCGCCGGCAATGATCGAGAGCGCGATAAACAGTACCGCGTTGTCGGTCAGCCCAATCCCGGCCATGGCGACTGACCCCACCGTCAGTCCGACCAAAACCGGCATGCGCCGCCCATATTTATCGGTGATTCGTCCGGCAAAGGTGAGCGCAGCACCGTTTCCAATGGCGAATATTCCCAACGACAGACCTGCTAGTGCTGCCCCATCGTCAAAGACCTGCGCGGCAAACAGGGGTACCAAGGCTACCCGTACGCCGAAATTGGACCATCCATTCGCGAAGCCCGAAAACAAGGCAGCCCGATAAGTTGGACTCTTCAAGGCAGCGGCGAATGACATCGCTGGGCGTTCGTCGCGGGGCCCACGTTTCGCGCCCGATCGCACTCCCAAAAGAGACAGGTACACGATAGCTGCTGCGATGATCAGTGCTCCGCCGTAGATAAAGAACGGCAAGCGGTAACCGAAGACGGCTAGGAAACCGCCGAGCACAGGACCCACGATGTTACCGATCAGGAATGATCCGGCGTAGTAGCCCGAGATTCGACCTCGTATCTCGGTGGGCGCTAGCCGGGCGATGAGCGACATAGCGGAAACAGTGAACATGGTCGAACCCAGACCACCAGCTGCCCTGAAGACCAGCAATTGGGTGTAGTCCTGCGCAAAACCACAGAGGATGGTCGATACCGCAACGATGAGCACGCCGCCGACATACACCGGGGGCTCACTGAGAGCCGACGTCAATCGACCACTGACCGGGGCAAAGGCTAAACGGGTGAGTGCGAAAACACTGACGATGAAACCGGCTTGGGCGATCCCGACGTCGAAGCTCTTGGCAAATTGGGGCAGAATCGGTGCGATCAGGCCGAAGCCCAACGCGATCACGAAAGCCGCAGCAATTAGGACCTTAATTTCGCGGGGGATCGTCGGTTGTTTCGGAGGACGTATGGGTGTGCTCATCAAGCCAACAGCCTAGTCTGTGAGAAGCTAGTCCCGTGTCTACAGAAACCCTCCTGATTATTGCCATCGTCATCGTTGTAGTCCTTGTCGTGGGCTTGGGAACTGCCTTCTTCCTCCGGGGACGCAAGACGCCCCCCGGTACCTACGACGGACCCCGGGACGCGAATGATCCGGCCCCCGGGAATGCCAGCAGTGATGGAACCGACACGCTGACCCATCCGGGTAAAGCTCTTGAGCAGGACGTCGAAAGTGTGGGCGGCCCGGGCACTGCACCGGCCCCCGAAGATTCAATAGGAAAACAAGAGATTGCCGTTGATGTCCCGGCGCCAGTTCTCGGTCGGCTGGCGCGCCTCCGGGCGCGTCTGGTCAAGTCAAACAACGCTTTGGGAAAAGGCCTATTGTCCCTGTTGTCACAGGACAACATTGACGAAGACGTTTGGGACGAGATCGAGGAAACGCTGCTGCTGGCAGACCTCGGCAGTGAACCCACCCAGGAACTGGTTGAAGCACTTCGTGAACGGGTGAAGGTCGAAGGCCACCGTGACCCTGTCCAGGTCAGGTCGATGCTTCGTACTGAACTCATCAAACTGGTTGATCCGAGCATGGACCGCTCCATCGTTTCCGATCGGCAGCCCACCGGCCCGTCGATCGTCATGGTCGTCGGCGTCAACGGCGTCGGAAAAACGACCACCATCGGCAAGATTGCCCGCGTCCTCGTTGCCGAGGACAAAGACGTGCTCCTCGGGGCTGCTGACACGTTCCGTGCAGCAGCTGCCGAACAATTGGCAACGTGGGGGGCCCGAGTAGGTGTCCCTACCGTCCGTTCCGATGTTGACGGTGCAGACCCCGCGTCCGTGGCTTTCGAAGCCGTGAAGGCTGGTATCGATCAGGAAGTTGACGTTGTCATGATCGACACCGCCGGCCGCCTGCAGAACAAGGTCGGGCTGATGGACGAACTGGGCAAAATTAAGCGAGTCGTTGAAAAGCAGGCTGCCGTCAATGAGGTTCTGCTCGTCCTCGACGCCACCACTGGCCAGAATGGCCTGAACCAGGCGAAGGTGTTCTCCGAAGTTGTTAACGTCACCGGAATTGTTCTGACCAAACTCGACGGAACGGCAAAAGGTGGCATCGTTGTCGCTATCCAGCGCCAACTCGGTGTGCCGGTAAAGCTGATCGGATTGGGCGAGGGACCTGACGATCTGGCACCTTTCGACGCAGAGGGCTTTGTCGACGCACTACTCGATTAAAAATGAGTCTCGCAGAAGATGGGTAGTAGACCAGTTAGAATATCAAGCGCCGGACACCATCGGGGGGAACGACCGATTGGAGTAACAGTGATTGCTGGCTGGAGGCTTTTCGAAGCCCTGCATAGAGATACCGTCCTACTCAAGTACAACTGTCCGCCACCAACCGCAGAAGCATACGGCTGGTTAAAGGCGGGCACTCCGATTAAACTGTCACACGACGTGAGGATAGAACAGAATAGTGGCCTATATGGGGGGGCCTATAAAGGCATGCCGGGAGGGCGCAGGCGTCCTGGGTTCGCTTCTATCGGCGCGTTCAGCTACTCGATGTCAGCGTTGCCCGATGGGGTTAATGTCGGCAGGTACTGCTCTATCTCCACAGGACTTCGTTTCACGGATTCCGTGCATCCATTAAATCTGTTAACCACCTCAGCCATCAGCTTCCGCTCACGGAATATGCTGTACAAGGGCTCTCAGACTCAAAGTCTTTTGGAGTATGCGGCGGATTTTGACGTGACCGGAGAGAAGCCGTACCCAACCATAGGACACGACGTGTGGATCGGTACTGGGGTTACCATAAACATGGGCATCACTGTTGGTACCGGCTCGATGATCGCCGCAAATTCCACTGTCACAAAAGACGTTCCGCCATATTCAATTGTTGGTGGGAATCCAGCGAAGGTAATCCGCATGCGAATTCATCCGGACATTGGTGAGAAACTTCTTGAGAGTAAATGGTGGGAATATGAGCCCCAGTATCTTTTCGAAGATGTAGATACCTCTTTAGACCTGTTGGCAGATCGCATCCTCGATGGCCATGTGCCTCGTGCCCATTTCCGCTCGTTGAGAGTCACAGACTACTTGGATTCGGACCAAGAGTAGACCCATTGCCGGTTCGGCGTTGCAGAGGTATTCAGTGTGGTTTTATTCTGGGAAGTATCCCAGCGAGTTCCTGAGAATTCTTCGATAGGGTCTCGCATCCCATGATTGTGGTCAACGTGTCTAAACCGAATTAATCCCCCGAACGATTCCGCTTGGGGATGGATCTCGATAAATAAACCTTCGCTTCTTGCTCAGGAAGACTGGGCTGAGGAAAACTCACGACGTCGAGCAATAGACCGTCACTGAAGCGTCGGCTGGACCACGCCTATACAGCGACGGAATATCGCATAGGCGAAATTCTTATTGTTCTCGAGTGGCCTTTGGACAGATATGTGCAGGGCACGGCTTAGAGCCAGTTGGTGCGTCAGAAGTTCGTCTGGCTGGGCCCCACCGTAGAAGTCCAGTGACTATGTGAGTTTCGCATCCGATAGTGGATGCAGGAGGAAATCCACGAGTCATAGCACGCAGACATACCCCGGACCAGGTCATCGCCAAGGTCCGACAGGGACAGAGGATGCTCAACGAATATCGCCCACTCATCGAGTTCCTGAAAGAACTCGAGGTCACCGAAGCGACTTGGTACCGGTGGCTAAATCAATACGGCGGTGAGAAGAACGCCGAGTCATCTAG
>NZ_JBQSWW010000042.1:0-16965 GCF_052377515.1 Arthrobacter sp. AOP36-C1-22 | reverse complement strand
ACGTGCCCAAAAGCATAGGCCCCAATTACCCAGAGTGCCTGGGTTCACGCCAATTTGCTCGGCGAACCGCTTGATTGGGCAGTTCGGCCCGAGCACGAGAAGGACGGCCTTTCAACGAAAGGCCAGTTCGTATTTCTTCCTACCCCTATCAGTCAGCAGCAACAAAGTCCCGTATTCGAGCAGTTCTCCACCTCGACAAGACCGTACCCATGACCCATGCGCAAAGAAATCCAACCGCCGAATCGATTCGCCACACTCAACAGCGACGAGTGCTAAGATCTACTGGCTATTGGGTCGCGCAGTCTTAGGGGCGCCCCATCGTCGCGCCGAAACACGAGGAGTCATCGAAGGTTTCCGGTGTCATGAAGTCAATTGAGAAACGTTGGCGATCAAACTGAGAGATATCATTTTATGAAGCACAAGGTGGGAAAGTTAGCTCAAACGACCCGAAAGGCCATCGTCTGGAGCCTCGGCGGGTTCCTTCCCCAGGCACTGTCACGTCGCACGACCCTCATTGCTGCAAGCATCGCCGGTTTTCTACTCGTTGCTTTCCCAGCCAATATTGGGGCCTTAGTCGTGGGTGCACTTCTAGCTGCTGCTGTGTGCCTATCCGAAGCAGTCCTTGCGCTGACATCGACTCCCCAGTCCGTTGCCCGACATTCGACGATCAGCATCCCCTATATGGCCCTACTCGCTCTCGGAGTCGGCGCAGTTTATGCCGCTCACTCCACATATCTCCCATCAGTAATGTGGATCTCATTGTTCCTCTTGACGATTTCTACTTGGCTGGCAAGCGCGATCCCGGTCTTCTCCTCCACGAAGCCACTCGTGGCCACGAACTTCAACTTTAATCCACGCATCACCAAGCTTTCAGGAGTTCAGGTCAAGGGTTTCTTCCGACTCGCATGGGCCGCCTTCGCCGTAATCGCAATCTTCGCCTTTCTCTCTGTCAAAGCAACACCGTGGGTTTCACTTGCACTATCTTTGCTAGCGTTCTCAGTCGCTGCGTGGAGCATGGTGAATGCTTGGATCTACGCTGATCGAGCAAGGTGGCGAACTTTACGGGAGCTACGGAGATTGCGTCCGAAAGCGGTAATTCCATATGGAGGAACTGCCACCTACCAAGCTGAAATGTGGTACCCATATATCGACCGGCTGGGCGAGCCTTACTTCATTGTCTCCCTAACCGAAAAAACCATGAACCGATTGGCCGCGAACACAAATAGGCCAATCGTGGTACCGGATGAACAAACTGCCGCGGACGTCCGTAATTTAGTACCTGATTCAGTCAGCATTGCCTATTACCCACATAACGCGGCCAAGAACTCCCTGTTCAGAGCTGACAAGCGGTACACCCACGTATTTGTTCATCACGGCGACGGCGACAAAGCACCCAGCTTCAACCCCAACAGCGCAAAGTACGACTTCTTATTTGTTGCGGGGCAGGGAGCCATCGACCGATACGCTCGGAATGGTGTTAAAATAATCCAATCTAAATTTAAGGTCATCGGACGGCCACCGACGGAAGCAATCGAGGTCGACAGAACTCCAATTGCCGAAAAGACTCGGCCAACAGTCCTCTATGCCCCCACTTGGTACGGAAAGAATAAAGCTGAAAACTACTCTTCCCTCACTTTCGGGCCAGACATAGTCGAGGCATTGATCAAACGAGACGTCAATGTCATCTTCCGTCCCCACCCTGCGAGTCGAAGTAATAAGGAGTTCGCCAAGCTCATCAAGACGATTCAAGCAATGCTCGAACGTGATTCAGAGCACTCGAATCGCCGACATAGGTGGGGTGCTCCAGCTGAATCGGACGCGACCGTAAGCGATGTGACAAACGCCTCGGATGCAATGATTGCAGATGTATCGGGAATTGTGACTGACTATCTCCAATCGGGGAAGCCGTACGCCATGGCAACAACACGCTTCACACCAGACGAATTCAATGAAAAATTTCCTACGTCACGGTCGGGCTACGTTGTTACCCCGTCAAATGGAGATCTGACGGTTGCCCTTGACAGGATGCTTGGAGACGATCCTCTCGCGGCATACCGGTGGGAACAACGAACTTATTACCTCGGCGGATTCAACGGTCGACAGGCGGTCGAAAACTTCCTCAACGAGTCCAGAACAATTATGAGTTCAAAGTAATGACGACCCAACACTGAAGTCGCTAGCGACCACTTCGGTGAATTTTACCTCCGGCCTTGACAGTCGCCTTTCCAAGGCCTTCGTGCACATCGAACGCAGGCCACTGGGCAGCATGATCGCCCCGACGGCCTAGCCAAAGATCGTGATGCCGGTGGTGCGGAACATCAGGGTCATTTGGTCACGTCCAGCGCGCACATTCTCCTTGCTGAGCAGCGGGACGGGACTGCTGCAAGTCGAGGTGACAGTTTTACCTGACCTACGGCCTGGTTTCCACTCTCGATCGCTAGCTTCCGGTGGTTGCGAGTGCCTGCGGGGTGCGGGCGAGATCGTAGTCGTTCGGTGTCGCGTACTCGAGCGAGGAGTGCCGACGTCGGCGGTTGTAGAAGACCTCGATGTACTCGAAGATCGCGTTCGCGAGCTCGATCCGCGTCTTCCACTTCTTCCGGTTCAGCAGCTCGATCTGCATGCTCGACCAGAACGACTCCACCATCGCATTGTCCAGGCCATCGCCGACGGTCCCGAACGAGGGCAGCAGGCCCGCGGAGCGGATCTTCTGGGTGAAGACCCAAGATGTGAACTGGACTCCGTGATCCGCATGAACAATCCCTCCAGGACCTGGCTGCCGTGCTCGGATGGCCATGTCCAGGGCGTTGACGACCAGGGTGGAGTCCTGCTTGGAGTCGATGGCCCAGCCGATGATCTTGCGGCTGCAAGCATCTAGGACCGCGGCGCAGTAGACCTTGCCTTCGCGGGTGGGGTGCTCGGTGATGTCGGTGACCCACAGTTCGTTCAGAGCGAGGCGATGGAACTTCCGGTTCACCAGATCATCGGCTGTGGCGACACCCTTGAGACGCTTGATCCGCGCCGGCCCAGGGAGTCCTCCGATCCCCGCGCGGGTCATGAGAACCCAGACGAGTCGGCTCGAGCAGGGGATGTTCATGCCGATGGTGAGCTCTGCGTGGATCCGGCGGTAGCCGTAGGTGCCACGAGAGGCGATGTGGATCTCGCGGATCAGTCCAGTCAGCCAGCGTCGACGGAGCTCGGTGGCGCTGGTGGGACGCTGCCGGTAGCGGTAGTAGCCCTGCCGAGAGACGCCCAGCAGGCGGCAGCAGGTGTGCACGGGTGCCCCGGCGTCGACGAGTCGGTCGATCACCGGGTGCGCCCTTTTGGGTCCACTCCTCCCTCCTCGTCGAGCCACGTCGCAGCGCGGCGGAGGATCGCGATCTCCTGCTCGAGCTGCCGAACGCGACCGCGAGCCGCGCGGAGCTCGGCAGACTCACGACTGCTGAGTCCAGACCGGCGGCCGAGGTCGATGTCATCCTGTCGAAGCCAGGTGTGGAGGGTGACCTCGTGGATACCGAGGTCCTGCGCGGTCTGCTTGACCTGTCGGCCTTCGCGGACCAGAGCAATGGCACGGGAACGGAACTCTGGAGGGTACGGGCGGGGCATACGGTGAGCCTTCCATGAAGACCATCGACTAGCGACATCAACTGGAAACCGAACCATAGGTCAGGTCAAAGTGTCACCTTCCTTTGCATCAGTCCCCACCTGGCGTGCCGCTGCTGGAACCAGAAGACCTCAATAGTCGCCCCAGTACCATCCCTCCAGAATCAGCCGTACCAACAACTTGGACTACCCGTAGCAACTCGGGCTACTCGCCAAAACCCTCTCCAAATCCCGGATTTTCAAACCTCACACTAAGGAGAAATATGTTTCTCAAATACGAGATTCATCACGGCAACGTTTGACATTGCTCCCCACCTTCAACGATATGAGGCGACGAAGCATAAAAAACTCGACAAGAAGCTTAAACTAAACCCCGACGGGGGCCTCGGCAGACATTGTTGGGTTAACCTCGCCTACACCAGCAAGATAGGCTCCTCTGGTCATACAGCTCAAAATCAAGGATGTGCGATCATTAATCTCGATATACGGACGCTGAAGCGGTTTAAGCGTGGAAATCTCAAGCCTGCCAAAAATCGCCACTCGTCGGCAAACCAGATCACAAAAAATGAGAACCTGCACGTATACAATGCCATGTCAAATATCCCTTTAGAGTTTGGCGGGATGGTTAATTCAATGTTGCGCAGAATTAACGGGTTCGTACAATATGGTCATCATCCGTCTATGACGATTTTAACAATTAACGAGAATTTCGATGCGGAAGCTACTCGACAACGCCTCGTTGAGCAAAATAAGCTCGAAGAAAGCGTCAAGATTCGAAATGCGTGGACTGACCTGCGGGCCATGTCAGACGGTGACTTGCGTCGATTTGTGGATAGTTGTGCGGAAAACACCAATGTCACATTAAGGGACGACAACTCGAAATATTCCGAGTCGCGAGAAACATTAACAGCCACCGCGCCAGGCACGAACAGCGATTTACGCAAGCGGTTTTATCGCGACGATGGAAGCTTACTCGGAGTGCAGATTTCCACCGAGACTGCAGACGCATCTATAGTCCTGTGCTCCACCGCTCAAACACCTCTTGCTGAATTCAAGACTATAGAAGAACTGTATGTTTGCTGGATTAAAAATGTAATAGAAAAAGATAAGTCACTACTTATTGTCGACGATAAAATGATGAGTGAATTCCTTTGTGAGATCGTCGAGCGCGACTTTAAAATGGTTCTGTTTATGCATGGATCGCACCTACGGAGACCGTACGACGGTCCTTATGGCGAGTCGCTCGCAAAACGCACGAACACGATGCGGAACATCGAACGATTCGATTTTATCGCGACTCAGACTCGTCAGCAGGCAGCTGCCATGGCAGCAAAAGGAATAGCGCCAGAAAAGCTGAGGCATCTTCCAAGCGAGCTATCATTTTCTCCGAATCTCGCCTCTGCCCACGCCTGGCGTGATGAGTTGTCTGGGGTCATAATAGCGAGACTTTCAAAATTGAAACGCGTCAACCACGCAATATCAGCAATCGCTGAGGCTAACGAGCTCGGCGCAAAGACACGTCTAACGGTATTTGGTAAAGGACCAGAGCTTGAAAGTCTACGAAATTACAGTCGTAAACTTGAAGTTGAAGAGTCCATAAAATTCGCCGGCCATGTCGCTGATCTTCCATCACGGCTTGAAAAGAGTTCCTTCTCCCTACTCACGAGCATGAGTGAGGGCCTCGGTCTTGCGGTCATTGAATCAATGGCCGTTGGGTGCGTCCCGATCACTTACGACATTAATTACGGTCCTCGGGACATCATTGAAGACGGAGTCGACGGCTTCGTGGTTCCGTTCGGGGATACGAATGCTCTGGCAGCTAGCATTGTGAACTTTTTGAGCCTGAATGCAGATGAAAAACTTAAAATGCGGGTTGCTGCAATTGAAAAGGCAGCGTCGTATTTACCTCGCGCCAGCTACGCCCGGTGGTTGACCGCGATTGGCGAATTAACGACAGCTAAGGATCCGCTTCCTCTCCAGGGCAAGCCGACAGTCAAGATTGACGATATCGAAATCAGCGAGGCAAGTAACTCGGTTTGTCTAAATATTAAATTTGCAGATGGTGAATACACCGATGCTCGCCGCCTCCAAATGTTGCTTGCAAGTCGGAAAACTAATACGTTCCTTCAGTCTGTCGGCATCAAAGGATCCGATGATAAATCCTTTAATTTTCCTATTCCATATGACTATTTTTCTCAATCTAAAGGACAGACATTTAACGTCTTTGTCCGCTTTGACGGTGAGACTTGGAACTCCAAACGTCGGCTGGTGCTACCTGAGTCATTTGAGATGACTGATTCAAAAGATTTGTTATGGTATAGGACGAAATATGGAAATTTTAGCGTGAAGATCGCATCGACAAATTAGAAGTTCTCAATCTGCTAAAGACCGGTCACTAGTGGTCTAATGGAGTTGTCGGGTAAGTGCGTCATGACGAACCAAGCGTTTGACGTCTTCCGTGTTCGACTTTTGAGAACTCAACGAGGTCGATACCGATATTCGCCGTTGCTTTGGCGAAATTGGCACCGTGTTGGTGCCACAACGGAACTAGGCACCAGCCATGGAAGTTGTCATCAGAGTCATAACGGGATGCCGTGCCTATGGACTTATTGCGTGCTCGCCGTACCGCAAACCGTCCTTGTCACAATTTTCGCGGTCGTCATTACGGGCTCTTCGGATTGAAGTGTGTTGATTGAAAAGTAAGCCAGTGGGTGTGACAAATGACAGGGAAGAAGGATCGGGGCCCCTAATCGGAAGTGACTAAACAAGCAACCAACAGAAACTCCGACCATCCCCGATCCTACAGATTAGGTCCTCGTTAGCAGTCCACTGGCTATGCCATAGCTAGTTGGTTCTCTGCAATCCCGCGATCCCAGTGTCTGAACGGCGTCATTCCGCCAAGGGATCCATGAGGACCTTCATGATTGTAGATATCTTTCCACTTGTCGGCCAAGTACTTTGCCTCGGCCATCGTCTCCTTGATTTCTCCGGTCAGTTGTTCCCTTCTGAACTGCACCTTGAATGATTCAGCGAAACCGTTCTGCCACGGCGATCCGGGATCAATAGACGCAGCATTGACCCCGGCGGTGTCGCCCCAGTCGATCAGCGCAGCAGCTGTAAATTCCGGCCCGTTGTCGGACCGTACGTAAGCTGAATATTCGCCTCTGTGGGCTCAACCTGTGGTGCGGGTCAGCACCTTGTCCCGGGATTACGATTGGCGCAGTTGAGCACCAGTATCGGCATGGACGAACAGCACCTCATTAGACTCCTTTCACCACGTTTGCGAGTAGCGCTGGACGGTAGCGTGAGTCTGGACAGACAAAGCCTTGAGATTCACCGTCCACGAAGTGATGAGATTCCACACCACCTACCCGGGCTAGAGGTACCCCGGAACCCGTGCTCGCCAGCGGAAAGTCGACGGTCTTCTGCACGCAGTATCAGTAGAAGGACTGGCACCAGCTGCTCGGCTCCGGCGTTGTCCACGCGGACGCAATCATAGACCGCATCATCCACGACACGGTCCGGGTCGAAACTGGCAACTACAACATGCGGAAACATACGGTGCTGGGCGGCGTCTAATCCCTGGCGGAGAGCATCGGTGGCGCTATGTCAGAACGTTACTGGTGCTCTCTCGCACGATCGGTGGTGCTGAGTCGCACGATCGGTGGGGCTCAAAGCCTCAAATACTCAAAGCCGGGGCAATGCCGGTTTCGGCGATGATGTCCTCCAGAACGGCGACCACATCAGTGGCCGTGAACGAACGTCTGGGGATGATCGCCAGGGCGGTTTGAGTGAACTCATCGACAACGTTGAAAAACCGGATATGCCAGCCGCATGAGATCGTATCGGAATGGAAGTCAAAACTGACCACATGCATCGGATACTCGGCCCTGAGCCTCTTCCGCTCCCCGGCGCAGGATCTGCTGCGGCGCTTCTTCCGTGCCTTGGGGTTGCAGGTGAGTCCCTCCAGGCGCCAGAGCCGGAGTAGGCGCTTCTTATTCAGCGCTACCCCGTCCCACTGCGGCTGCTCGAGCAGGTGCCAGCGTGCTTTACGCCAGCCCCATGCGAGATACGTCTGAGCCACGGCACGTAGATCAGCCCGCAGTTGGGCCTCTTCGAAGCTGATCATCGGTCGGCCTTTGCGCAGGGCTGAGCGATTCTGGCCCAGGACAGCACGCGAACCTTTCGGAAGCTCCGAACTTCTCCTGCGCCATACGCACAGCACGGCGACGTGGTTAGGGGCTTAGAATTTTCCCCGCTCCACCTCACTCAGAATGTCATTGGCCAGGACCTGATCGGCTAAAAGCTTCTTTAGCCTGGCATTCTCCTTTTCGAGGTTTTTCATAGCCTTGGTCTGGCCGGCGTTCTTCTCGGATCCGTGCTGCTGAAGCCACCGGTACCAAGTCGCTTCAGTGATCGGTAGTTCCTTGATGACCTCGATCATCGGGCGCCCGTCGTTGAACATCTTCTGGCCCTGCCGGACCTTCACGATGACCTGATCAGGGTTATGTTTAGGTGCCATATCTGTGAATTTCCTCCTGCATCCATTAGCGAATGCGAAACTCACATAGTCACCGGGCTTCTACCAAGGGACCCAACCAACACGATCGCAACCTTCGTAAAATAGTATGACGGACAGCGGCTTTCTCACGGACGGAACGCGCTGGAAATCATCCATGTAACCCTCGTTGGCGCTGGGGAACTAAACTGGTCAGATGCCAATAGGGATTCGACTCTCCACCGCGTGTAAGCGGCTGACAACACAAGTCAGTTCCATAGTGCTCGCACCAGTGGTGCGGGCACGCATCCAGCGTAGAGACCAGGTGCCGCCCAGAGTAAGTCCCTTCGCCGTATATTTTGCAGACACCCCAGATTCGGCTTACCAGCTCGAGCAATGGATTCCAGCCCTCCAACATCTCAGCGCTGTGGGAACCCCGGTCACACTTCTAATCACCAATTCGAACTCAGCGAACCTGCTGTCTAAAGCGGGTAACTTGCCGATTTCTCTCTGCCCCCAAGCTGCAGATGTCGAGAATTTCGTAAGAAAGCACAACGTCCAAGTCCTGTTCTACGTGAATAATAACCAAGCAAATTTCACGCCGTTACGGATCAACAGAGTCGTACATGTACACCTCAGCCATGGGGAGAGTGAAAAGTCGTCCATGGTGTCGAACCAGCTAAAAGCCTACGACTTTGCTTTCATCGCCGGGGCGGCAGCCAGGGAACGAATCCTTACCCATATTCAAAGAATCGATCCGTCGACCTTGGTCGAGATCGGTCGACCTCAATTGGATTTCCTTGCTTCTGCCCGCCCAGTGCCTAATGATCAAACGGAGGTTCTCTACGCCCCCACGTGGGAAGGAGACAGCCCTGCCATGGCGTATAGCTCATTGACGGGTAGTGGACGGAAATTGATCCAGTTGCTTGCCGAGGACAACCGCGTACGCCTAACCTTTCGCCCTCATCCAAAGCTCGGTACACGTTCGCGGGAACATGCCGAAGCTTTGCGGCAGATCCGCCATCTGCTCAAATCCACGAGCAAGGTCGAGCCGCCCAGATCCAGAACGCAGCCCGCGATCGACTCCACCAGTGATATTTCGCGAGCAGACGTGGTGATTACGGATGTGTCAGCCATGGCCATGGACTCCGTAGGACTCAACAAACCAACGTTGGTTCTGACCGCATCGGCAGCAGCAACCGCTGGTGCTACTAATCATCTAGTATCAGCCGTGCCTACCTGGTCCGATGTTCCGGTTGATGCCGTTCAACGGATACTTAAGCTGGCTCGTGAGGGAGCAGCTCAAGAGCAAGACCGTTTCCGTCAGCATATATTCGGAACCGACGAACTCGGGAGCGGGACCGAGCGCTTCATCCGTGCTTCTCAGGACCTACTTTCTCTTCCTTCAGTCGGTTTGTCCGATGTGTCTTAGAGCGGGGTTGGTTGTATATACTCCCGGTCGATAGCAGATACGTTTATAGCCATGTCAGTTTCAGCATTGAGGAACCTAATCAATTGACACAGATTCACGATCGCCTGGCTCCCGCCCGTGCCCACACCTGGCTACGGATTCAGACAATTGTCACTCTGCTAATTGTTGTAGCGGTCTTGGCAACGACTTTGCTAGTCGCCATTGAACACGCTGACAAACAATCGTGGGGCTGGCTGCTCGGCTTATCGTGGGCGTCTGTCATTGCCCTCATCGTGCTTTTCCCTAGACGGGACTTCCGGCCAGGCCTCGGCCGGTATACAGCCGTTCGAGCGGGGTTGCTGGCTTCCATCGGCATCCTTGCAGCATCCACTTCTCCGTCAGACTTCGAATCCCTCTTCATCACACTCACAGTTCTGGTGGGGGCCGGAACCATCGTGGGGGAACGTGTGCTGCGCCGCTTCGGACTCGGTGGCGGCCACGCAATTCTCAGCCTCCCGGGAGCACCAACAGCCCCGCGCGTCTGGCGCATGACACTGACCATCGTCTATCTCCAACTGGCCTTTCTCGGCTATGGGGTTCTGGTTGCGGCCATGGATCTCTCGGCCCTTGGTTGGTTCTTCCTTGGGCTCGTTATCTCCTCGCTCATGTTGATGCGTGCCGTCAGCGTCTTCTTTCGGCGCCGCTACAACGGAAAGATCGAGCGCGAACTCCACTCCCTGCTCACGGAATATGCGCCGGAGTTCGCCATCTACGCAGCACGTCCGGACGATGCCTCATACCAGGTCGCCATGTGGCTGCCGTACCTGGAACGTACGGGAAAGAAATTCATCATCGTCACCCGAGCAGAGGGACCTTCGCACGCACTGGCTAAAATCACTGATGCACCAATCGTAATGCGCCGTAGGCTGGCGGACCTTGACGACCTCGTGGTGCCCAGTCTCAGCACGTTCTTCTACGTCAACGCCTCATCTGGAAATGGTGCCATGGTGCGCTACAGCCAGTTCACCCATGTCTATCTCGGTCACGGAGATTCGGATAAGGCACCCTCGTACAACCCGACACATGCCATGTACGACCAGATCTACGCCGCGGGACCCGCTGCAACTAGGCGATATGCAGCACACGGTGTACTGCTGGACCCCGGTAAGTTCACCATCGTCGGTCGGCCCCAACTAGAGACGCTCGAACCGGCTACCTCCACACTCACGGATCAGCCCACTGTCCTGTACGCCCCGACTTGGCGTGGCCATGTGGATGAAACGTTCCTTCATTCGATTCCATCAGCTCCAGGAATCATCGCCGCCTTATTGGAACGTCACGTCCGGGTCGTCTTTAGACCCCATCCGTTCAGCTACCAGTTCGAGGAGGACGCAGGGATCATCGTCCGGGTCCATGAGTTGCTTCGCGCAGACACACAGTCCAGCGGCATAAAGCACCTGTACGGCGAGGCTGCAGAGCAGGGATTGGGCGTCATCGAATGCATGAATCTCTCGGACGTGATGATTTCCGACGTATCCAGTGTCGTTTCGGACTACCTGTATTCATACAAACCCATGGCGATGGTCGTAGTGAACACGCCAGTAGAGTCTTTCCGAGACGAATATCCGATTGCCCGGGCTGCGTACCTGCTCCAGTCTGACCTGCGCAATATCAACGCCGTCCTCGACCAACTGCTCAAAGACGACTCCATGCGCGCGCGTCGGCTCGAGCTGCGTTCAGACTATTTGGGTGATTTCCCCAACGATGGCTACTCGTCGGTCTTCGTCGACGCCGCCGTCGCCACCATAGAACAACATCCGCCCAGCCAGCAGATGGAATCTGTTGAGGCCGCCACGGCGGATATGACTACATCGGCAACGGCAGACGAATCTGGGCCCGATGACGACGATGAGGATCAACCCAGCGATTCAGATGACGTTCCACTCCTGGATACTGAAGCCTTGGAGAAGGCAAAGGACCGTAGGCGTCAGCGCCGGCGCGCGCGCAGGGTGCGCAATAAAGCACTACGGATGGCCCGACATTTCCTGCCGGATGTTCTGGCCTCAGCAGCTGTGGGAGCAGCGGCGGTTTTCGGGGTCAGCAGCTTCGCCTTCCTCGTACCAGCCATACTCTCGCTGACGATCTTCGTCTATCTCCACCGCCGTGGCTTCAAAAGCCAAGCGTGGATGAACCGCGCGCTGGGTTCCATGCCCATTGCTAGGAGCCTAATTGCCGTGACCCTCCTAGCCGGTATGGCCACGTCAGGGCAAGGATGGGCCTCCATCGTTGGCCCGGCCTTGGCGTTCCTCGCCATCAGCCTCGAAGGGCAAGCCGTATCCACGTGGCGCGCAGAGGGGCTTCAGTCACGAAACCTCCCTGGTACAGAAGCAGCGGTTCCACTAGCATTTGCCCGCGGCTGGGCTGGGATGGTTTCTGCTTTGGCTCTGGCAGCGATGACAATCAGTGCAGCACTATTCCCACTCTGGGGATCCCTCCAGCTAGTTTTCGGGGCACTCTCTCTGGGAGTCACCACTTACGTTCTGGTGCGAGGCATACACCGCCGATACGTGAACTTGTCATTGGAAGCGCGGCTTCCCGAGCTGGTGGAGAACTATGCCCCGCGCTTCTGCGTGTATTTTGCTTCGAACGTGGGCGTGTCTTACCAGCTGGGTATGTGGGTGCCCTATCTCGACCGGCTTGGCCAGCCATACATCGTCATCGCCAGGGATCTAAGGATGGCTCGAGCGGCTGCTAAAGTCACCGAATCTCCCGTGATCTATCGTAAGACCCTTGGATCGCTCGAAGCCGTCCTGGTGCCGGGCCTGACAACGGCCTTCTACGTGAACAACGCAGTCAAGAACACCCATTTAATTGAACATCGGGAACTGACCCACATATGGCTGAATCATGGAGATTCGGAAAAGGCCGCTTGCTACAACCCTGTCCATGGAATCTACGACCGTATTTTCGCCGCAGGTCAGGCGGGGATCGACAGGTATGAACGTCACGGGGTCACCATCCCACGGGAGAAATTCGAGATCGTCGGTCGTCCCCAAGTCGAGGCAATCACTCGCCGTCGTGATGTTCTTGATGAGGCGAAGACGGTCCTCTACGCGCCAACATGGAGAGGGCCGTACGCAGATACGGCTGTGTACTCGCTCCCGCTGGGCGTCGACATCGTCCAAGCCCTACTCGACCGTGGGTGCACCGTCATTTTCCGGGCCCACCCGTTCAACTACCGCTACCCAGACGCAGTACGCAGGATGCGCCGAATCCGCAACTTGTTGGCTTTGGACAACGCAGAAACCGGACGCGAGCACATCTATGGCGCGTCTGCGGAAAAGAACATGGGAGTGGTCGACTGTTTCAACGCCTCGGATGCCATGATCTCCGATGTCTCCGCCATGGTTTCTGATTTTTTGCAATCAGAGAAGCCTTTCGCCGTTGCCGCCATCAATCACACTCCAAAGCAGCTAGCAGCCGATATGCCTGCGACGTCGGGCGGCTATGTACTGCATGGTGACCTCGATAATCTTCAGGAAGTATTGAATCATCTGTTGAATGATGACCCACTGCTGCACCGCAGAGGACGCGTCCGGGAATATTACTTGGGTGACTTCCCGCCCGCCAGCTACGCCGATGGGTTCATCGACGCTGCCGCAAGAATCCTCAACGAGGCGGAATCGGCAGAGACTGAAGCACTGTGAAAACCTTGAAGACTGCACTTGTAGCGTCCATTCCAAGTACGATTTTTGCTCTTGCTATTGCAATAGCCCTATCGGGGGCTAAAGCGGTCGATGGAACTGAACGGCTCTGGGAAATAGCCATCGCAATGGAGATCGGCGTCGCGATGGCGCCGTGGCCTGGGCTGGCAGTGCTCGCGTCTTTTCGCGGCTGGCCAGCAGCCTACAACATTCAGCTTCCGCCGCCTCGCCAAGAAACACGGATCGTTGCCATCACCGCCGTGGTCACAGGCCTTGTTGTCCTCGCTTATGCTTTCCTCGCCATAGCGGGGGCGCAGCTAGCCCTGCGAGTTATCGTGGCCACTATCGCTTTGGGTCTGGCTGTGGCCGCCGCTTCCAGGCTTGCTATGAAATTCCACCGTGCACGAAGGTATCGGCCGATCCTACGACGGGCTATTGAGAACTTCACACCTCAGTACATTCTGTACATGGGACGTCGCGATGGGGGCGCCTACCAGATCAAACAATGGCTTCCCCAGATCCTGGCTATTACGTCGCGGGTAATTGTCGTCGTCCGCGACCCCGAGGCGGCCAAAAACCTCGCAACTTCCATCTCCTCTGAAATCCCCATTATCTCTTGTCGCGAAAACAAGGATCTGGACGACGTCATGCCGAGCTCCGTTCGAGCAGTCTTCTACGTGAATTCGGTCACAAATAATGCCAACATGGTCAGCTACCGGAACGTCAAGCACATATATCTGGGCCACGGTGACTCCGACAAGGAGATTTCGGCGCATCCAGCACACAAGATGTACGACGCAATTTTCGTAGCAGGGCAAGCTGCCATAGATAGATATGCGACAGAAAATGTGCACCTCGACCCAGGCCAGACCCAGATCGTCGGACGGCCCCAATTGGAACGTGTCGACGTTCCAGAGTCCAGAAGTGCACCACAAACCGTCCTGTACGCGCCAACCTGGTCAGGGTATAATCAGGCAACTTCCCTGAGCTCACTGAGTATCGCAGTACCCTTTATCGCTGATCTCTTGGCCCGCGGAATCACGGTGTTGTTCAGGCCCCATCCCTTCAGCTACTTCTCTTCCAAAGACCAAGACAACATCGCCGAGATTGACGACCTCTTGGCTGACAAAAAGCTGAGGCACCTTGGCTCCGAGGATACAGCCAGCATGGAGCTTCTGGACCTGTTCAATGCTTCCGATGCCCTCGTGACTGACGTATCCAGCGTGCTAGTGGACTATTTAGCATCACACAAGCCGGCAGCAGTGCTTCTACCGGTTCATTGCCGAGCGACAAGCGGACGGAACTCAGACATCGGTACGAAATTCCCTTCGGTCCAATATGCATACCTGCCGACGTCGCCCGATTCAGAGTCTTGGCACTTGTTCCTGGGGCCCGACCCAATGCGAAGTACCCGCGACGAAGCTACAGCCTACTACTTGGGGGGTACTTCGCCAGACGCCTTCCGCGAGGCAGTTCTGTCTCTGCCGGCGTCTTCGACGTGAAAACAGGACGGGCATGCTGGGCGTCCGGCTGTCTTCAGTTAAAAATCGTTGCCCTCGCCGAGTAGCGCCTTGGCAGACAAGGGATCATCTTTGCGTACATCGATGACGTGCCCAGTCCGCCCACCAATGAGCGTCTCCAAGGACGTCCGGGCCACCGTTTCCGAAGCCAAAAGGGAGTTGGGGTCCTCAGCTCCGAAGGCCTTCGTGCGCATCGGCGTTCCTGTTCGTTCAGGATTAACGCAATTAACCCGAATACGGTCTTCTGCCCACTCATCGGCGAGGGCTTGGGTCAAATTCACTGTTGCTGCTTTGGCAGAGCTGTAAAGGCTGTAGCCCGATCTGCCACGCGTGTACGAACTCGAAGTAAAGAGCAGCAGTGAGCCCTCAGAAGCACTAAGGGCTGAATGGAAGGCCTGAGCAATAAAGATCGGTGCCAGGTAGTTAATCTCCGTGGCTTGGTAGACGGAGTCGTCAGTTTCATCGAGTAGCAAACCTCGCGGCAAGATCCCCGCCGTATTGACCACGAAGTCCACCCGACCGAGTTCTTCCAAGACTTCATCTCTGGCCTTGACGACATCTGCGCGGCGGTCGACATGCGTGTTGGTGGACGACCGCGAAAATGTCCTCACCGTGCACCCGTGTTCCTCGGCCAGTGCGGCTATGTCCGCTCCGATGCCATAAGCACCACCGAACACAACGGCGACCTTACCGGTCAACGCCGAGCGCAGCTCGTCATCATCGAAAGTTGCTCGTCCGTCCGCACTGTACAACTGGAAAAGTTTATCGGCGACGAAAATATCAATGGGCTCCGTGACCTTCATGTTCCGCTCTTCCCCTTGGACAACCCCGATATCCACCTCGGGTGAGTAGCGGAGAACAACACTGCAGTCATCCGTAGCGGTAAAATCCGGGTCGTGGGAAGCACCGACATATGCCTTTCGCAGGGTGCTTAGCTTGAAAGCTTGAGGCGTCTGACCACGACGTAGTGCTGCTCTTGGAGGCACATCGGCAATGGTGGGGATCCCCTCGCCTCGCTGGTCGACTTCGATGATGGTATCCGCTGATGGAATCGCTACGTCAACGGCCTTGAACTTATCCAAAGCGGTAACGACGTCGTCAAGGACTCGCTGGGATAGCAACGGTCGCACCGCATCATGAAGAATGACATTGCAGTCCTCGTTGCCCATCGCGGACAAAGCAGCTTGAGTAGTATCGTTGCGGGTTCCCGACCCCTCCAACACCTGGCTCACCTTTTTGAAGGTGTTCCTTTTGACGATAGACCGAACATCGTCAAGGTATCCCGGTGTCATCATGACGATGATTTCATCGATTTTGGAGCATTCCTCAAAAATCGCCATTGTGTGTTCGATAATCGGGCGTCCAGCGATTTTTATCAGTTGCTTCGGTATGCCCAAACCAACCCTCTCGCCGACTCCCCCTGCAAGAATCACACCAACATTACGCATATATTGACCATCCCTCATCGAAAAATATTGTAACTACGGTTCTGATACTCGCGGGAACTACGGCCGCGGCCCGTGTCGAGTATCTTTTTAGCTCAGTTCCTTGACGATCTGGCTTAAACTATCAAGGGTTTTTTTGAGTTCGGAAACGTGCCGTTCGTCGAACGCGCTGAGGACCCGTTTCATCTCGGTGGTGGAGATGCCTGAAGTGCGGGGGAGATAGATGACGTCCACCTTGTCTTCCAGATCATCGAATTTACCGCGCCAGTCATCACCAATCCCAAACACGTTGACATCATATTTGGCGATGTCCTCGCGCTTTTGCCCCCAGTTGTCTTCCGGGATTGCTTCGTCTACATAGCAAATCGAACGGACGATCTCCACGCGCTGATCGTAGGGAACGATTGGCTTTTTGCCCTTGATCGCGTTGAACTCATCCGTTGATACGCCCACAATCAGGTGGTCGCCTTGTTCCTTAAGACGCTTCAGGATATTAAGGTGACCGATGTGGAAGAGGTCAAACGTCCCGTAGGTCAATACGGTCCTGCTCATGTTCTATACCTGACGTTGAGGGGTGTGGATCCAGACCCACTTTAGACGAACCCTGCCTCGCGATCACGTTCCAAGCATCACGTGTTCCCGAAAGACGGATATGGAGCTGCACTGTTGCGGAGCCCCTGCTCATCGGTGAAGCCCGGTCCCGTTCAGATAATCGGAGGACGACCAGCCAGGGTCATCCGGAAATGTGTACTCCACTTCAACTTGGGCCGCGGCGTTTGATACCAAG
>NZ_JBQSWW010000041.1:0-18418 GCF_052377515.1 Arthrobacter sp. AOP36-C1-22 | reverse complement strand
TCTGCCCGCCGGCGCCGGCACAAATGGCCGCGGTGGAGGCCTTTACCGAGGAGTCCTACCGGCAGGCGGAAGCCTTCGTAGACCAGTTCGCGGCCACCCGTGCCGTCCTGCTGGACAACCTGCCCCGGCTCGGATGGGGCCAGGCCGCCCCGGCCGACGGGGCGTTCTACGTGTACGCGGACCTGGGGGAGGCCCTTGAAGGCTTCGAGGATTCGACGGCCTATTGCGCCGCGCTGCTGGAGCAGGAGGGGGTCGCCCTGGTACCGGGAGCCGATTTCGACGTCGTCGGCGGGCGCCGGGCGGTCCGGTTGAGTTTCGCCGCCGGCCCAGACGCCGTCACCGAAGCCATCGAACGGATCATCCGCTTCCAGGCGGGGCGCTGATGCGCCGTCGGGGTGGACGTCCACGCATCGGTGTGGGCGGGATGTCCATCGAAGCCTCGAACTTCTCCCCGCACCGTTCGGGGTTCGAGGCCTTCCGGTTCACGCACGACGACGAACTGCTCTCCCGCTATGCGGTCCTGCAGCCGGATGGCCCCGAACATGATCCGGCGGTCGCCGACGAGGTGGAGTGGGTGCCGCTGGTCCACGCCCGGTCCCTGCCCGGGGGCATGGTCCTTCCCGAGGTCTATGAGGCGTTGAAGACCGAACTGGTGTCCATGATCCGTGCCTGCGGCCCCTTCGACGGATTCCTGCTGGACATCCATGGCGCCATGACGGTCCTGGGACGGCAGGATGCCGAAGCCGATCTGGCCCGGGCCGTCCGCACCGCCCTCGACGACTCCAGTGCGGCCGCGGGAACGCCGCGGACACTGATCTCCGCCCCGATGGACCTGCACGGCAATGTTTCGGCGGAACTGGTGAACGCCTGCGATCTGATCACCTGTTACCGCATGGCTCCTCACGAGGACGAGCAACAAACCAAGACCCGGGCCATGGCGAACCTGCAGGCCCGGTTGCTCGAAGGCACCGGAGCCCCGGCCAAGGCCTACGTCCGGATCCCTGTGCTGCTGCCCGGGGAGAAGACCTCCACCCGACTGGAGCCGGCGCGGGGCATCTACGCGGCGATCCCCGGCATCGAAGCCCTGGATGGCATCGTGGATGCCTCCCTCTGGGTCGGCTACGCCTGGGCGGACGAACCGCGGTGCTCAGCCTGCGTGGTCGTCACCGGGGACGACGCCGACCTCGCGGCAGCCCAGGCCACCGAACTGGCCCGCACATATTGGGATGCGCGGGCCGACTTCGCCTTCGTCGCCCCGGCGGCGCCCCTGGCCGACTGTCTCGACGTAGCGCTCGCCGACGGTGCGCCGCGTCCCTACGTGCTCTCCGATTCCGGGGACAACCCGACGGCCGGAGGCACGGGGGATGTGACCTGGACGCTGACCCGATTGATCGAGGATCCCAGGTTCATTGCGGGGGGCCCGCGGACCGTGGTCGCCTCCCTCTTCGATGAGGCGGCGGTGGAGGCGTGCCATCAGGCGGGGGTCGGAGCACGCCTCAGGGTTTCGGCCGGGGCCGCGGTGGACCATCTGCACGCCGGACCGGTTCTCCTGGACGGGACCGTGGTTCAGATCAGCGCGGGGGATGAGACCTCGGGCCGCGTGGCAGTGGTCCAGATCGGCTCGATCGAAGCGATCATCACCGAACGCCGCAAGCCCTACCACCGGATCTCGGACTTCGAAGCGGCCGGGCTGGATGTCTCGGAGGCGGACCTGGTGATCGTGAAGATCGGCTATCTGGAACCCGAGTTCTTCGACGTGGCCGCCGACTGGATGCTGGCACTGACCCCCGGAGGGGTGGACCAGGACCTCCTGAGACTGGGCCACCGGAACATCGAGCGACCCATGTTCCCCTTTGATCCCGACATTACCGACCCGGATCTCACCGCCACGCTCCTCCCGTCCAGCGGCACGAAGCGGGCCTGACCGGCGGAGACCGGACCATGACAACGGTCATGGTCGGAAGGTGATCGCTGCCAGAGGCGTCGGAACGGCTCAACCACAAGACTGGTCCCATGGACACCACGACAGCAGCCCTCGAACTCCAGGACCTACACAAGACCTTCTCCGTGGACGGGGGCCGGCTCAACGCCGTCGACGGCATCAGCCTGAGTGTCGCCCCGGGGGAGATCGTCGCCCTGCTCGGACCCAACGGGGCCGGCAAGACCACCGCCATCGACATGGCCCTGGGGCTGACCGACCCCACCTCCGGGACGGTCTCCATCTTCGGTGGCAAACCCCAGGAAGCCGTCCGTGCCGGCCGGGTCTCCGCCCTCCTGCAGACCGGCGGCCTGCTCCGGGACCTTTCGGTCCAGGAGACCGTACTGGCCATCGCCTCCCTCCACGGGGCCCAGGACCGGGTCCAACAGGTCATGGAGGCCACCGACATCACCCGGCTGGCCCACCGCAAGGTGGTCAAATGTTCCGGTGGCGAGCAGCAGCGGCTCAAATTCGCGTTGGCCCTGCTGCCGGACCCAGACGTGCTGATCCTCGATGAGCCGACCGCCGGCATGGATGTCAACGCCCGCCGCGCCTTCTGGGCCACCATGCGCCGGGATGCCACGGCAGGCAGGACAGTCATCTTCGCCACCCACTACCTGGAGGAGGCCGAGAGCTTCGCCCAGCGCATCGTGTTGATGAACGCCGGGAAGATCATCGCCGACGGAACCACCGCCAATGTCAGGGCCCTGGCCTCCGGCAGAACCGTCGCGGCGACCCTGCAGGAGCACGGGACCATCGATGCGGCCGACCCGCGGTTGGCCGAGTTGAAGGCCCTGGACGGGGTGACCGCGGTGGTGGTGAACGGTCCACGCATCACCGTCACGGCCAGCGATTCCGACGCCGTCGCCCTGCACCTGTTGACCCGGACGGGCGGAACCAACCTGGAAATCTCCGCCCCCAGCCTGGAGACCGCCTTCGTCCAGATGACCAACGAGCCGGCCGCCGAGACCGCCGGCGCCTGAACGCCGCCCCGCTTCGCCCCCACGCCAAAGGAACCGTCATGAATGCCACCTTCGTCCGTATCGATCTGACCCGCCAGCTGCGCGACGTCATGAACCTGATGTTCGTCCTGATCCTCCCGGCCCTGATGTATGTGATCTTCGGGCTGTCCTTCGGCTACGGCGGGGAATCCGCCGGCCACGGGAACGTGAAATTCTACATCATGGCCTCGATGGCCGCCTATGGCGCCTCGGTGGCCGCCACCGCCGTCACCGGGGTCGCCGCCGTCGAGCTGATGCAGGGGTGGGGTCGACAGATCGCCCTGACCCCGCTGCGGCCCGCAGGATTCGTGGCCGGGAAGGCGGTGGTCGCCCTGGCCATCACCGCGCTGGCCATCGCCGTGGTCTTCGTGGTCGGCGCCTTCACCGGTGCCCGCGTCGACAGTGCGTGGATGTGGCCGGTCACCTTCCTCATCGCCCTGGTCGGCTCGGTCCTGTTCTCCCTCTTCGGCTACGCCATCGCCATGCTTTTCAAAAGCGATTCAGCCATGGGGGTCGCCTCCGGAGCCCTGGTGATATTGGCCTTCCTCGGGAACGTCTTCATCCCCCTGAGCGGAACCCTGCTGCAAGTCGCACGCTTCACCCCCATGTACGGGTATGTGGGGCTGGTGCGGTGGCCGATCCTCGAGGGGGCACAGGCCCAATCGCCGGAAGTCGACCCATTGTGGGGGTTGATCGCTAATCTGGTGGCATGGCTTCTCATCTTCGGAATCGTCGCGGTCCTGGCCGTACGCCGCGGCCAGGCACGCCGTTAGGAGACGACGGGATGACCATCCCCGAGACCCGGGCCGCCGCCCGTCCGTCCGTCGCGTCGGCCGAGCCGTCGTCTGCCAGGAGCGGTTGGGAACGCCACGGCTGGCTCCTTTCGGCCATCTGGCTCATCTTCCTGGGCTATACCGTCGCCGCCGTCGTCCAGGCCGACCTCGGCCCCGGATTACTGGTCCTGGCGTTCCTGCTGATCGGCCTGTTCATCGGCGTCTACCTGACCGGTTTCATCCTGGGCAACCGGCTGGACCCGGAAGCGAAGTGGGTCCGCTGGACCCCGTTGGGCCTGGCCGCACTGGTCGCCATCCTGCTCGGGATGGGTGCCATCATCGGCCTCGACGCGATCTACATGAGCCCGTTCCTGATCGCCTACGCCTGCTTCCTGCTGTCGCGGGCCGGGGCTTGGGCGGTGGGCATCGCCAGCATCGGGTTGACCCTCCTGCTGTCGGCGCTCGCCGGAGACATCACTGATTATTTGTACATCGTGGCCATCCAGGCGGGGATCTTCGTGCTGAACATGGTCACCTTCGCCTTCATCGAGGCCGGGACGCGCAGTGACGAGATTCAGGCCGACCTCGCCGTGGTCTCCGAACGCGAACGCGTCGCCCGGGATGTGCACGATGTCCTGGGCCATACGCTCACCGTGGTGGCCGTGAAGGCCGAACTCGCCGAGCGGCTCATCACTGATGACCCCGAGCGTAGTCGCGCGGAGATCGCCGAAATCCGTTCGTTGGTGCGTGGAGCCCTCTCCGACGTCAGGACCACCGTGGGTGGACTGCTGGGCAATGACCTTCCCAATCAGCTCGAGGCGCTGCGCATCACGCTCACCGGGGCAGGGATCGACGTGGATATCGAAGGCGAGCCCGCCGGGGAGGTCCCGCAGAAGTTCCATGGGCCGCTGGGCTGGTTCCTGCGCGAGGCGGGCACGAACGTGCTGCGCCATGCCCAGGCCACCCGCTGCGTGATCCGTTTCGGCCCCAATTCACTGGTCATTGAAGACGACGGGGTCGGGTGGGGGACCAGCACGGCCGGGAACGGGGTCTGTGGAATGAGCGAGCGCATGGCCGAAGCCGGGGCGGGTTTCCGCATCGGAGCAGCAGAGCTCGGCGGAGCTCGGGTGGAGGCCAGCTGGTGAGCATCAGAATCCTCGTCGCCGACGACCAGGCGCTGGTGCGCGGTGCCCTCGTGGCACTGCTGGGACTCGAAACCGACCTGGACGTCGTGGCCGAAGCCGATAACGGGGTGGACGCCGTCGAACGGGCGGCCTCCTGCGAGATCGACGTCTGCGTCCTGGACATCCAGATGCCGGGCCTGGACGGGATCGAGGCCGCCCGCCGGATCCACCAGGAGGTACCCGGCTGCCGGACGCTGATGGTGACCACGTTTGGGCGCACCGGCTATCTCCGTGAAGCGCTCCAGGCAGGGGCCAGCGGATTCGTCGTCAAGGACACCCCGGCGGCCGAGTTGGCCGAGGCCATCCGCAAGGTCCACGCCGGGTTGCGGGTGGTGGACCCCCAGTTGGCGGCCACCTCGCTATCCGAGGGGCGGAACCCGCTGACCGAGCGGGAGCGCGAGGTTCTCGCACAGGCCCGGAACGGTCGGACCGTCGCGGCGATCTCGGCGGCCATGCATCTCTCCGCGGGGACCGTGCGGAACCACCTGTCCGCAGCCATCGGCAAGACCGGGGCGGTCAACCGGATCGAGGCCGCGGGCATCGCCGCCGAGCGCGGGTGGCTGTAGGATCACCGCACCGATAATTAGATGATGAACCCGTGGCGTTGTACATCGCTTATTAGGTTGGGGTAACCTAACTTTCGTACATTTCCGGAGTCGCGCCGGACCCCTGCGGGACCGCATCACCTAAGGATCCTCATGCCCCTTCCCTCTCTCCGCTCCTTCGGGGCGACCGTGGCCCTGACCGCCGCGTCGGCCCTCGTGTTGACCGGCTGTGCCGGCGGCGACGCTGCCGCCGGCAACGGCCAGGAAGCCTCCTCCGGTGAGACCGCCGGCTTCCCCGTGACGATCGACAGTGCCCTGGGCGAAGCAAAGATCCCCGAGAAACCGGAGCGGGTCATCACCCTGGGCCAGGGTTCCACCGAAACCTCGATCGCCCTGGGCACCATCCCCGTCGGGATGGAGGAATATGCGTGGGCCGCCGACGACACCGGCTACCTGCCGTGGATCCACGACGCAGTGGAGGACGACGGCGGGGAGCTGCCCGAACTCGTCGGGGCCGGGGAGAAGCTCGACATGGAAAAGATCGTCGATCTGGAACCGGACGTCATCCTGGCCCCCTGGTCCGGTCTGACCCAGGAGCAGTTCGACACCCTGGACGCGATTGCCCCGACCGTCGCCTACCCGGATCAGGCCTGGAGCATCGACTGGGATGAGCAGATGGACATCGTCGGGCAGGCGCTGGGAGAGGAAGCCGAGGCCCAGGACCTGGTCTCCGACCTGAAGCAGCAGCTCTCCGATGTCGCCGAGGAGCACCCCGACTATGCCGAGCACACCTTCTCCTACATCTACACCACCCCCGACACCCTGGGGGTCTTCAAACCCACCGAGCAGCGCGCCGCCATGGTCAAGGCCCTGGGCCTGAAGGTCGACGCTGCCGTGGAGGAGATGGAGGAGACCGAAGGCACCGATTCTGCGGTCATCGGCTACGAAAATGCCGACCAGCTCAACGACAGCGACCTGATCTTCACGTTCTACTCCGACGCTGCAGCCCGCAAGCAGGCCCTATCGAATAAGCTCTACGCCCAGATCCCCGCCATCAAGCAGGGCGCGGTGGTCGCCAGCGAGGACAACGCCTTCGTCACCGCCTCCTCGATGATCAACCCGCTGACGGTCCCGTATGCCGTGGACCGCTACCTCCCGATGATCGACGAGGCCATCGAGCAGGCCGGAAAGTAACCCCGCCATCAGCACCCTCGGCACCACCACCGACGGCACGCGGCAGGCCCGGACACCCCGTCCGCGCCTGCCGCGCGGGGTGCCCGTGTTCGTGGGCTGCCTGCTGGTGTTGGCCGTCGTCGTCCTGGCGAGCCTGACCCTCGGCTCCAAGCCCACCACCCTGACCCAGGTCTTCGATGCCCTCGGCGGTCATGCAGATCCCTATCTGGCCGCCGTGTTCGACGCCCGCTACCAACGCACCCTGCTCGGCGTCGCCGTCGGTGCCGCCCTGGCCGTGGCCGGGACCCTGATGCAAAGCGCCACCCGCAACCCGCTGGCCGACCCCGGCCTGCTGGGCATCAACGCCGGCGCCGCAGCGGCCATGGTCACCTGCACGGCACTCTTCGGCCTGACGTTGGGATCCCCCGCGGCGGTCTGGGTGGCCCTGGTCGGGGCCGGGATGGCAGCGATAGTCGTCTACGTCGTGGGCACCGCGGGATCCAGCAACGCCAATCTGGTGCGACTGATCCTGGCCGGTGCCGTCGTGACCGCGGTACTCACCGCCTACGTCCAGGGGATCGCGCTCAGTCTGCCCCAGACCTTCGACAACTACCGTTTCTGGGTCGTCGGCTCCCTGCACCATGGCGCCTACGCCCAGCTCTTTTCCGTCCTGCCGTTCCTGCTGCTGGGTCTCGTCATGGCGTTCGCCGTCGCCGGAGGAATGAACGCACTGGCCCTGGGAAACGACGCCGCCACCGGACTCGGCGTCCATACGGGGCTCATCCGGGCCGGAGGGCTCGGGGCCGCGACCCTGATGAGTGCCGCCGCCACCGCCGCCGTCGGGCCGATCGCCTTCATCGGGTTGGCCGTACCGCATATCGTCAGGGCCCTGGTCGGACTGGACATGCGCCGCCAACTCATCGGATCCCTCCTGGTCGGGCCCGCCGTGCTGCTCGCCGCCGACGTCATCGGCAGGGTGTTGCTGCGCCCGCAGGAACTCATGGTCGGCGTCGTCACCGCTTTCGTCGGGGCCCCGGTCCTGCTGCTGGTGGTCAGGAAACTCGGGGACCGCTCATGAGTGATCTGACTACGCGCCCGGTATCCCGGGGGGACGACGAAGAGACCACTCCCGGATCCGCGCAGGAACCGGCAGCCCGGCCACCACGGCACCGGGAACCAGAGCCAAGGCCTGCGGCGGTCGGACCCGTCCTGCGGCTGGGCCACCACGTCGCACTGCCGGTGTCCCGACGCCCGCTGGCCGTCGGGTTCCTGCTGGTGGCCGCAGTGCTGGCTGCAGGATTTGCAACCTTGACGATGGGCGGACTCGGGATCGAGCCGTCCAGACTCCTCGGGGCCCTTTTCGGCGGGGCCGAGGACGCCAAGCAGGCCTTCGTCTTGGGAACATTACGTGGCCCGCGTCTGGTCGTGGCCATCGGGGCCGGGGTGGCGTTGGGCCTCTCGGGGGCCCTGTTCCAATCGGTGACCCGCAACCCGTTGGGCAGCCCCGACGTCATCGGTGTCAGCGCCGGGGCCGGTGCGGGCGCGGCCCTATTCGGCCTGCTGCTGCCCGGTGCTGCCTCGATTCCGGTGGGCTCGGTGCTTGGTGCTGCTGCCGCTGTAGGACTCGTCGCCCTGGGCACCGGAACCGGATTCGGGAATCCACTGCGCATGATCCTGGCCGGCATCGGGGTCTCGGCGATGGCCGCCGCCTTCACCCACTATGTCGTCTATCTGGTCGCCCGTGACCAGGCGACCATGCTCTCGGCCTACCTGAACGGAAGCCTCGAAGCGCGATCCTGGGAACACGCAGCCATCGTCGGAATCGTGCTGGCCGTCTGTGCGATTCCCTTGGCGTTGTTGAGTGTCCCGCTGGCCTTGAGCGAAATGGGGGACGACGTCGCCCAGGGGCTCGGTTCCCCGGCGGTGAGTACCCGCCGTCGTGCCGTCCTGCTCAGTGTCATCCTCGCCGGCGGGGCGGTCGCCGTCGCCGGTCCAATCGCCTTCATCGCCCTGACCGCCCCGCATATAGCACGACGCCTCGCCGCCAGCGGGCGACCCCAATTGCTGCTCTCCGGGCTGACCGGCGCCGTGCTCCTGGTGGCCGCCGACCTCGTCGCCCAACAAGCCCCCTGGGCGAAGGCGTTGCCCGTCGGGATCCTGACCCTGGCCATCGGCGGGGTCTATCTGGGACTCCTGCTCGTCCACGAATTCAGAAAGGGGCAGACATGAGCCGCCCACCCGCCGAAACCGGCCACCGCGGTCCGCTCCTCTGCGCCGAAGCCATCCGTCTGGGCTACGGGAACCGCACCATCGTGGAGAACCTGGACCTGGACATCCACGCCGGGGACTTCAAGGTCATCGTGGGCCCGAACGGTTGCGGCAAGTCCACCCTGCTCAAGGCCTTCGCCCGCGTCAACCGGCCCGCCGCCGGAAGGATCACCCTGGACGGGGAACCGGTGGCCCGCCTGCGCGGGCGGACCATGGCCCGCCGGGTGTCGTTGCTGCCCCAGGGCGCCGTGGCCCCGGAGGGGATCACCGTCGGGGAGCTCGTGGCCCGCGGACGCCACCCCCATCACACGCTGCTGCGTCAATGGTCCCCGGCCGACGACGTGGCCATCTCCGCGGCCCTGGAACGCACCAGGCTCCTCGGATCGGAGCAGACGCCCGTGGCCTCCCTTTCCGGGGGCCAACGCCAGCGGGCCTGGTTGGCGATGGTGCTGGCCCAGGACACCGACATCATCCTGCTCGACGAGCCGACGACGTTTTTGGACATCGCCCACCAATACGACCTCCTGGAGCTGTTCGCCGAGCTCAACCGGGAAGGCCGGACGATCGTGGCCGTGTTGCACGATCTGAACCAGGCGGCACGCTTCGCCTCGGATCTGGTGGTGATGAAGGAGGGGGCGATCCGGGCGCACGGAACACCACGGTCGATCCTGACGTCGGAACTGGTGCATGGGATCTTCGGCCTGGGGGCCGAGATCATGGACGACCCGCAAGCGGGCACCCCCATGGTCGTCCCCCACCTCCGTGCCGGCGTGGGGGATGACTAGGAACTACCGCCCCAGGTGGTCCACCAGCTCAGCGGCAATCCCGTTGTAGGTCCCCGGGGTCAGCTCCTTCAAACGGGCCGACGCCTGTTCGCTCAACCCCAGGCTCGACACGAATTCCTTCATCCGGGTCGCGTCCACCCGGTGTCCGCGGGTGAGCTCCTTGAGCCGTTCGTACGGGTTCTCCATGCCGGGGACCCCGGCGATGGCCTCGGCCCGCATGACCATCTGGATCGCCTCGCCCAACACTTCCCAGTTGTGTTCCAGGTCGTCGGCCAGGACCTCCTCGGCCACGTCGAGGCGTTCCAGCCCCTTGGCCACATTGGAGATGGACAGCAGGGAGTGGCCGAAGGCGGTGCCGATGTTGCGCTGCGAGGAGGAGTCGGTGAGGTCGCGCTGCCAGCGGCTGGTCACCAGGGTCGCGCCGAGGGTGTCCAGCAGGCCGTTGGAGATCTCCAGGTTGGCCTCGGCGTTCTCGAAGCGGATCGGGTTGACCTTATGCGGCATCGTGGAGGACCCGGTGGCCCCGGCCACGGGGACCTGGGCGAAGTAGCCGATGGAGATGTAGCTCCACACATCGGTGCAGAAGTTGTGCAGGATCCGGTTGTAGCGGGCGACGTCGGCGTAGAGCTCGGCCTGCCAGTCGTGGGATTCGATCTGGGTGGTCAGCGGGTTCCAGTCCAGGCCGAGGCCTTCGACGAACGTGCGGGAGACCTCCTGCCAGTCGGTGTCGGGGACCGAAGCGTAGTGGGCGGCGTAGGTGCCGGTGGCGCCGTTGATCTTGCCCAGGTACTCGGTGCGTTCGATCCGGTCCAGCTGGCGGGTCAGCCGCCAGGCGGTGACGGCGAGCTCCTTGCCCAGTGTCGTCGGCGTGGCCGGCTGGCCATGCGTGCGCGAGAGCATCGGCACGGTGCGGGTGGTCTCGGCCATGGCGCCGATCTGCCCCACCAGGGCCCGGGCTGCGGGGAGCCACACCTGCGTGACAGCGTCCTTCACCCCGACCGCGTAGGAGAGGTTGTTGATGTCCTCGCTGGTGCACCCGAAGTGCACCAGCGGGGTCAGATCCTCGATGCCGATCCCCGGCAGGCGGCGGTTGATGTAGTACTCCACGGCCTTGACGTCGTGGACGGTGATGGCCTCGATCTCGGCGAGTTCGGAGACCGAGTCGATATCGAAGTCGGTGACGATCCGCCGCAAGGCCGTGATCTGCTCGGAGGTCAGTGGGGAGACGCCCGGAAGCGCTGACCGCGAGGTCAGGTGGATCAGCCATTCGACCTCGACGTGGACCCGGTTTCGGTTCAGGGCCGCCTCGGAAAGGTGGTCGACCAGCGGGGCCACGGCCGGACGGTACCGTCCGTCGAGGGCGCCAAGGGCCAGCGGTTCGGATGCAAGGGAGGTGCGCGCGGATTCAGCCATGGGGCCCATTGTTTCATGAGCCGCGCCCGGGGCGGGACCGGATGACCTCTCCCGCGGCGGGCCGGGCGCGCGGATATCCACAAGAACGACGGCGGGGCCTGTGCCGGTCCGGTGCTTCTCCTACCGTGGGGGTATCCGCGGCGACATGGAGACCTCGGACGGGGTCCGGAGGCGGGAGGGGTGCTGGTGGATCGTGAGGTGATGGAAACCAGGACGCGTCTGGCGCTGGGGGAGGTCTCCGAAGCCAGGGGGCAGTTGTTGGCCGCCTTGAACGTGGACTGGCGGTCCCCGGCCGGGATGGCCTACCGCCGCCGGCTCGAGTCATGCCTGGGCCAGCTCGAGGCCCTGCCGCGCGAATTGGAGGACGCCTTGGTGGCCTTCGCCAGTGAACGGGCCTCCGCGCTGGCCGGTGCCCCGTGAGCCATTCCAGCTCGGGGGGTTCTCCCAGCGCCGACTTCCAACTCGACGAATTCGAACGCGCCGCGGCACGGCTGGCCCGGGCCGGCGAGTGTCTGATCGCGGCCCGGATGCTGATCACCACCGCTCTGGCCGATGCCGGGCCCCCGGTCGCCGTCGAGGGGCGGTTCCTCCCCTCCGCGGCCGAGGCGTATCTACGCTCGGGGAACCAACTGGCGATCGGGGTCGGCGACACCGTGGAAGAGTGCCGGGCCGGGCTCGATGCCAGCCGGGCAATCTATGAGCAGGCTGAACGCAGGGCGGCCTTGAAGGCCTATGAGCAACGCTCCGCCGTGCTACCTGCCGCCGTGCAGGACCGGTTCTCCTCCAATCATGGCCATCCGGATACGCAGACCACCGAGGACCTGATCAATGCGGCTCCCGGTTACGGACTTCCCTGGTTGCTGCTCGGTGGCCGGCCCGCCTCGGATCCCTCGATGGCGGCCGCGTCCTCGGTGGTCGCCCGCCTGCTGGGGGATCGGGATCATGGGGGCCCCTTCCGCAGCGGGGTGGCCGAACGGATGGCCATCGGGCTCTCCGGGCTGGCCGCCGTGCGATGGATCTTCAATGTGCGGACCATTCGCCTCGGGGCCGTGTCGACGGCGGCACCGGAGGCCTTCGAGGGCACGGTGCCGGACCTGATGGATCTCCAACGCCGGGCGGAGGCGCAGGTCTCGGGGGAGGGGGCGGTGCTGGTCACCACCACCCGGACAGCGCGCGGGCCCGTTCATGTCCTGACGATCCCGGGGACCCAACCGGCCCGGCAGGGGCGGTACTGGGCCTCGAGGAATCCCTTCGACGAATCAGGCATCGTGGAGGGGACCGGGATGGGCAGCAGGCAGGTGGCCCAGGCCGCGGCCGAGGCGCTGGACGCGTCCGGGGCCCGCCCGGGGGACCGGCTGGTCATCACCGGATACAGCCAAGGGGGGATCCATGCGGCGAACCTGGCCGTGGATGAGGACCTGGCGGCCCGGTACGACGTCGACTACGTCGTCACCACCGGATCGCCCGTCGGCAGCACGGTGCTGCCCGAGGGCACCCGCGGGCTGCACCTGGAGCATGTCGATGACATGGTGCCGGGCCTGGATGGCCGGCCCAACCCCGAGAGCAGCAACCAGGTCACCGTGTACTTCGAGGGGTATGCCCCGGATACCGATCTGCAAGCCGGTGGGTTCGGGGCCGCGCACCAGCTGGGCAACTACACGCAGCTTTCAGGGGAACTGGCCACCAGCGACGACCCCGGCGTCGTGGAGGCCCGTACTGCCCTGGGGACCCTGTTCGCCGGCGCCACCACGGCCACCGTGACCACGGTCAAGCTCCGTCGCGTGCCGTCGACCGGGCCACGCAAGGCCCGGATCAAACCGGTCCCCCGCCCGCCGGGGCGCCCCAGGCATCGGGCCTTGGACAGCACCCCGCCGCATTAGAGGCGGCGTGGGTTCCTAGCGGTCGTGGCGGTCCGGGACGACCCAACCAATCAGTGCCGAGACGATGCTGATGATGAGCGAGCCCAGGACCGCATCCCAGAAGAACGTGTCCACATGCAGGCCGATGGGGGTGTAGCTGCTCAACCAGGAGATCAGCAGCAGCATGGCCGCGTTGATGACGATCGCGAACAGCCCCAGGGTCAGGCAGGTGATGGGTACCGAGAGGAAGCTGATGATCGGGCGGACCACGGCGTTGACGATCCCGAAGATCAGGCCGATGAACAGGTAGGCCACCACGGTGCCCGCACTGTCGTTCCCCGTGGCTTGGCTCGCGGCCGAGGAGCCGACGGAGATCCCCGGGATGATCCAGGCGGCGGCAGCGAGGGCCACGGCGTTGACGATGACTCTGACGATGAAGCGCAGCATCCTGCCATCTTTCCATACCGCCACCCGGAGGACCGGTGTTTCGGGGCCGGTGGATCGGCGAGCCATGCCGGGGTCCGGGCGGCGGGGGAGGCCGTGGCGACGCTAGGGTAGAGACATGAGCAATAAGAACCCCGCCACCCCCGTCAAGGTGCAACCACGTCCGGTGCTGGATCTGCTTCCGAAGTATGCCGCGGGCAAACCTCCGACCGCCGTCTCCGGCCTCACCTCTTATAAGATGTCCTCCAACGAGAACCCGCTGGGTCCCGTCCCGGCAGTCATGGAGGCCATCCGCGAGGGTGTGGACTACAACAGGTACCCGGACCCGCTGGCAACGAAGCTACGCGAATCACTGGCCGGATACCTCGACGTTCCCGCCGAAGACATCGTCACCGGCGCCGGCAGCCTCGGCGCGCTGACCCAGATCCTGCAGACCTTTGCCGGCCAGAACGACGATGACGTCGCCGATGAGGTCATCTACGCCTGGCGCTCCTTCGAGGCCTACCCGATCGTGGTCCAGACCACCGGCGCGGATGCCGTGGAGATCCCGAACCTGCCCGACGGGCGTCATGACCTCGACGCCATGGCGGCAGCCGTGAATGCCCAGACCTCCGTCGTGATGCTCTGCACCCCCAACAACCCCACCGGCCCGGCGCTGACGACCGCCGAGGTGGAGAAGTTCATCAACTCGGTCCCGGCAAACGTGCTCATCGTCATCGATGAGGCCTATAACGAGTTCGTCCGCCTCGAGGATGCCGTCGACGGCATCGAGATGTACCGGAAGTACCCGAACGTCGTGGTCCTGCGAACCTTCTCCAAGGCCCACTCGCTGGCCAACCTGCGCGTCGGCTACTCCATCTCGCATCCGTCCATCACGCAGTACCTGCGCGTCATCGCCACCCCGTTCGCGGTATCCAGTCTGGCCGAGAAGGCGGCGGTCGCCTCGATCGAGAACATCGACCAGGTTGTCGAAAGGGTACAACACCTGGTCGACGAACGGACCCGTGTCGTGGAGGGTCTGCGGGCCATCGGCTGGGAGGTCCCCGACCCCCAGGGCAACTTCATCTGGCTCGACTTCGGGGCCGATACCCCCGATTTCGCCCGGGTTGCCGACGAGCAGGCACTGTCCGTGCGGGCCTTCGGTGTCGAGGGCCTGCGGGTGAGCATCGGCGAGGAGGAGGCCAATACGCGTTTCCTCGAGGTTTGTAGCAAGTATCCAAAACGACCCGCCGTTTCCTAGCCGGTAGCCGGTTCCGGCCACGGGCCCACGGGCCAGTAGGCTGGAGTGGTATTTCCGTTATATGCCTCCTGCGGAACCTATGCCGCGGGAGGCATATTTCTAAGTGAAGGGTACCCACGCGCATGACCTCAACCGCCCAGGCGGCCGCGGCACCGGAGCTGATCCAGTTGCTGACGCCGGATGGAGAACTCGTCACCGACAGCGAGTATTCGCCCTATCTGGCGGATGTGGATGCCGATGCGCTCCGCGGCTTCTACCGCGATATGGCGCTGACCCGCCGGTTCGACGAGGAAGCCACCGCCTTGCAGAGGCAGGGGCAACTGGCGCTCTGGGTGCCGTTGCGTGGCCAGGAAGCCGCGCAGATCGGTTCCGGCCGGGCCACCGAAGCCCGCGACTACCTCTTCCCGACCTATCGCGAGCATGGCGTCGCGCTGACCCGCGACGTCGATTTCCCGCAGATGCTCCGCGTCTTCCGCGGCATCTCCAACGGTGGATGGGATCCGCGGGAGAACAACTTCCACATGTACACGATGGTGCTGGCCGCCCAGATGCCCCATGCCGTCGGCTATGCGATGGGCATCCAACGCGACCAGGCCGACTGGGACGAGGAGCGTCTGGCGCAGGAGGGTACCGCCGTCGTCGCGTACTTCGGTGATGGTGCCTCCTCCGAGGGCGATACCCACGAATCGATGGTCTTCGCCGCGAGCAACCAGTCCCCGGTGGTCTTCTTCTGCCAGAACAACCAGTGGGCCATCTCGGTCCCCTTCGAGGTCCAGTCCCGGGTGCCGCTGGCCGCGCGGGCCGCCGGGTACGGCTTCCCGGGCATCCACGTGGACGGCAACGACGTCCTGGCCGTGCATGCGGTCACCCGGTGGGCCCTCGAGCACGCCCGTGGCGGCGGGGGGCCGGTGCTGATCGAAGCGCAGACCTACCGACGCAGCGCCCACACCACGGCCGACGACCCCACGAAATACCGCACGACGGACGAAGAGGAATCCTGGGATCTCAAGGACCCGCTGGCCCGGCTGGAGAAGTACCTGCGCGCCGCGGAACTGGTCGACGAGGACTTCTTCGCCCGGCTTTCGGCGGACGGGGATGAGATGGCTGCCCGGGTCCGCCGGGAGGCCATGGACTTCCCGGACCCGACCCTGGCCCAGTCCTTCGCCAACGTCTACGCCGAAGCGCACCCGCTGGTCCGCGAGGAACTGGAATTCCATCGCCGCTACGAGGCGGGCTTCACCGATGCCGACCCGGCAGCAACCCCCGGATCCGGAGGTCCCCGATGACCAGGATGACCATGGCCAAGGCCCTGTCCACCGGCCTGCGCCGCGTGCTGGAGGAGAACCCCAAATCCTTGCTGATCGGTGAGGACATCGGCCGGCTCGGCGGGGTGTATCGGGTCACCGAGGGGCTCATGGCCGATTTCGGGACCTCACGCGTCATCGATTCCCCGTTGGCCGAATCCGGGATCATCGGCACCTCGATCGGCATGAGCCTGCGCGGCTACAAGCCGATCGCCGAAATCCAATTCGACGGCTTCGTCTTCCCCGGGTTCAACCAGATCACGACCCAGCTGGCCAAGATGCGCGCCCGCTCCGAGGGCCGTTTCGGCGCCCCCGTGGTCATCCGGATCCCCTACGGCGGTGGCATCGGATCCATCGAACACCATTCGGAATCACCCGAGGCACTCTTCGCCCATACCGCGGGCCTGCGCATCATCACCCCGTCGAACCCCCACGACGCCTACTGGATGATCCAGCAAGCGGCAGCATGCCAGGACCCGGTCATCTTCTTCGAACCCAAACGCCGCTATTGGCTCAAGGGCGAGGTCGATACCGAGAATCCGGCGCAGAATGCCTTCAGCGCCCAGGTCATCCGTGAGGGGACCGACGCCACGATCGTCACCTATGGTCCGTTGGTCCCGGTGGCCCTGGCTGCCGCCGAGGCAGCCACGGAGGACGGGCGCAGCATCGAGGTGGTGGACCTGCGCTCGATCAGTCCGATCGATTTCGACACCATCACCGATTCGGTCCGCAAGACCGGCCGGCTCATCGTCACCCATGAAGCCCCCACGTTCGGAGGCATCGGCGGCGAGATCGCCGCCCGGGTCTCGGAGCGGGCCTTCCTTTCGCTGGAGGCCCCCGTGATCCGCGTGGGCGGATTCCACATGCCCTACCCCGTGGCCAAGGTCGAGGACCAGTACCTACCGGATATCGACAAGCTGCTCGATGCCGTGGATCGTTCGTTCGAGTACTAGATGCCCGGGACCCCGAACAGCATGCGCCCAAGGAGCCACCCATGAGTACCTTCAACCTGCCCGATGTCGGCGAAGGCCTGACCGAGGCCGATATCGCCTCCTGGAAGGTCAAGACCGGCGACCATGTGGAGATCAACCAGGTCTTCGTGGAGATCGAGACCGCCAAGTCCCTGGTCGAACTGCCCAGCCCGTATGCCGGGGTGGTCACCGAACTGCACGCCGCCGAAGGACAGGTCGTGGAAGTCGGCCAGCCGCTGTTCTCCGTCGACGAAATCGGGCAACAGCCCGGCGCCCCGGCCGAGCCGGAAGCCACGGCCGCCCCGGCGCCCACTGACGGCGCTGCCCCGCCGCCGGCCCCGACCCCCGGGGAAGTGGCCGAGGCGTCCGTCGAGGAGCAGGCCCCAGGCCCGCTGGTCGGCTCGGGCCCGAAGTCGGATCCCGTCCGCCGGCGCCCCCGCACCCGTCCCGGTGCCTCCGCGACCCCGCCGGGCGCCCAAGCCCGCCCCGCACCTGCCCCCGCAGGAACACCGGTGGCCGAAGCCGCCACGAAGCCTGCTCCGACCCCGGGGCCCCCGGCGCCCGAGCGGGTGCTGGCCAAGCCGCCGGTCCGCAAGATCGCCAAGGACCTGGGCATCGAACTCTCCGATGTCCGCGGAACCGGTACGCACGGGCAGATCACCCGCGAGGACCTGACCAACCACCGGCCCACCGGTGGGGCCACGGCGCAGCGGATCACCCGTGAACCGGTGCGCGGGGTGCGCAAGGCCACCGCCAAGGCCATGGTCGACTCCGTGTCCGCCGCTCCGCATGTGAGCATCTTCGTCGATGTCGACGCCACCCGGACGATGGAGTTCATCCAGCGTCTGAAGAAGTCCCGCGACTTCGAAGGCATCAAGGTCTCCCCGCTGCTGATCCTCACCAAGGCGGTCATCTGGGCCGCGGCGCGGAACCCGGGCGTCAACGCCAGCTGGGTGGATACCGGGCAGGGCGCCGAAATCCACGTCAAGCACTTCGTGAACCTCGGGATCGCAGCCGCGACCCCGCGGGGCCTGGTGGTCCCGAACCTCAAGGACGCCCAGGATCTGAGCCTGAAGGAACTGGCGATGGCCCTGAACGAGCTGACCACCACCGCCAGGGAAGGGCGGACCCGGCCCGAGGACATGCGCGAGGGCACGCTGACGGTGACCAACATCGGGGTCCTGGGCGTCGACACCGGGACCCCCATCATCAATCCCGGCGAAGTCTCGATCATCGCCTTCGGCACCATCCGGCAGAAGCCGTGGGTGGTCGACGGGGACGTCGTCCCCCGCTGGATCACCACCTTGGGTGGTAGCTTCGACCATCGGGTGGTCGACGGCGATCTATCGGCCCGCTTCCTGGCCGACATCGCCGCGATCATGGAAGAGCCGGCACTGCTGCTCGATTAGCCGCATCCGCCGGGGATGTCGGATTTCACCGAAGGACCAGGGGAGAGGAACCCATCGTGAGAACCCGGACG
>NZ_JBQSWW010000040.1:0-19070 GCF_052377515.1 Arthrobacter sp. AOP36-C1-22 | reverse complement strand
GCGGCGCGGGGGGCCCGCCCGCCCCCCCGGCTCCAGATGACCCAAGGTGTTACTTGGCGTCCTCGGCAGGCTTCTCGGCTGCTGCCTCGGGTGCTGCCTCGGCCGCTGCGGCGGCTTCCGCTGCAGGAGCCTCCGGCTCGGTCTCGGCGACCGGTGCTGCCTCTTCGGCGGCGGCCTTGGCCTCGTCCGACTTGGCGTTGCCCTCGAGCAGGTCGCGCTCCCACTCGGCCATCGGCTCTGCCGCGGCTTCGGTGTTACCGCTCTGCTTGTTGCTGCGGGCGATCAGGCCCTCGGCCACGGCGTCGGCGACGACGCGGGTCAGCAGGTTCACGGAGCGGATGGCGTCGTCGTTGCCCGGGATCGGGAAATCGACTTCGTCGGGATCGCAGTTGGTGTCCAGGATCGCGACGACCGGGATGTTCAGCTTCTGCGCTTCATCGACGGCCAGGTGTTCCTTCTTGGTGTCGACGACCCAGAGCAGCGACGGTGCCTTGGTCAGGTTGCGGATGCCACCGAGGTTGGTCTGCAGCTTGGTGAGCTCGCGGCGCATCAGCAGCAGTTCCTTCTTGGTGTACATCGAGCCTGCGACGTCGTCGAAGTCGATTTCCTCGAGCTCCTTCATGCGGGCAACCCGCCGGGAGACCGTGGCGAAGTTGGTCAGCATGCCGCCGAGCCAGCGCTGATTCACGTAGGGCTGGTTCACGCGGGTGGCCTGCTCGGAAATGGCTTCCTGGGCCTGCTTCTTCGTGCCGACGAACAGCACGGTGCCGCCGTGGGCGACGGTGGCCTTGACGAACTCGTAGGCGCGGTCGATGTAGGACAGCGACTGCTGGAGGTCGATGATGTAGATGCCGTTGCGCTCGGTGAAGATGAAGCGCTTCATCTTCGGGTTCCAGCGACGGGTCTGGTGGCCAAAGTGGACGCCGCTGTCGAGCAGCTGGCGCATGGTTACGACGGGCATGTCGCAACTCCTTCCGGCGGTAGCAGTCCGGTCCCGGCAGGGACCGCGGTAACCACCTGTTGTTTCGGTTGTGTGGCAATCCACCGGTCGGTGGTGCCCCTGGCATCGGCCACCGGAATCCGGCCCCCGCAGCCCACCGGGTTTCCGGACCGTTGGCTGCAGGTCCCACCCGTTGGATGCCGCCGGAAAGGCGGCCTCGAAAGGTGGAGACGCAATACGCGAAGTCAGTTCCAGTCGTTTCCTACCTGTAGGCACAGGCCTTCCACTCACAGAACTGCGATTAATAGTGTACTACAGCCGCGGGCCCCGGATGGACGGCGACGAGCCCTCCACGGCGGCCTCCACCCCGGGGTTTTCCCCGGCCGCATCCGAGGGGCTCCACGAGGCTACTGCGGCAGCACAGGATCGGTGCATGTCACTATCCCGGAAGTCGCGTTGGCCCCTGTTCCTGGTCCTGGTCCTGGCCTTGCTGGCCGGGGGTGGTCCGGCGGGCCCGATCGGCCCGGCCCGGGCGGACGGACCCACCCCCTCCGCCGGGTCCGTCCCCTGGTCCTGGCCGCTCGGCGGCCCCGAGGCGGTCCTGGATTCCTTCGTCGCACCCCCGGCGCTCTGGGCTGCCGGACACCGGGGGGTGGACCTGCGGTCCGCGACCGGGGCGGGGATCCGCTCCCCCGCCGCGGGCGTCGTGCGCTATGCGGGGGTGGTGGTCGACCGGGAGGTGCTGACCATCGACCACGGGGGTGGAGTGGTCTCCAGCTTCGAACCGGTGACCGCGGAGCTGGACGTCGGCGCCCGGGTCGTCCGCGGCCAGCAGGTCGCCACGACCGGAACCGGCGGGCACTGTGCCGGCGTCTGCCTCCACTGGGGAGTGCGGCTGAATGGTGAATACATCGACCCGCTGTCGCTGCTGATGGACCGGCGTCCGTCTATCCTGCTGCCGGTTCCTGCGGCGTCGCTCCGTCAAGGACCCGGCGGTAGACCGCGAGCATGAGTTCGGTCTGCCGGCTTTGCAGCAGGTTCCCGGTCTCCGCCGCATCGAGGGGTTCCCGACGGCCGTCCTGCAGGTCGGCGGCCGCCCGACGCAGGGTCCTGGCCAGTCCCTCTACCGTGTCGTCGTCGGTCAGCCAGAGCAGGTTCCGCGGCAGGTCCGCGGCAATGCGGTGATCGCTGAGCACGGTCGGGGTTCCCAGGGCCGCCGCCTCATAGACGGTCATGCCCTGGGTTTCGAACCCCTGCGAGGTCTGGACCAGCGCATCGCTGTGGCGCAGTTCCGAGAGCATCCGCTCATAGGGGACCCGGCCTTGGAAGGTGATGCTCGAGGCGGTGATGTCCGCGGCGATCCGTTCGGCACGCCGGCGTTCGGCGCCGTCGCCGAAGATCCGCACGTCGGCCCGGATCCCCGAGGCGCCCACGGCCCGCAGGAAGGGGATCAACCGCTTCTCCGCGCTGAAACGCCCGATCCAGACCAGCCGCGGGCGGGCCCGGTGAGCCTCCGACCGGGGTTCGGCCAACAAGCCCCGGGCCACGTCGTCGTCCAGCCCGGTGGGGATGACGTCGAGTCGTGGACACACCCCGTGTCCCTTCAATAGTTCAGCGAAATGGGTCGATGGTGCGGTGACCGCCGCGGCGCGGGAGGCAAAGCCCCGTAGATAGGTCCAGGCGTCGGCAGCCACCGGTTCGCCGGTGCGCAGCACCCGTTTCTGCATGAGCCCGAAACCGCGTTGGAACAGTCCCGGCAGCGGCATGGTCGCCCGCAGTCCGGCCTGAAGGTGGTTGTGCATGGTGTGCACCACGGGCACCCCGAGCATCCCGGCGGCGGCATAACCGATCGCGGCACCCCAGAAGTCGGCTTGGACGTGGTGCAGGTCCACGGGGCCGCGGGCCCGCAGGCGGGACACCAGGGTCTTGATGATGCGGGCGGTGGGCGGGGTCATCCCGTATTCCCCGGGCCCCAACCCGATCGTGGGCAGGGTGAGCACCCGGGGGTCGGTATCCGCGGCCCGCCCACGCAAGGCCGGGGCCACGACGGTCACCCGGTGCCCGGCACGTTCCAGGTATTTGCGCTGGAGTTGGACCGAGGTCTGCATCCCCCCCAGCGTGCCGGGATGCTGGTCGGTGAACATGACGATGTGCATGGTCCGCTGGTTCCTGGCCTTCCCGGTCGTTGTGCAAGAGGTGGCCGAGGTGCTGCCGACGGGGCCGGCCGGTACGCCATGGCGTACCGGCCGGAACACGTAGGGCGAGTGGGGCTTGAACCCACGACCCAGGGATTATGAGTCCCTTGCTCTAACCAACTGAGCTACCGCCCCTCGGCGCAGGCTGCCTGCGACCCTTGTCATCCTAATGGAAACCGCGGGCCCGGACGCCACGCGGCCGGCTCAGGCGACCAGGAAGTCGTCGGCGCCGGCACCCCGGTAGAGGGCCTCGAAGATATCCATCGTCTTGGCTTCGCTGTGCTGCTCGGCCTTCTTCAACCCGGCAGCGCCCATCCGCGCCCTCTCCGCCGGGTCCAGAGCCAGGATGGCATCGACCTTCTCCGCCAGTTCGCGCGCATCTCCGGGGGTGAACAGGTGGCCGTTGACGCCGTCGTCCACCAGATGCGGCAAGGCCATGGCATCGGCCAGGACCACCGGGGTGGAGGCCGATAGTGCCTCGAGGGTCACCAACGACTGCAGTTCGGCGGTCCCCGGCTGGCAGAACACATCGGCTTGCAGATAGCCGATCCGCAATTGTGCATCCTCGATATGGCCGGTGAAGTGCACCCGGTCCTCCAGCCCCAGTTCGGCGACCCGGCGTTCGAGCGGGCCGCGTTGTTCCCCGCTGCCGACGATGGTCAGATGTGGTGCCGGGTCGCTCCGCATCAGGCCCAGGGCCTGGACGAGCACGTCGACGTTCTTTTCCACGGCCAGCCGTCCCACGAACAGGATCATCGGGTGGTGGGACTGCGGCACCTCCTCCCCGGCGTCGAGCTGGTAGTTGGAGGCGTTGATGCCGTTGGACAGCGGCAGGACCCGCCCCAACCGGGCATGGGTCATCATGGCGCGTGCCGCCAGCGGCGTGGGCGTGGTGACCACGGCGGCCTTGCCCATGATCCTGCCCATGTCGCGCCAGGAGTTCCGGGCCACGATCCGCTTGAACCACTTCGGGAACGGCAGGAACGGGTCGAGGTTCTCCGGCATGAAATGGTTGGTCGCCACGGTCCTGATCCCCCGCTTTTCGGCTTCGTTCACGGCCGCCTGGCCCACCATGTAATGGCACTGCACGTGCACGATATCGGGTTTGATCTCATCCAGGATCGCCCCGATGTCCCGTTTGGCTTCCCAGGGCAGGCAGAGACGCAGCGTCGATTGGGTGGGTTGGCTATGCGAGCGCAGCCGGTGCACGGTCGCCTCGCGGCGGTGCTCCACGACCCCGGGGCCGTTCACGTCACGGGCGGCCACGACGTGGACCGTATGCCCACGGGCCTGCATGGCCGTGGCCAGCCGATGGGAAAAGACCGCCGCCCCGTTGATGTCGGGCGGGTAGGTATCCGCAGCAATCAGGATGGTCAGGGGTTTGTCACCGCTCACTGGGGGCTGGCTCCTGCTACTCGGGGTTTGGTCTGGATCCTCTGATGGCACCACGTGCGGCGGATCCGCAGGCCCCGGCCCGCTGGGCCTAGCGTCCCGTGCCCGCCTGCCGGCGTCGTGCCTCTTCCTGCCGTTGCAACACATCGGGATGATGGCGCGACAACGCAGTGACACCCACGATAGCAATGAGAGCCGCCCCGACCATGGACATCGCCACGACCGGATGCACATCGGGACGCAACTCACCCAGGATGCCGATACCGACGGCGATGCCGATCATCGGGTCGATGACGGTCAGTCCGGCGATCACGAGTTCGGGCGGGCCGCTGGAATAGGCGTTCTGCACGCAATAGGTGCCCAACAGACCGGCCACCACCACCGCGAGGATGACATACCAGGCGATGTTGCCCAGGAACCTTCCGTTGGGATCCATCAGCCCGATGGCGATGGTGCGCACCAGCACGGCGACGAAACCAAAGAGCACCCCGGCGCCCAGGATGTAGACGAAGGCGCTGATGCGCCGCCTGAAACCGAGCAGGACCGCGGTGAGGATCGCGACCACGACGGCCAGCAGCAGCACGGTGGCCTGTTCCTGCTGACGGCTGATGGCGTGGGTGCTGGCGGTGACGTTGATCGCCAGCAGGACGAAGCCGATGCTCCCGCTCATGCAGGCGGTGATGGCCAGCACCGTGGGCCGGTTGATGCGGATGCCCTGGTCGCGGGCGTTGACCACGGTGGTGATGACCAGGGCGATCGCTCCGATGGGCTGCACCACGGTCAGGGGCGCGCTGGCCAGCGCGTAGACGTTCAGCACCATCCCGACACCCATGAGTGACAGCCCCAACATCCAACGGGGATTGAGCAGCAGCTTCAGGATGCCCCGGGAGGACACCGCGAGGCCACCGCTGCTGGCCCGGACCGCACTGCTCTGGCGCTGTGTGCCGAACGCCAGGAAGAAGGCTGCCATGACGGCGCAGGCGACGGCTATCCAGACCATGGTCCCCCGGATTTCAGGGTGCGCGCCCTGCGGTGGGCCCGGCGGAAGTAGAACACGGCCGCCACCACGTGCAGCACGCACCCCACCGCCAACAGTGCGATCGCCACGGTCTCGAGCACCCTTCCGGGGGCGGCATCTACCCGGCTCAAGAGCAGCAGGGGCATGGCCAGCAGCAACAGGGCGGTGCGGATCTTCCCCAGGTTGCTCACGGGCTGGTTCGGGTTCCCGCGGGCAAGGATCACCGTGCTGGTGATCAGCAGGACATCGGGGATGATGATCGCGTAGGCCAGCCAGGCCGGGGCGATCCCGTCGACGACGAACACCACGATGACCACGATCAGGGCGACCCGGTCGGCCACCGGGTCAAGCCATTTGCCGACCGTGGAGATCTGGTTGAGCAGCCGGGCGACGTACCCGTCGATCCAGTCGGTGGCCCCCAGGACGACCAGCACGATGGTCGCCCACCCATAGCGGTCCGTCTGGACCATCCAGACGAAGACCGGAACCAGTCCGAACCGCAGGACGGTGATCAGGTTCGGCAAGGTCCAGAACGTGGTGAGCTCGCGGTATTCGAGGTCATCACGCCCCCCGGCGCCGATGATCTTCACGCGTGCTTCCCTTCTCCCCGGAGGCTACGGCCCGTCCCGGGACCGATCGGTGCTGGTCGAACCACTCGAAACGGCCCTCAGACGGGACCCGTCACCTCAAGACTTCCGGAGCTTGCGCACGAACGCACCCAGGGCGACCAGCGAGGCCCCCATGAGGGCCAGCGGCTGCCAGCGCTCCTTGAACAACAGCGAGGCGTCGCTGGGAACCTCCTGGTGGGTCCGCTCGTGCAGTGCCTGGCGGGCCCGGAGCTTGCCGTCCTGGGCATAGGTCTTGGCGGTCTCGGACTTTTCCTTGGCCTGGCGCTTGACGTCGAGCTTCGGGGCCAGGTCGTCGCGGATCTCGGCCAGATGCTCGCGGCGTTCCTGCGAACGCTTGAGCAGTTCGTTGTAGGGCACCGGCGCGGGCTTGTCCTCGTCCTTCTTCTTTTTCTTGTCCTTCTTGGCTTCCTCGTCCTTGGGCTTCTTCTGGTCCAGCGTGGACGGGTCGAAGGAACGGCCCTGCTTGGCGACGCCGAGGTCGTATTTGACCCCCCGGATGGCGTCCTCGGGGATCAGCGGCATCTGCTTCTTGATCTTCATGACGCCGATCAAGGCCAGGATCGCCGCGACGATCAGGAAGAAGGCAGCGACCATGAGTGCGGCAAGCCATGGTTTGAAGACCAGACCCAACGCCAGGATCCCCGACGTGATGAGCGCAACGATCATGAACGTGATGAAGACGAGGCCCACGACAGCCAGGCCGGCACCGATCCCCGCCTTGACGGCCTTGCTCTTCATCTGGGCGATGGCGAGCTGGATTTCGTCATTCAGCTGCTTGGGCACCAGTCGACCGACGATCTTCATGAGGCCGGTGAACGACGATGGGCGACGTCCGGACGTGGTTCGTGTCATCCTGATCCTCCTTCGGTGGCGGCCCAGACGGGCCTGTGCACTCAAAAACCTACCATCTTGCCTGCATACCGGGGCTACTCGGGGGTAGACAACGTTCCTTCCAGCGGTCATGATCGCGCCCCCGAGCGCCTGGGCCGAAGGGCGTCGCTGCCACCTCGCAGCCCCGGTATAGGCTGTGGACATCGGCTTCACAGCCGGCCTGTTCCCCTCCTGTCCAACCCCGAGGACTCCTTGCCCGGCACCCCTGCACCGACCCCTGCCCCCAGCCGACGCTCAAAGATCCTGCGCATTGTGGTGTTGGGCATGCTCACCGCCCTCGGCCCCTTCACCGTGGACCTCTACCTTCCGGCCATCCCCGCCTTGCGCCTGGATCTGGGCATCACCGAGGCCGCGGCCCAATTGACGTTGACCGGCACGGTCTTCGGCTTCGCCGCCGGTCAGCTGGTGGTCGGCCCGCTCAGCGACCGCCTGGGCCGGCGGGGGCCGCTCATCGCGGCGACGATCCTGCACATCGGTGCCACCACGGGAGCAGCCCTCTCGCAGGATTTCGAGATGCTGATGCTCTTCCGCGTCCTGCAGGGCGTGGGGGCGGCGGGCAGTTCGGTGGTCGCCATCGCGATGGTGCGCGATCTGTATGACGGCCTGCGACTCGTCAAGACGATGAGCTATGTGGCCCTGGTCAACGGCATGGCCCCGATCTTCGCCCCGGTGATCGGCTCCCAGCTCCTGTTGGTCACCGACTGGCATGGGGTCTTCGGGGCACTGGCCGGCTACGGGATCGTGGCCTCCACCACCGCGATCCTGCTGTTGGGCGAATCCCTTCCGCCCGAGCGCCGACCGGTCGGGGGACCCCACCTGTTGCGGCGCTATTCCCTGGTGCTCAAGGACCGGATCTTCGTGGGGCTGCTGCTGGTCGGCGGGCTGAACTTCTCCGGGCTGTTCTCCTATCTTTCGGCCTCCCCCTTCGTCTTCCAGGACGTCTACGGGCTCAACGAGCAGGCCTACGGGTTGTTGTTCATGGTCAACTCGTTGGGGGTGGTCGCCGGGGTGCAGACCAGCGCCCGGTTGGTCCGCCGGTTCGGCGCCCAATGGATCATCGCCGCCGCCACGATCGCCCAGGTGTTCTTCGCCCTGTGCATCATCGCCGCCGACCAGTTCCATTGGGGCTTCTGGGGCACGGCCATCCCGTTGTGGTTCTACATCTGCGCCACCGGCTTCAACTTCCCCTGCATCCAGGGGCTGGCCCTGCACCGTCATGGCAGCCAGGCGGGCACCGCGGCGGCGTTGCTCGGGGCGGCGACCTTCGGGTTCTCCGGGGCGATCTCCCCCGTCGTGGGTCTGCTGGGTGTCGGGAGCGCGACGCCGATGGCCGCGGTGATGGCCGGGTGCATCCTGCTGGCCATCGCAACCTTGTGGATCGTGGTCCGGCCCCGCCAGGTGCCGTTGATGACCTGAGCGGGCCGCAACGAAAAACGTCCGCCACACCATGCGGTGGGACGGACGTTCATTCGGCTCCCCCAACTGGACTCGAACCAGTAACCTTTCGATTAACAGTCGAACGCTCTGCCAATTGAGCTATGGGGGAAGGAAGCGAGTAAAACTTTAGCAGGACGGCGGGCCGAATTCGAATCGCCTTCCGCTCCCCCCGGCCCTCAACCACGCCGTACCGGTCCGATGGCCAGGCGCCGGTCGGAACGGATCCAGTACAGCGACCGGTCCTTCGTCTCCTGGTCGTTCGCGAAACGGTAGCGGTAGGTCAGCACCCGGATCCGGTCCGGGGCCCTGCCGGAGAAGGGATCCACCCGCAACAGGGCCAACACGGCGGGGTCCGCGGCCAGGAGCTTGAGCAGCAGGGCCTGGAACCAGCGTTGGTGCAGCGACCCCAGGGGCAGGAACCACATCATCCAATCCAGCCGCAGATGGTAGGGGGCGAACTGCCGTGGCCTGCGGGCCGGATCGCCGGGTTTGCCGCGGAATTCATATTCATGCCAGCCGGTTTCCGTCTCCGGGTCCGCGTCGTCGTCCCCGACCTCGTCGTCGATCCTGCCTTCGATGACGACTTCGGTGCGTTGGCGGGTGACGCTGCCGAAGGCCCCGTAGGCGTTGCCCAGCTGCCAGCGGTTGAAGCTGGCGTTCATCAGTTGGGAGCGCGAAAAAAGGTTGCGTAGCGCCGGGATCCCGGCGACCAGCAACCCCGCCGTGGCCAGCAGGACGACGACGGTCCACCCTGCGGGGGCCGCCGCCCGCTCCGCGAGCGGCCCCACCGGACCGGCGGGGAGACCGGCGACCAGTGAGGCGAGGCCTCCGAAGGCGGCATCATCGATGGCGGCACAGGCCAGCACGATCGTGATCCAGTTCAGCCAGGCGAAGTTTCCGGTGGCCACCAACCATGCTTGGGTGGCGATGACCACCCCGGCGGCGATCGATGCCACCGGCTGCGGGACGAAGAGCAGGAACGGGACGGCCAGCTGCGCCACATGGTTTCCGGCCACCTCACAGCGATGCCACCAGCGCGGTGCCAGATGCGCCCGACGACTCAACGGTCCGGGCATGGGCTGGGTCTCGTGGTGGTAGTACAGGGCCGTGAGGTTCCGCCAGGCAGGGTCCCCGCGCCATTTGATCATCCCGGCGCCGAATTCGAGGCGGAAGACCAGCCAGACGATCAGGATCAGGATGGTCCGTGGCGGGTCGACCTGGTGCGAGCCCAGGAACCCGACGGTGAACCCGGCCTCGAGCAGGAGCATCTCCCAGCCGAACCCGTAGAAGATCCCCCCGATGTTCACGATCGACTGGTAGAGCCCCCAGAGCAGCAGGAACGCCGCCAACACCACCCAGGCGGGACCTGCCTGCGGCAGCCCCGCGACGAGGGTGCCGGCCACGACCAGGCCCACCCAGCACACGGCCACGAGCTTGGCGTCGGAGTACCCCCACCGGGTGAACACCGATGGTCCGCGCGCCCCGGGGCCGGCCAGCAGGCGATTCGCCGGCAGCAGGCCCCGTTCACCGAGCAGGGCACGGAACTGGTTCAGTGTGGAGGCGAAGGCGATGAGGAAGACGGCGGCGACCCCGCGTTGCAGGATTTCCCGTGCGACCCAGTAGTCCGGTGCCAGCAGCCAGTCCATGGCTCCATGGTAGGTCGACGGGCCCGGCCGGACCACGGCCCCGAGCCTTAAACACGGTCGTCCCCGCCACGAACAGTGACGGGGACGACCAGTGATCCGCTCCCCCAACTGGACTCGAACCAGTAACCTTTCGATTAACAGTCGAACGCTCTGCCAATTGAGCTATGGGGGAAAGCAACAGAGACGACTATACAAGAGCTGGGCCGAGGTTGCTAAATCGTCGCCCCCGGCCCCTTCCTACTCCTGGCGCAGCGACCGGCGCCGCAGCTCCAGTTCCATCAATTCCCGCTGGATCCGCTGGTATCCCTCGGGATCGGCGACGGGGTCCATCCGCTGGAGCTGGCCGAGCCGATCGGCCTTCTGATGGGTGATCTGCAGATCGAACAGGCGGTTCATGATGCCGTGGCAATACCGGGTCAGCGACTCCTCCGAATTCGCCGGCAGGGGGTTCACCGCCAGCTCGGAGACGAAGGAGCGCAACGGATCCGGCACCTCCTGCCGGATGGACTCCACCCATTGCGACGGGGTGGCCCCCGCGGCACCGGCGGCGCGGACCGCGTCATGGACGGCCGCATGGACCGGGGCGAGGAAGCGGGCCGTATAGAACGCCTGCCATTGGTCGGCGCTGAGCACCCCCGGTTGCTGCAGGACCACTTCGAGGGATTCGCGTTCCATCCGGGTCACCGGGTCGCGGACATCGGGGCGTTGAAAGGCCGGGGCCTGGGGCTCCTGGGCGGCCCCGGGGCCGTATCCCGGGCCCTGCGGGCGGGGCTCGGACCCGGAACCGGGGCGGGAACCGCGGTCCTGGCCGGACCCGGACCCGTCACGGGCGCGCTTGGCGGCGGCCCCCACGGCCCGGTTGACCTCATCCATATCCATGCCCAACCAGCCGGCCAGTTCACGGGAATAGGCCGGACGCATGGCCGAATCACGGATGGCCGCAACGATGGGTGCGGAGGCGCGCAATGCCTGCACGCGGCCCTCGACGGTATCGAGGTTGAATTTCTTCAGCCCCGCCCGGATGGCGAATTCGAAGAGCGGACGTTTGGAATCGATGAGTTCCTTGACCGCCTCGGGGCCCCGGTGTTGGCGCAGTTCGCAGGGGTCTGCCCCGGAGGGTTCGACGGCGACATAGGTCTGGGCGATGAAACGCTGGTCCTCCTCGAAGGCCCGCAGGGCGGCTTTCTGCCCGGCGGCGTCCCCGTCGAAGGTGAAGACCACTTCGCCTCCCGAGCCGTCGTCGCGCAGCAGGCGGCGGGCGATCTTGATGTGGTCGGCCCCGAAGGCCGTGCCGCAGGTGGCCACCGCCGTGCCCAGCCCCGAGAGGTGGCAGGCCATGACGTCCGTGTATCCCTCCACCACGATCAGTTGCCGGTTTTTGGTGATCTCCCGTTTGGCCAGATCCACGCCATAGAGGACCTGGGATTTCTTATAGAGCTGGGTTTCGGGGGTGTTCAGGTATTTCGGCCCCTGGTCGTCCTCGTAGAGTTTGCGGGCCCCGAAACCGATCGTGGCTCCGGTCAGGTCGCGGATGGGCCAGATGAGCCGGCCGCGGAACCGGTCGTAGATGCCCCGGTTGCCCTCGGAGAACATTCCCGTGAGTTTGAGTTCCTCGTCCTGGAAGCCGCGGCTGCGCAGATGCTTCAGGAGCTGATCCCACCCCTTGGGGGCATAGCCGACCCCGAAATGATCACAGGCGGCCCGGTCGAAGGCCCGCTCGGAGAGGTATTGCCGTCCGGTCGCGGCTTCCTCGGAGAGCAGCTGGGAGCGGAAGTATTCCTCGGCGATCTTATGGGCGTCCAGGAGGCGTTGACGCCGGCCGACATCCTGACGGCTGGGCCCGGATCCGCCGTCCTCGTAGCGCAGTTCGAAGCCGATCCGTCCGGCCAGGTGCTCGACGGTCTCGGAAAACGTCGTGTGGTCCATCTTCTGGATGAAGGAAATGACGTCGCCGGATTCTTCGCAGCCGAAGCAATGGAACGTCCCCACCTGGGGACGGACGTGGAAGGAGGGGCTGCGTTCGTCGTGGAAGGGGCACAACCCCTTGAACGAGCCGATGCCTGCCGAACGGAGCGTGACATACCCATCAACGACTTCCTTGATGTCCGTGCGTGAGCGGACCTCGTCGATGTCTTCGCGCTTGATCAATCCGGCCATGGCCCCCAGTCTAGTGCCCGGTGTAGGCCGACTTCCCCATGCCCCGATTGGCCACCCAATAGGCCCGTCCCTGGACCTCTTTCCCCGGGTCAGCCGGTGGTGCCGGCGCAGGTGTGCTTCACCGCCCTCACGTGCGATGGATGCGCCGGCGGCCCGGACCCCTTCCGCGTTTTAGGGGTCACCGGCGACTCTTTGCACGAGCCCCTCACCGGAGCCGGGATCAATGGTGTTGTCTGCGAAACGTGCGGGACAGCTGAAACCGATCCGGGCCATGGAACCGGGCCGTACGGTGGCATCGATGGTCTCGAGGTTGTAGTCCCCCGGCACGCAGGAGTTTTCGGTAGCATGCCGTGGAGGCCACGCGCCAGGTCGGGTGATGCCGCGTCGGACGACTTCTTTTCCGCTGCCGGAATCGATGGAGCTAGAATTTAGGGGACCCTAACTATAGTGAAATCATGGGGTATCCCGGCCACCGAAAGGCAGCTCATCTTCCTCAATCCAGGTCCGCTGCGACAGCTGCTTCCCTCGACAATCCAGGTCTCCGAAATCGATCACGATCCTGTGCCGGCCCAGCAGGCAACCCCCTTCTCCACCGCCGAATCGACCGGCCTCACCGACGCCGTCGAGCAGCGGCGTTCGGAGTTCCTCACCACCAGGAGGTGCGCCCATGAGGCCCTCGCCACGGCGGGGGCCCCGCCCGCACCGCTCATGCGTGGCCCCCGTGGTGAGCCCCAGTGGCCCGCCGGCTGGGTCGGCAGCCTCACCCATATTGGCCCAACGTCAGCCGGGCGACCCACGTATCGGGCGGCAGCCGTGGCTGCTGCGGACCGCTTTGCCGCACTGGGAATCGATGCGGAGGAGTGGGCGCCCTTGCCCCACGGCACATCCGGGGTGATCTGCACCGAGTTGGAACTGCGCTCGGCGGAGGCGCTCTTCCCGGCGGCCACCGCCCAGCCGATGGATCGCCTGGTTTTCAGTATCAAGGAGAGTTTCTACAAGGCCCGCTTCCCGCTCACTCGGACCTGGCTGGATTTCCTTGACGTGGAGGTCGACTTCGGGTCCGTGGCCACCCGTGATGCCGGCGTCGCCCGGGCGGCCGGGCCCATGACCGGCACGTTTTCCGTCGCCGTGTCCACCCCGGACCGGCGCCATCCCGCCTTGCCTGACGTCCTCAGTGGCCGGTTCCTGATACGAGCCCCGCTGGTGGTCACCGCCGTCATGCTGGAACGATGACCAGCGCCTGCGACGCGGGGTGCCTCAATAGGCACACCTTCTGCCCATAGACCTCTTCGATGAGCTCCACGGTCAGCACCGTCTCCGGAGGCCCGTCGGCGGTGATCCGTCCATCGGCGATCACGATGACTCGATCCGCATAACGCGACGCCAAGTTGAGGTCATGCAGTACCGCGACCACACAATGCCCGTCGTCGGCATGTTCGCGTGAACTGCGCATCACCGATTCCTGATGCTGTAGGTCAAGGGCCGCCGTCGGCTCATCCAACAAGATCAGTGGTGGTGCCTGGGCCAGGACGCGGGCGTATGAGGAGCGTGAGCTTTCACCTCCCGACAGGGTGGTCACGTCCTGGCGCTTGAGCCTGGTCAGACCGGTCCGTGTGATGGCCTGGCGCACCATGGCGGCGTCGTGTCCTTCGCTGACGGGATAGGGCAGGCGTCCCATCGCCACCGTTTCCTCGACGCTGAAGGAAAATCCGACGCGATGTTCCTGCAACATGACGGCCCGCTGCCGGGCGAAGTCCTTGGCCTTCCACCGCCGCGGTTCGGTGCCCGCTACCCGCACGGTGCCCTCGGTCGGTTCCTGATCCCCGGCGATCAAGGACAGCAGCGTCGATTTGCCGGCCCCGTTCGGACCGACCAGGGCAACCAGGCTGGATCGATCCAGAGAAAAACAAACTTCTCGCAGCAGGTCCCGCTGGCCGATCCGGAAGGAAACGGACTCTAGCTCCACGATCCGTTCAACGGCATCACTCATCATTCACCACATCGATTTCTTGGCCCGGACGACCAGATAGAGGAAGAAGGGGGCTCCAACGGCAGCGGTGAACAGACCCAACGGGATCTCCGAGGGCGGGTTCAGTGTGCGAGCGGCGCAGTCGGAGGCAACGATGAGGCAGGCTCCGACGATCGCCGCCATCGGAAGCGCCACCCGGTCTGCCGGGCCCACGATCTGACGCACGATATGCGGGACCACCAGTCCCACGAAGCCGATGCTGCCGACGAAGGCGACGGAACCGCCGGCCAGTAGCGCAGTGGCAACGATGATCGCCATGCGGGCCGCCTTGACGTTAACGCCCAGGTGTTGGGCCTGTCGCTCGCCAAGTGCCAGGACATCGAGGTTGCGCATGTTCATCACCAGGACAACGACCCCGGCCACGGCAACGGGCAGCATGGCGGCCAATTGGCCCCAATTGACACTACTGAGCGAGCCCAATTGCCAGAAAACCAGGGTCTGCAACTGGGTGTCGTCGGCAATGTAGGTGAAGAATCCGGTCAAGGCGGCACAAGCCGAGCCCAGTGCAATGCCCACCAGCAGCATCTTTGAAGTGCCGGTGGTGCGGCCCGGCCGCGCCAGGACATAGATCAACGCGGTCACGGCCAGGCCAGCCAGGAAGGCTCCCCCCGGCACGGCCCAGGTCGTGAGGGCATCCGAGGCTACCGGTCCCAGCAGCACGATGACGGCCACGGCCCCGGTGGTCGCTCCTCCGGTGACGCCGATGATGCCCGGGTCCGCCAAGGGGTTGTTGAACAGCGATTGCAATGCGGCGCCGGACATGGCCAGGGCCGCCCCGACCAGCGCGCCGAGCAGGGTCCGTGGGAACCGCAGTTGCCAGACGACGGACACATCTCGTTGGCTGAGCCCGTCTACCTCATGGATGCCGAGTTGCTGCCCGACGATGCGGAAGACGTCGGCAAAGTCGATCCGCAAAGGTCCGACGGAGACGGAAAGGACCATCAGGAAGAGGAGGACCAGCAGACCCACCGGGGCCGCTACAACGAGCGGCACCCGGCGGATCTGCTCCTCCGCACGTTTTTCACGGGCGGCACGGAGCATCATTGGCTAACCTGTTCCCCGGTCTACTGCTGCAGCGCCCTGGCGAGAGCCAAGGCCCCGACGCCCGAGTCAGGGCCGGTGTACTTGATCTGGGAATCGGGCATCACAATGACGTTGGCCTCTCGCCCTGCCGTCGTGTTCTTCAGCGACGGGAAGGCCTTCCACAGCCCCTCTTCGCCCTCCCAACGGTCGTAGTCGTCGCTGGAGAGAAGGATGTAATCGGGGTCGGCCGCCACGAGGCCTTCCGCGCTCATTTCACGGGAGAACCCCCTGAGGCCGGCGTCGGCGCCCACGCTGATGCCTCCCAGGGCTTCAATCATCTCGGTCCCCGGAGTCCCGTTGGCCGCAACCGAGTTCTGCCCGCCCGCCCCCGTGGCGGTCACCTGGATGATGGACTTGCCCTCGGCGCTACCGATGTCCTGGGCTTCCTTCAGCGCCTTCTCGTTGGACTCGGCCAGGCGATCGCCCTCCTCGGGGAGGCCGACGAAGCTGGAAAGCTTGCGGATTTTATCGGAGGTGGTGTTTCCCACGTCGAACAGCACGGCATCCGTTCCGGCGTCGCGGAACTGTTGGGAGACATCCCCATGGCGTTTGAGATTATCACCAATGAACAAGGTGCCGTCCAGAGCGAGCAGCCCCTCCATCCCGGTGTTCTTCCGGAATTCGAAGTGCTCCGGTGCGGCCTTGCCGGCCGCGGAGAGGCTGTCATCCGGCGAGGCCGCGATCTTGTCGCCCAGCCCCAGTGCCTGCAGAAGCGATGAGACGTTGTCCCCCGAGGAAATAATCTTCGAAATGTCGTCGATTTCCACCGTGGCCTTGGCGTCGTCGGTCACCGTGACCGGGAGCTGGGGGGTGCTCTCTTCGGGGGTGAAGTCCGAGGTGCCGGCAATATAACGCCACTTTTCGGGCAGGTCTTTCGGAGCCTCCTGCGTGGTGATGGTTGAGGGCTTGCCGTCCGCCGCGGAAGCCTGGTCTGCGTCCTGGCCCTGGGCCGGGGAGCAGCCAGCCAGGGCCAAAGTCAGGATGCCGGCAGTGGCCGTGATGTGTGCAAGTTTCTTCATTGTCTTCCTTTGCGGCTGTTGATCAATTGCGTGCTTCATGACCACAGTCCGTGGCGTGCTGGGTGCACGCGACGGGTCTGCGGGGATTCAGGGGGCCCAGAGCCCGAGTTCGCCGACGATGTGGGCCAGGTTCTCGTGGTGGATCAGGGCCGGGTGGCTGCAATCGATATCGTGATTGCGCAGGTTGCCTCCGACATGGGGCCGCCAATCCGAGACGTGCAGCCAGTTCTGGCTCTTGCGCAGGGCGGTGAAGAAGTCGATGTCCCCGTCATATCGACGCGCCGTATGGCTACGCATCAGGGCGGCGTTGGTACTCACCGCGCTCGCCACCCGGGCCACGACCTCGTCGGCGAGTTCGCCGAACGGGCCGGGGGTACGGGCTAAAAGGTCCAGCACCGATTCGCGGGAGAGGTCGGGCCCCTGCCGGTCATGGTCCACGCCGCCCATGATGAGCAGCGCTTCGTTGATCTCTTCCGCGGTTGGCTCGGCGAGCTGCTGCCAGGATTCCGGCGGATAGGCATCCAGCAGGACCAGTCGTTCGACTGTGACGGAGCGTTCGGTGAGTTCGATGGCCAGCTCCTGGGCAATGACCCCGCCGACCGACCAGCCCAGGAGGGAGACGGGACCTTCGGGAACCAGCTCGATGATGGCCTGGGCAAAGTCGGAGGCGAGTTCGTGGATGGAGGCCGGTGGGGCTGGCGCCGGCAGCGCCGGATCCAGCCCTGGTGCTTGCAGGGCATGGATACCTGTATCGGGGGTGATATGCCGGAGCAGGTTGGCGTAGGACCAGCCGAGCCCGCCGGCTGGGTGCAGGCAGAACACCGGTGTACCCCGACGGTGTGCCCGGAGCGTGAGGACCCTGGCATACGGATTGGCACCAACTCCCGAACCCAGCCGTCGGGCCAGCGCTGCAACCGTGGGCCCGGCAAAAATGTCGCTGAGTTCCAGGGAGGTGCTGCTGAGGGTTTCGTGGAGCCCTTCAAGTCGGCGCAGCAGCGATACCGCAGTGAGCGAGGTGCCCCCGGCATCAAAGAAGTTGGTTTCCACCCCGATGTCCGGCTGGTCCAGCACGGTGGCGAAAGCCCGGGCGATGGCGCCCTCGAGGGGGGTCGAGGGTGTGCGGCTGGGCGCACCGGCCTCCGGTTTGGGAAGACTCCGGCGGTCGAGTTTCCCATTGGCCGTCAGGGGCAGCTCAACGAGGACGTCCACACTGTGGGGAACCATGTAGTCGGGCAGCCGATCGGTGAGCCAGGCGCGCAGTTCCGTTGCGACGGCCCCCGGGGATTGGACGTAGCCGCGTAGGGTCGTCGACGGCCCGCTGCCATGGGGCACGACGACGGCGCGTTCCACCATCGGGTGCGCGGCCAGAACCGCCTCGATTTCCCCCAATTCGATCCTCAGGCCGCGCATTTTAACTTGGTCGTCGATGCGACCGAGGTATTCCAGGGCACCGTCGGAGCGCCACCGCGCAATATCACCCGTTGCGTAGACCCGCTCGGGGCGTCCCATCAGGCGTTCCAGACCGGGGTGGTGATAGAACTTCTCTACAGTCAGTTCCGGGCGTCGGACGTATCCCTGGGCGAGTTGTATGCCGGCCAGGTGCAGGTGACCGGCAACTCCGGGGGGAAGCGGGCGGCCCAGCGCGTCCAGAACATGCGTCCTGGTGTTCCAGACGGGCCGCCCGATCGGTACCGGCCCCCGCTCCGTGGCGGATACGTGCCAGAAAGTCACATCGACGGCGGCTTCAGTGGGGCCGTAGAGGTTGTGCAATTCCACGGGCAGCATGCCAAGCAGTCGATGTCCGGTCTCGGCATCGAGTGCCTCCCCGGAGCAGAAGACCCGCCGCAGGCTCGTACACCGCGACGCGGAGCGGGCGCCGGTGAACAGGGACAAGGCCGAGGGCACGAACTGGCAGGTGGTGACGCCGTGTTCGATGATCGTGCGTGCCAGGGCCTCCGGATCGCGGTGGACGTCGTGTTCGGCGATGGCCAGGCGTGCCCCTGCCATGAAGGCCCAGAAGAACTCCCAGACGGAGACGTCGAAACTGAACGGCGTCTTCTGCAGCACGATATCCGAGGAGTCCAGGGCATATTCATGCTGCATCCAGAGCAAGCGGTTCACGATGGCCCGGTGGCTGACCGCGGTTCCCTTCGGAGCCCCGGTCGATCCGGAGGTGAAGATGATGTAGGCGGTGTCCTCCGGGCCGACCCCGGTAGCGGCCTCGGGGGCAGCCGGGGCGGGAAGGTGGTCCAGGCAGTCAAGGGTGTCTTCCGACAACGGCACCAGGGGGTAGATTCCGGCCGGCCCGGGGGCCTCACCGCCGTTGTTGCCGGTGATGATCACCGCGGGGTCGAGGTCACCGACCATGGAGTCCAGCCTTGACGCGGGCAGCGCGGGGTCCAACGGCGCGTAGGCCGCGCCAGCGAGTGTGGTCGCCAAAAGCGAGAGCACCATCGCGGGGCCACGCTGCAGGTGGACCCCGACGGTGTCACCGGGGCCGGCCCCGTGGGCACCGAGAACGGCGGCCAGGCGGCGGGCACCATGGAACAGTTCCTGGTAGTCCAGCGATGATTCTTGCCACAGCAGTGCGGGGGCAGCGGGGGCGCGTCCCAGCTGTTCGATGAGCAGGCTAGG
>NZ_JBQSWW010000039.1:0-19096 GCF_052377515.1 Arthrobacter sp. AOP36-C1-22 | reverse complement strand
GAACCCGCTACGCCCCAAACCCCAAACACCGGAAAAGCCCCCGGAAGAACCACCCTTCTGAGTCGAGCGTTGGAAGCACGGCTGCCTGCCAGGGAGTCAGCGAATATATCCCTTTAGACAATGAGGCTCCCACCGCTAAAAGCGGTGGGAGCCTCATCGTGGTGTTCTGTTGAAGGCTTCCTGGGAAGCCATCAACAGGATCCGGTGCTCTAACTAGATGTTGAAGCCGAGCGCACGCATCTGGTCGCGTCCATCGTCGGTGATCTTCTCAGGTCCCCACGGTGGCATCCAGACCCATGTCAGTCGGTGCTCGTCAACGACACTGCTCATCGCCTGGCCAACCTGTTCCTCGATGATGTCGGTGAGCGGGCAGGCCGCCGAAGTCAGCGTCATGTCAATGAGCAGCGCACCGTCATCGGCATACTGCAGGCCGTAGAGCAAGCCCAAGTCAACGATATTCACCCCGAGTTCAGGGTCGATAACGTCCTTCAATGCTTCCTCGACGTCCTCCAGCGGAGTGTGGGTCGAGCCACTTGCTTCGTCGGTGGTGCTCATGACTACGCCCCGACGGGGAGGAAGCGGTCGTAGCCCTCTTCCTCGAGACGGTCGGCAAGGTCCGGACCGCCCTGTTCGGCGATACGGCCATCAACGAACACGTGGACGAAGTCCGGCTTGATGTAGCGCAGGATCCGCGTGTAGTGGGTGATGAGCATGGTGCCCATCTCGCTGCCCTCCGCGGCGCGGTTCACGCCATCGGCAACGACCTTCAGCGCATCGACGTCGAGGCCGGAGTCGGTCTCGTCGAGGACGGCGAACTTGGGCTTGAAGAGCTCGAGCTGCAGGATCTCGACCCGCTTCTTCTCACCACCGGAGAAGCCTTCGTTGACGTTACGGCTGGCGAACTCCGGATCGATCTTCAAGTTGGCCATGGCCGCCTTGACGTCCTTGGTCCAGTGACGCAGGCTCGGCGCTTCGCCCTCGATGGCGGTCTTGGCCGTCCGGAGGAAGTTCGTCATGCTCACGCCGGGTACCTCGACCGGGTACTGCATGGCCAGGAAGAGGCCGGCGCGAGCACGCTTGTCGACGCTCATGGCCAACACGTCGTCGCCGTCGAGCGTGATGGTGCCCGAGGTGACGTTGTAGCGCGGGTGGCCCGCGATCGTGGAGGCCAGGGTTGACTTGCCCGAACCGTTCGGGCCCATGATGGCGTGCGTTTCACCGGTCTTGATGGTGAGGCTCACGCCCTTGAGGATTTCCTTGCTGCCCTGCTCCGTATCGATCGATACGTGCAGGTCCTTGATTTCCAGGGTAGACATTGGTGTCCGTTCTCTGACATGCCGGACTGGCCGGCGAGGTTCACTGGGGGGGGAAGGCCAAAGGCCTAGTTATCGGTCGCGGCGAGTTCCGCCTCAACCGTTTCGTTCAAGCGTTCCTGCAACTCCTCGACGCCGATCTGCTGAATGACCTCGTTGAGGAAGCCGCGCACGACGAGACGGCGAGCCGTCTTTTCGTCGATTCCGCGGGACTGGAGGTAGAACAGGTGCTCGTCGTCGAAACGACCGGTGGTGCTGGCGTGTCCGGCACCGGCGATGTTGCCGGTCTCGATCTCCAGGTTCGGGACCGAATCAGCCCGGGAACCATCGGTGAGGACCAGGTTGCGGTTGGCCTCATAGGAGTCCGTGCCTTCTGCCGCCGCGCGGATGAGCACGTCGCCCACCCACACAGTGTGTGCGTCCTTGCCCTGCAGCGCCCCCTTGTAGAGGACGTTGGAAGTGCAGTGGGGCGTGGAGTGATCGACGAACAAACGGTGTTCCAGATGCTGGCCCGGATCGGCGAAGTACAGTCCAAACATCTCCACCTTGGCACCGGTGCCAGCGAATCGTGCCGACGGCGTCAGGCGCACAAGATCACCGCCGAAGGTGACAACGATGTGCTTGATCTTCGCATTCTCGCCCACCTTGGCCTGCTGCGAACCTGCGTGGATGGCATCGTCTTCCCAAGCCTGCACGCTGACAACGGTCAACTCTGCGCCTTCTTGGACATCGAACTCGATGTTCTCAATCAGGACGGCGCTGCCTACGTGGTCGATGACGACGAGACCGCGGGAGTTTGGCTCCGCGACGACGACCAGGTGCTGGGCCGACGCTTCCATACCCGCACCGGTATAGGTGAGGGTGGCTTTCACGTCCTCGGCGTTGGCGCCGATGGTCAGCACGGAGGCCTCTGCGGCTGCGTTCCACCCGTTGGCGGAGACGCGGTCCTCGGGAATGCCGGCGGAACCGACGCGAGCGTCGTCCATGCCCACGGTTTCCAAGGTCGCGCCATCGCTGAGCTCGGTGGCCAGCGTCGGAGCGGCACCGGTGGGAGCCTTCTTATGGAGTCCACCCAGGCGCTTGAGCGGTGTGAAGCGCCAGTCTTCCTCGCGACCCGTCAGCGCCTTGAAGTCCTCCAGCTTGTAGCTGGTTAGACGGCCGGCTCGGGAAGAGTCGGGCACTCCCGCTCCACCGCCGTGGCTGTGCGCCTTGCTGGCATCACCGCCCAGCGGCGAGCTGTCCTCATTCAGTGGGGAGAGATTCTCGCCCTCTTCGGTGAATCCAGCGATGGCGGGCACGCCGTAGCGTGATTCCTTGCCAGTGGTTTCTGTTGCGGTATCAGTCATGATTAACCGACGCCTCCTTCCATCTGCAGTTCAATGAGGCGGTTCAGTTCGAGCGCGTATTCCATTGGAAGCTCCCGGGAGATCGGCTCGACGAAACCGCGTACGATCATCGCCATTGCCTCATCCTCGGCCATGCCGCGGGACATGAGGTAGAACAGCTGCTCCTCGGAAACACGCGAGACGGTTGCCTCGTGGCCCATGGTGACGTCGTCTTCGCGGACGTCAATGTACGGGTACGTGTCCGAACGGGAGATCTGGTCGACCAACAGCGCGTCGCACTCCACCGAGTTACGCGATCCCTTGGCGCCTTCGCGCACCTGGACCAACCCTCGGTAGGCCGAACGGCCGCCGTTGCGCGCCACCGACTTCGCCACGATCGTCGAGGACGTGTTCGGTGCGATGTGCACCATCTTCGAACCAGTGTCCTGGTGCTGTCCTTCGCCGGCGAAGGCGATGGAAAGGGTCTCGCCCTTGGCATGCTCGCCGACCAGGTAGACGGCCGGGTACTTCATGGTGACCTTGGAGCCGATGTTGCCATCGATCCACTCCATGGTGGCGCCCTCTTCGCAGATCGCGCGCTTGGTGACCAGGTTGTACACGTTGTTCGACCAGTTCTGGATCGTCGTGTAACGGACGCGGGCGCCCTTCTTCACGATGATCTCCACGACCGCCGAGTGCAGCGAATCCGAATCGTAGATCGGTGCCGTGCAGCCTTCGATGTAGTGGACGTAGGAATCCTCGTCCGCAATGATCAGCGTGCGTTCGAACTGACCCATGTTTTCCGTGTTGATGCGGAAGTAGGCCTGCAGCGGGATATCAACGTGTACACCCTTGGGCACGTACACGAAGGAACCGCCCGACCAGACCGCGGTGTTCAGCGAACCGAACTTGTTGTCGCCCACGGGGATGACTGAGCCGAAGTGCTCCTTGAAGACATCCTCGTGTTCCTTCAGCGCCGTATCGGTGTCCAGGAAGATGACACCCTGCTTTTCCAGATCCTCACGGAGCTGGTGGTAGACGACCTCGGACTCGTACTGTGCGGCGACACCCGAGACGAGGCGGTTCTTCTCCGCTTCCGGGATGCCGAGCTTGTCGTACGTGTTGCGGATGTCTTCCGGGAGGTCCTCCCAGCTCGTGGCCTGCTTCTCGGTGGAGCGCACGAAGTACTTGATGTTATCGAAGTCGATGCCCGAGAGGTCTGCACCCCAGGTAGGCATCGGCTTGCGACCGAAGTACTTCAAGCCCTTCAGACGCATGTTCAGCATCCATTCGGGCTCGCTCTTCTTTTGCGAGATGTCGCGAACGACTTCCTCGTTCAGGCCACGGCGCGCGTTTGCGCCGGCGTCGTTCTTATCCGACCAGCCATACTCGTAGTTCCCGATCCCCTCGAGCTCCGGATTCTTTTCCAGAATCTCGGAGAGCACACCGGGGTCGGCGGTCTCCTGTGCCATCTGATCCGTCATCTCGGCCTTTCCTGCTTTGTCAGTTTGACTCGTGTTCTCTTCTCAGCTTGCTGAGGAGTCTGGTTGCGACCCAGCGGAATGTGGGTCGTACAAACGTGTCCACCCGAGGCTAACGTCGACAGTCGGCGGACGTCGACACCCAAAAGGCGGGCAAAAACTTTGGTTTCTTCATCACAGAACACCGGGAACTCCCGGGCCAGATCCTGAATGGGGCAATGTCCCTGGCACAGCTGGATGCTCTGCAGCATCGCCGCCGGTTGGTTGAATCCCACGGCGCGCGTCGACGCAACGAACCCGTCGCCGCTGAGTGCCCCGGAAAGCGCTTCGGCCCGGTCCTCCAGGGAGTCGCCGGCCGCTTCGACGATGGGACGGTATCGCCGCTCCATTTCCGCGAAGCGGCGTTGCGCGAAGGCGGTGACCGCTTCCTCGCCGGCCACGTCGGCCAGATCGGTCAAGGCCGAGGTCGCGATGTCGAGGTAGTCGTTGCCACGCGTCGACTGGCCATGGCGGCTGAGCACATAACGTCGGGCGGGACGCCCTGCCCCGGCCGGCTGGTTGGCGACGAGTTTGACCTCGACCAAGCCATCACGACTCAAGGCATCCAAGTGGCGGCGGACCGCAGCCGGGGTGAAGCCGAGGCTTTCCCCGAGTTCCGCAGCGCTGACCGGCCCCTGGTGCAGGACGGCCTGCAACACGCGGTCGCGAGTCCGTTCCTCGGGTTCGGGCGCCACCGGGTTAGCGGCCGACGTAGCGGTCGCTTCCTGAGAGGGCAGCTGAGATGAATACACAACACAATCATGACCTAATGCGGTCGAGTGCGCCAGTAAGGTGTGACTTAGTTCCCGCAGAGCGCAAATACCGGCGCTCCGGACCCTCTGCCCGCGCCCTTCTCTACGTAACGTAGAATGCTCGGGTGACAACTACAGAACCCAGTCTCGTCGTCGAGTCCCTCCGTAAGGACTTCGGCCCGGTTGCCGCACTCGATGGCCGTATGGTCCGGGTCCTCAACGGTATCTCACTGACAGCACATCGTGGCGCGGTGACGACGTTGCTCGGATCCAATGGCGCCGGCAAATCCACCACGCTCGCCTGCGCCCAGGGACTGCTCCTTCCCGACGGCGGCACCGTCCGCCTGCTGGGTACCGATCCGGCCTCCGGAGGAAGCGCACTGCGCTCCCGGGTGGGCGTCATGCTCCAGGACGGCGGCCTACCCCCTTCGGTCAAGCCCATGACCCTCCTGCGCCACGTCGCCCGGATGTATGACCGCCCGGTCGACGTCGATGCCCTGGCCAAACGCCTTGGCATCGACTCCTTCGCGCACACCACCATCCGGCGCCTCTCAGGCGGGCAACGCCAGCGCGTCGCCTTGGCAGCCTCCCTCGTCGGAAATCCCGAAGTCGTGTTCATGGACGAACCCAGTGCAGGCCTGGACCCGCAATCACGCCAAACAGTCTTCGAACTGATCGAAGAGCTGCGCGAACGGGGCTTGTGCATCGTCCTGACGACGCATCTGATGGAAGACGCCCAGCGCCTGTCCGACTACGTCTACATCATCGACAACGGCCGCAACGTCGCCCAAGGCACCGTCGCGGATCTGACAGCCGAGGCCACTTCGGCGACGGAGAGCCGTACCCTCCATTTCACGGCCGACCCCGGCCTGCCGATCCCCCGGCTACACGACGCCGGATCACTCATCGAGGAGGCGGCGGGCCGCTACCGCGTCGAGGGGCTCCACTCCCCCGCCGGGTTGACGGAAATCACCTCCTGGTGGTCTGAACAGGGAGTCCTGCCGACCTCGATCAGCATGGAACCGAAGAACCTTGAAGACGTCTTCCTGGATATCGCCCAAGGAGGCACCCGTGGCTGACCCGACGCCCTCGCCCCTGCCCGAAGCCCCGACCACCGGTGCCCGCCGGTCCAATGCCGCCAGTCTGACCACGCGCGTCGTCCGCCACGGTGGCTACGAAACCCGCGCCATGCTCGGCAATGGCGAACAGCTGGTCCTGGCGGTCGCCCTGCCCCTGCTGGCACTGTTCGGGTTGACGTTCACCAGCATCCTCGATGGCGTTGCCGAACACCGCATCGATGCCGCCGCCCCCGGCGTGCTGGCGTTGTGCGTCATGTCCACCGCCTTCACCGGCCAGGGCATCTCCACCGGGTTCGACCGGAGATACGGTGTCCTGCGCTTCCTGGCCACGACCCCCTTGGGACGAGCCGGGTTGATCTTCGGCAAGGCCCTGGCCGTGTTGGCCGTACTGGTGGTCCAGGTCGTCCTGATTGGTGGGGTGGCGCTGTTCCTGGGGTGGCGCCCGGAACCGGCAGGCATTCCCCTGGGCGTCCTGCTGTTGATACTCGGTGCCGCTGCCTTCACCTCACTGGGCCTGCTGATTGCCGGTACCGTTCGGCCTGAAGCAACCTTGGCGATCACGAACCTGGCGTGGATCCTCCTGGCAGCAGGAGGCGGGATCCTCATTCCGGGCAGCCGCCTTCCCGGGATGCTGTCCGACATTGTTGCCGTGTTGCCCTCGTCGGCGCTCGGCGATGCACTGCGTGAGACCCTCATCAGTGGGACCATGAACATGGGGGCCATCCTGATCCTGCTCGCCTGGACGATTGCCGCAGGATTCGCCGCCACCCGCTGGTTCAAATGGAATTGACGCGCGCACAGCCAGTCGCCCCGCGTCCCGAATGGAGAAAGACAACATGACAACCCCCGTCGCCAACCACTGGACCGACCGGCTACCGCCGGCGTTGGGGCGCGGCACCCGCGCGGTTCAGACCACCTACTCCCGTGGATACAACCATCTCCCGCTATCCATCGGCCGAGGCATCCACCGGTTGGCGATCGCCTCCCTGATCACCCAATCAATCCTGATCGTCTCCGGCGGCGCCGTCCGACTGACCGCTTCCGGACTCGGCTGTTCGCAGTGGCCCAACTGCATGCCGGGGACGATGACCCCGACCCCCGAAATGGGAATCCATGGGTTGATCGAATTCGGCAACCGACTGCTGACGTTCGTCCTGGCCGCCGTGGCGATTGCCATGATCGTCTCCATCTGGCGCATACGACGCACCCACCGCACCGTGTTCTGGCTCTCCATCGCCCTGCTGTGCTTCATCCCGATCCAAGCCGTCATCGGCGGGATCACCGTATTGACGGATTTGAACCCCTGGGTCGTCAGCTTCCACTTCCTGGCGTCGATCGCCTTGGTGGCCGTGGCAACACTGCTGGTCAACCGCACCGGGAGGGAATCGCGCGGTGAAGAACTGGTGGCCCCCGGCCCCCTCACCGGAACGATGCGCTCACTGGGCTGGACCATCGCCATCACCTCGGCCCTGGCCCTGATCCTGGGAACCGTGGTCACCGGCTCGGGCCCCCACGCGGGGGATCCCTCCTCACCCCGGCACGGCTTCAACTTGTACCTCGTGACCCGCATCCATGTGGTCCCCGTGTACCTCCTGGTCATCGCAACCCTGCTGGGCCTGTATCTGGTCTACCGCACCCATGCGGCGCGGGCCCTGAAGCGCGGCTACCTCTTCCTGGTCGTTGCCGTACTGGCCCAGGGCGCCATCGGATACACCCAGTTCTTCCTCGGACTGCCCATCGCGGTCGTCCTGCTGCACATGGTAGGCACCGCATTCCTGACGGCGGCCGCCACCAATGTATGGGACCGTTCCACCGGCGTCGTTCCGCTATAGCAACGCCCCGCCGACTGCCCTGCTCCTTTCCCGCGGTGAAGCAACGGGACCTTCTGGTTTCCAGCCCTGGTCAGGTGCAGGATCACGCCCCGAGTTCCCGGGCTTGCAGCCGGCCGCTCCTCCCGGTGCTCCATGAGAGTGCGGATATTGCCCCGGTGTCGTTTTTCGAAGACGACTACAAGGAAGCCCGGAGTCTTCTGCACAACGATTCCGTGTCTGTTTGGGCAACGGCTTGCGGGACGGCTGGCTAGGAATGTTGAAAGAAGGCAACACAGATGAGTGAATTGCGACGACGGCTAGTCTGAGTGCATGGAATTTCGAGCCGTTCTATTCGATCTGGACAACACTCTGTTCGACCATCTGACATCAGCACGTGGTGGCTTGGATACATTCGTTCGGAGTTTTGGCGTCGAGCTGACACCTGATCTTTCGAATTCGTGGTTTGAGATTGAACAGGCCAACTACGATCTTTTCCTATCAGGTGAGCTCAGTTTTCATGCACAGCGCCGCGAACGACTCCGCCAGTTCCTTCCCCTGATAGGGCATCCGGGTCCGGTTGGCGCCACTGAGCTTGACGAAGTGTTCGCCATTTACCTGCGAAGTTATGAGGAAGCATGGACTGCGTTTCCAGACGCCGTGCCGACCCTGGAGCTGCTAAGAAGTTCCGGTACCACGGTCGGCGTCATCACCAACGGCAACCACGAGCAACAAGCGAAGAAGATCAAAAGGATCGGCATCGAACCCCTCCTCGATCTATTCTTCAGTTCTGAACAAATGGGCCATGCTAAACCCACAAGTTCAGCATTCATCTTGCCGTGCGAGAAGATGGGGATTTCCCCAAGCCAGGTACTTTACGTCGGTGACAACTTCCGTGTGGATATCGAAGGGGCACGAGCCGCAGGCCTTCAAGCCATACACCTTGACCGGGAGGATGCCGGTCAGCCGATGACTCTGCGTAGCCTGACGGATCTCGTCCCGTTGCTAAAGATCGAAGCGACTGCTCCGTAACCGGAACGGTGACCGGTCAGGGATCCCGTTCTGGGCTCAACTCACCCTGACACGTAGAGCCCCCGCCGATACCTCAGCAGCGAGAATGGACGAGGAAGAGGAGGCCAGCATGGCGTATGGGTCGGCGCGCGACTTGCCGAAGTTCAAAGAGATGGAGTTGCAACTGGCAGGACTGCGGCGGTTCAAGTTCCTCATCTCTAAGGAACAGCGTCACCTGCTGACAGACGTCTCAGCCCAACTGGACCGCATCACGAGCACTGTTGACGCCTTCTACGTACTCCTCGGTCCTCGACATTGGGTCTTCCATGACGACCTGCCGGTCGATGACCTGGCCGGCCTTGTGGCCAATCACCAGGACGATCCGGAGCGTGCGGAGCAAGCCTTCATCGCTTGGTACCAGGACAAGGATCGCCTGTCTCATCTGGTGCGACGACTCAATGTGCACCCTGATTTACGCGCACGCATGCATCTGCTGAGGTCGGCGCTGGAGGATTACCAAGCTCAGCGCTACTACGCCGTAGTCCACGTCTTGCTCAGCGTCATGGATGGCTTCGTGAACGACCTCAATCCGGCCTGCCGCAAAGGTCTGCATGCCCGCGAGCCGCAGGAGATGGACGCCTGGGACAGCGTTGTGGGCCACCACTTGGGACTCAGTGCAGCGCATGCGACCTTCGCCAAGTCCAGCAAGGGACGCAACGACGAGCCAGTCTATGAGTTGTACCGCAACGGCATCGTGCACGGGATGCTGACCAACTACAACAGCAGCGTCGTCGCGACCAAAGCCTGGAATCGACTCTTCGCCGTGGCGGACTGGGCGCGCTCCTTGGAGGCCCAAGAGCAAGAGACAGCGAAGCCGCCCGACCCGACGTGGAAAGACCTCGCAACTCAACTTGCTGCCAACACCGAGACGAAAGCTGCACTGGCGGAGTTCGTGCCCATTGCCCTGACCTCAGATGATCACGCATCACTCGCCGCTCACCCGGTCTATGTGGCGTCTACTAGATACCTCGACGCCTGGAAGCGGAAGAACTACGGACACATGGCCCAGGTGATCACGACTCTGGGCCAGACAGTCGGCCCTGGAGACGTGCGGTTGGACTATCAAGGGCACTCGCTGGATGACTACTCCCTCAAGTCGCTGGTGCACAGCGCCGCCGCGATCTGCACCGTTCGCCTTCACGTCGTCGTCAACGGCACGCCCGGCTCTCCAGAGATGAGGTGGGTGCGTGAGGGGAGCGATGGGCGTGCGGCTGCGCCGAATGAAGACGGCGAGTGGCGCCTGATGTGGTGGGGCGCCGCGCATATGACGCGGGATGCTGAGTAGGGAAGCGAATTAGTCGCGAGAGGGAACCCCAAATGGGCATCCCGGAGTGACGTGACCGGCAGCTCTCAGCTATTGGTTGTTGTCCGCCAACTTCTCCAGCCCGACCACTCGGCCGCCTCAATGACGCAGAACCGGTTTCCCTCGGGGTCTTGCATGATGACGTAATCTTCATCGTCGGGGCATCGACCCCAATCCACCTTGGTGGCACCGAGAACAGTAAGTCGGTGAACTTCGGCCGCCTGGTCCTCCGCGTACAAGTCCAGATGAATGCGAGGTGGCAATATCCGCTCAGAGCGGTGCGCGTCGAGGGAGACATTCGGACCTATTCCATCGGTGGGGAATAACAGTGCGAAGTCATCATCAATCGGCTCTCGCACAGTGTAATTGAGAGCATCAGACCAAAATTGAATCTGCTCTTGCAGGTCGCTCACACGAATGACAATGGACCCAACAACAAGCATTCCATAACCGTAGGTCGAGTGGAGTGACGCCGCAAGCGGAACCCTCGTCGGGACGCCAGCTTGCGAGCGTGGCCGGCCGGGATCTCTCGGCTGATCCACCGCCGGACGCTACCTACTGACGGCAGCCGAGACCTGATGGTCCTTCCGGAATCAGACTAAAGTCGCCACATGGACAACTTTGAAGTCGCGATTGACCACGAGCTGTTCCGCATCAGCGAAAGGTACCAACCAAGCGGGAGCCTCAGCTATGACTTTGCTTGGCTGAATGGTCCAGCTGGGGGAACTTACGGCTTTACTGTCGGCATAACGGGCACCGATTCCAACGACGTTTCGCGAATGTCCTCCGAAGAGCTCGTCGAGGAAGCTCGCCTTTTCGTAGAAGCCTTCTATGGCGCTGGCGGTATCGGAGCAGAAGATTTCCCTGATCACGTGCCAGCAAAGAACCGTGGAGGAAAAGGCTGACAGCGAGTCCCTCAGCGGGAACCCCATGGGAGGCAACTGTTCTCGTGTTGAATAAGGCCTATCGTTGTTGAATGGCAATGAAAGACGAGTTCGGGTATCCGCTCAAAATCGATGCTATTGACCGCTACATGCCCCCGGTTGAGCTCCCTCCTTCGACCACACCTGAGGAACACGCTCGCCATGCAGATGCCTATTCTGCCTACCAAGAACGCTTCCTTCGGGCGTCCAAGGAACGCCGCAACAACAAGGAGTGAATTCGACTCTGCGAATCCTCGCCTCCTGCGCCTCAATAGCCGAGGGCTCAACGGGACGGTATTCGCGGCTTGACAGCCGAATAGACACTCTGCGGCACAACGAAGGCTGTATAGAATGCCATTATCCGCCCTACAGCTTGTGGTTTTGCTCCTCTAAACTCCGGACGAAACCGCCCAATGCAGCCAATCATCGGGCTATCTACCAGATGAACGTGAACTCGGCGGATTGGACAATTGCGCTCTAATCTCTCGACCAACTGCAACAGGGAATGGCCACGCGAGTGGCAACTTCTGAGAGTCTGGGCGTATGACCGCGACAATTCCTGAGTTCACTGACAGCTACTCCGACGACATGATCTTCTTGCAGACGGTTCGCCGATCTCTACTGCGACACCCTCTCGAATATCACTATCCGAAGATCTTGGATGCCACCCTCGCTCGCCTGCATGCTGTGATGTTGGTCGGGAATGTCGAGAACGCAATCAACCAGGAACATGAGCGCACGGGCGATTCGAAACTGAAGGATTATCTCAAACCCAATGGTCAAAATAACAAAAAGAAGGTGGAATCGCTGCGATCGTATTTGGAAGGACGGATCGGCGGAGCAGTGGACACGGAAATACTCGAGGACTATCTCGCCATCAAGAACTTTCGCAACGGCATAATCCACTCAGATCGAAGGACGGGTGAGAAGGCTGAACATGTGGCTTCGCGCGGAATTTCGCTCGACAGTCGGGAGCTTAACTTGGACCACCTCCACCGTTTTGCTCAGGTTGATCAGGCGATGACTATGTACCTTGGAATGTCGCACCTGTTGGAAGTGGTCGGCGCTCCCGGTGAAGCACTTAATCCGACGGAGTTACCGGCAAGCCGTATTGCGTCTGACGAGGCTGTTTCGGCACCGTACTCATTTGACGAATTTATTCGATTTCATAAAAGTAACTTGGATAAGGTCGGCTCGAGTTGGGTAAGCCTTCTCGTTGAGATGGACGAGCTGTCGGGACCAGACTTCGTCAGAGAAGTGCGAGCTGGGAACGTAGACGGCGATGTGGGCGAGCGCGTTCGAGGTTGGGGTCGCACGGCGGAATACTCCTGGAACGAGATTGTGCGGCTGTGGCCGGACGATTCGGCGCAGCGTCTCGTTGATGACTCGAAGTACCGAGCTGAATTGCTCCATAGGATGAGGTCCCTCGCAGCAGACGGCGCGTTCCCTGTGCAGAGCCTTCCCAGAAGTGCCTACGCCGTGCTCTGGCGCGCGGCTTTTTCGCACGATGCGCCCGGCGAGAATGAATACTTCCGACTATTCGACGGAACGACCTCTCTGACAGGTTTTCAGCTCTTGGAGACTTATGCGGTGGGCGGCGTAGCCTATGATCTGATTTCGAATTTAGGCATGGGGTGGATTTGGCCACTACTCGCTATCAGTGGCACTGAAGAAGCCGTTGGAAAGGCTAACGCCTTCATCGAAGTTTTCGAGTTGGCTCGCACCTGGTATTCAGCGATCGAACGAAATGAAGGGATAGACGATCACGATAAGGAGACGGTGGAGATGTATCGTCGCGGAGTTGCTGCCACTTAGGTTTAGCTTCTGGCCTCTTATCCGGAGCTTTCGCTGCATTTTCGTGGGGCGGTGAGGGGTTCCTGGTGGGCTCACCGGAAATGCACACCGAATGCATTTGGCTACGGTGTTGTATGGCTACTAGTGTTCCATTCCTTGACCGCCGGCCCAAGATCGGTACAGGGGTTGGCGCTAGGGTCAGATACCAGAAATACGCTAGGAAGCTCAGCGCTCTCTAGCGTTGTCAGCCAAACAACCCGCGATGTGAACACCTGAGATGCTCCACACTCATACGCTCAAGCCCCTAAATCGGTTCCGGGAGACAGCGGTGTCCACCGTCTCGTAAGCCGGTCCTTCACCGGAAACGACAGCTCGAAACAATAGCTACCGAGAGCGCCAAGCCTGTGGAGTTGATCGGTGAATGGCGTGCTTCTGGTGGCGTTAGCTGGTGATGAGGGTGCTGGCGGCTGCTTCGATGACGTCGTCGGTGATGGTGTCGAGTTGGTTGATCTTCAGGACGCGTCCGATTTGGGGGAAGAGGCGTTCGAGGAGGCGGAAGTTGCCTCTGGTGATGCGTTCGATCGCGGCGATGGCTTGGGCGTCGGTGAAGTCGTCGGGGTCGAGGGTGCGGCCGAGGCGTTTCCAGTGGCGGGTCAGGACGAAAAGTAGTTCTTCGCGTGCGAGGGCGCGGTAGCGGTGGGAGAACCCGAGGCGACTGTAGAGCTGGGGGTAGTGGCGGAAGCGTTGGTCGATGCCGGGCATCCCGATGAACATGAGGGCGACGTGGTGGCGGTCGTGGAGGTCTCGGAGGAGTTCGAGTGAGGTCGGCGTGAGTCGTTCGGCCTCGTCGATGATGATCAGTTCGGTGAAGTCGATGGTGCGGGGAACGTCGGTGGTCGTGATCTTCCCGATCGCGCAGAGGTGCTCGTAGATCAGGACTCCGACCTTCCCGCGGTAGAACTCGATATCGCGCATGAGATCGCGGTGCTTGGCGAGGACCTCGGGGGTGTAGAACACGGTGCGGGAGCGGTGGGCGGCGGCGTAGTGCTTTAGGTCGGCCTCGCTGCGTGGCCCCCAGGCCTGGATGAAGGGTTCGAGGGTGTCCCAGTGGGCGTACCGGCGGGCGGACTGCGTCTTGCCGACGCCGGCCTCGCCGTGGCAGATGCCGATGGTGACGTCCTTGCGGATGGTGCCGGCGAACTCGGTGAAGCGGCGGTGTTCCTTGGTGACGATGAAGTCGCGGTTCATCTACTCGTCCTCTTCGTAGGTCTTCAGGCGCTTCCTGGGCCGTCGCGCGGGAGCGGGCGGCGTGGGCGCATCGTAAGGGGGTCGTGGAGTCGTGGGGATGCGGTCGTTGATGTCCTTGCGTAGCTGCCGGCGGCGGGCTCGTCGGGCGGTTTCGATGTCGTGGAGGCTGTAGCGCTGGTTGGGGTGGGCTTCGTCGATCGCTGTGCACACGAAGGTGTCGTGGTCGTGGACACGGATCTCGGACAGGTCCCGGGGGTCGTAGCGGATGGTGACCGTGCGTCCGACGAACGAGGCGAGCGTGGGCGAGAGGTAGCGCTGGCCTTGGAAGTGGATCCCGTCGCGCTGGACGGTGCGATGCTTGGAGACCCGCAGAAGCAGCCCGTCGAGCTCCTCGAGACTCTCGGGTAGTCGCGGCAGCCATCCCTCAGCGATCCAGGCCGCCTTTGGGCTCGTGCGGATCGCGGTGTGCGTGCGCTGGTTGTACTGGCCGACGAACTCCCCGACGGCCCGGTCGAGACCAGGAAGGACCAGCACCGGCACTGGATGTGGGTTTCCAGGGGTGAGGCGCCCGGGCAGGGTCGCGAGCAGTTCGGTGTTGACGGTGTGGAAGAACCGCTCGATCTTTCCTCTTCCCTGGGGGCGGGCGACCGTGGAGTGGATGATTCGGATCTTCAACGCGATCGCGGTGTACTCGAGGTGATGGCTGGTGAAGTCGCTGCCGTGGTCGACGTAGAGGACGTCTGGGATGCCGCAGATCGGCCAGGCGGGGTCACTCTTGGGCCAGATCGCTTGGCGCAACGCCAGCGCGGTGTTCATCGCCGAGGGCGCGCCCTCGAAGACCATGTACCCGCAGATCGCCCGCGAGTAGTCATCCATGACCGTGGTCAGCCACGGCCTGGATGGTCTCCCGCTGGGGTCCTTGATGAGGATGTCGAGCTCGGTGTGGTCGACCTGCCACAGGGCATTGGGACGCTCAGCGCGGTGGCGGAAGACGAGCTCATGGCGGTCCCGGTAGGATGCTGGCCCCTCGAGAGCGAGCGTCACCATCCCGGGATCCAGTGCCTGCACGATCGACCGCACCGTCGCGTAGCTCGGCGTACTCACGCTTCTTCGTGCGGCCTCGGCTGCGGTCAGGCGGTGCAGTGTCGCGATGCTGGGGCGGGGCTTGGTCAGAGCCAGGTGCTCCACGAAAGCCACCAGCTCAGGCGCGGTGCGCCGCACGCCAGCATCGGCGCGCTGTGCCCGCTCAAGAGCCGAGATGCCACCAGCCCGGTAGAGGCTGTGCCAACGCGAGAGCGTTCGCTCTCCCACCCCGGCCTCCCGCGCGAGACTCGCCAGCGGGATGCCGTCTTCGACGTGGAGCCGCAGAATCTTCCACTTCTGCGACCCGTCCATGTCACGCCTGCGCGATGCTCTCGCGAGCGGCAGCGTCCCGCTGGTGGCGGTACAGCGTCGCCCGAGACCACCCCACCAGGCGCGCCGCCCCCTCAGCGGTGCAACCCTTCGCTCTCTCTTCGGCAGCGATCGCCAGTTTGCGATCCACGACCTCGGGATTCACGGGCGGCCGGCCGAACTTCGTGCCCTGAGCGCGGGCTGCTGCGATCCCCGCGTTGACACGCTCGGTGATCAGCTCGCGTTCGTACTCCGCTAGCGTTGCCAGCATACCGAGCATGAGCCGACCCGACGACGTCTCAGGATCGATCCCGTCGGAGACCGACCGGATCTTCACGCCGCGATCCCGGAGCAGGTTCACGGTGTTGAGCACATCGATGAGCGACCGGCCCAGTCGATCGATCCGCCAGACCACCACCGTGTCCTCAGGCTCCGCATAGGCCAGGAGCTTCTTCATGCCCGGACGCTCCGCCGCGCTCTTCGCCCCGGACGTTACGTCCGAGAACACATCCCGCTTCTGCACCCCTGCCGCAAGAAGAGCGTCAAGCTGCAGCGCCGGGTCCTGCCCCGCCGTCGACACCCGCGTGTACCCCAGAAGTCTCATGACGACATCATGCCTCATAAAGCACATTCACCGGAAGGTCTGAGACAGAACGCGGTGCGACGACTTTACGAGACACCATGGGCCTCCCGTCGACCCAGCTCGTGCCGGCGCCGTAGTCACCAAACGCGGCGTCGCGTAAAGCTGTAGATTCTTGAGGCGCCACCAGCTTGCCACCTTGTGGAAGGGCGGCGATTGCTTGGCGCGAAGCGCTTTCGCCTTGAACTATCCGCGTCGACGTAATCTGGGGCCGACTCTGAGCGCGACTGTGACGTAGCGGTAGAGTTGGTGCCTGCTTGCCGGGCGGCAGAACGCGGGCGCCTGCGTTCAGGCGTCATGGCGAGCAAGGGCTAGTGGAAGGGTGAAGCAGTGGGGCAAGCGCAGGAGCAAGACATGGACACGATGCAGATCGGTGAGGTCGCCGAACGCACCGGGCTGTCGATGCGCACTATCCGCCACTACGACAATGTAGGGCTGGCGCCGCCCTCGGCCCGCAGTGAGGGCGGATTTCGGCTCTACACCCAGGCCGACGTCGAGCGGCTCAACTACGTCCGGCGGATCACTCCGCTGGGATTCAGCCTGGAGGAGACCGCCGAGATCCTCGCCATTCTGGAGGCCAAGGAACCGGTCGAGGCCACTGCCGCGTACTTGGAAAGGGTCCGGGTGGCCCGGGAGAAGATGGCCCGCAAACTGCGCCAAGCCGACGAGCTCATCGACGCCCTGCAGGACCGCGTCCACGACTAAACCTGCCCCCCCGCTGGCGGAGCGAGGTGGGCCAGCAGCCAGACTCTACCCTCACGTTAGGGTAGAGTTAGTGTCGAAACTTTTCCCGGTGACTACCTGATGCCCCGCCCCTTGGGCGGCCGGGCTGCCTCGTAAGGCCGGGGTCCTTCTTGTTCACGACCTGATGGGAGACCTGCGTGTCCACCACAATCCACACCGCCCCGCCGGCGAATGCCACCCCCGAAGAACGCCAATCCGTCCTGGCGACCCTGAAGCGCCCGCGCTGGCTGAAGACCGAGGTGCTGGCCGGCCTGATCGTCGCGCTGGCGTTGATCCCTGAGGCCATCGCGTTCTCGCTGATCGCCGGGGTGGACCCGCAGGTGGGTCTGTTCGCTGCCGCCACGATGGCCATGTCCATCGCCTTCCTGGGTGGGCGGCCGGCGATGATTTCTGCGGCCACCGCGGCCACCGCTCTGGTGATCGCCCCGCTGATGGCCTCGCACGGGCTGGACTACTTCCTCGTCGCGGTCATCCTTGCCGGTGTCTTCCAGGTGATCCTCGGGGTGCTCGGGGTGGGCAAGCTGATGCGCTTCATCCCCCGGTCGGTGATGGTCGGCTTCGTCAACGCCTTGGGCATCTTGATCTTCACCTCCCAGCTACCAGACCTGATCGGCGTCCCGTGGCTGGTCTACCCGCTCACCGCCGCCGGCCTGGCGATCATCTACCTGCTGCCACGGATCACCACGGTCGTCCCAGCCCCGCTGATCTCGATCATCGTTGTCACCGCTCTGGCCCTGGTCTTCGCACTCAACGTGCCCACCGTCGGGGACAAGGGTCAGCTGCCCGACGCCCTGCCCACCCTGTTCCTGCCTGACGTGCCCTTCACCCTGGAGACCTTCCAGATCGTCGCCCCCTACGCACTGGGCATGGCCCTCGTCGGGCTGCTGGAATCCCTGATGACGGCCAAGCTGGTCGATGACATCACCGACACCCGCTCGAACAAGGTCCGCGAGTCCTGGGGCCAGGGCGCGGCGAACATCATCAGCGGCTTCTTCGGCGGAATGGGCGGCTGCGCGATGGTCGGGCAGACCATGATCAACGTCAAGGCCTCCGGGGCCCGCACCCGGATTTCCACCTTCCTGGCCGGCGTCTTAGTCCTGGTGTTGGCCGTGTCCCTCGGGGAGGTAGTGGCGCTGATCCCGATGGCCGCCCTGGTCGCGGTGATGATCTTCGTGTCGATCGCCACCTTCGACTGGCACTCCGTCCGTCCCTCAACGCTGAAAATGATGCCCAAGTCCGAGACCATCGTCATGGTAGTCACCGTCATCGCGACCGTCGCCACCCACAACCTAGCCGTCGGCGTCGGGCTCGGGGTGCTCACCGCGATGGTGCTCTTCGCCCGCAGGGTCGCGCACTTCGCCACCGTCACGCGCACCGTCAAGGGCGAGGGCGAGCAGGCCGTAGCTCGGTACACCGTGGACGGGGAACTGTTCTGGGCCTCCTCCAACGACCTCTACACCCAGTTCGAGTACGCCGAGGACCCTCAGCGCATCGTCATCGACCTGACGACCTCACACCTGTGGGATGCCTCGACCATCGCCGCACTAGATTCCGTGGAGGACAAGTACCGCCACTACGGCAAGAACGTCGAGGTCATCGGCCTCAACGAGGCCAGCCAAAACATGCGCAACCGCATGTCCGGCAAGCTCGGCGCCGGACACTAAACCACCACGCACCCTCCCCGCGCCCGAGGCTCACACGCTGGACCAGTATTCGCACGTGTCAGCGCGGGGCCCCGCTGTGGCCGGGAGTGCGCCACCGAGCGATCACAGAACGCCGCCATTCATCGCCAAACTTCACACGCCAAGCCATCACCGTCCCGTAAGACCCGTCCGGCGAGTCGTCCGGTGACGGGTCCCTATGCGACACACTGATCTGCATGTCTGAGATCATCATCGGCTATGCACGCGTGTCCACGGAAGAGCAAGACCTCACCGCGCAGCGTGATGCCCTAGCAGCCCTGGGCGTCACCTCGGAACGCATCTATGTTGATCATGGGTTTACCGGCACCAACAAGAATCGTGCCGGCCTACGCGACGCCTTGGCCGCATGCCGAGCGGGGGATACCTTCGTCGTTACCAAGCTGGATCGCCTAGCTGTACTGCCCATAGACGTTAGTTAAGCGGCTGATTGGTGGCTGGTTCCCGATTGCAGTGTGGGGCCTGTGGTGATTGTACGCATGGT
>NZ_JBQSWW010000038.1:0-21301 GCF_052377515.1 Arthrobacter sp. AOP36-C1-22 | reverse complement strand
TCTCAGGAGATATTTCATGACTCACGACAAAGTCGTCCTGCCCGCAGAGATCCGTACCGATTTCGGCAAGGGTGCTGCCCGCAAGGCTCGCCGCGACTACAAGATCCCCGCAGTGATCTACGGACACGGTGCCGAGCCGCTGCACGTTTTGCTGCCGAACCAGGAGACCACGCTGGCCGTGCGCTACTCCAACGCCCTGCTGACCATCGACGTCGAGGGCAAGACCCACCTCGCGCTGGCCAAGGACATCCAGCGCCACCCGCTGCGCCAGAGCGTCGATCACCTCGACCTGCTGACCGTGAAGAAGGGTGAGAAGGTCAACGTCGACGTGACCATCAACCTCGAGGGTGAAGTCGCTCCGGGCGCCGTCCTGGAAGTCGATGCCTACACCGTCTACGTCGAGGCCGACGCCACCAACCTGCCCGATCAGGTCACCGTCAGCGTCGAGGGCCGCGAAATCGGCAACCACGTGCTGGCCTCCGATCTGGTGCTGCCCAAGGGCGTCATGCTGCTGATCGAGGAAGACACCGTCATCGCCACCATCGACGAGCCGAAGGTCCAGGACCTCGGCGACGAAGAAGAAGAGGAAACCTCCGTGGCTGTGGCGCCGGCTGGCACCGAGTCAGCAGAGTAGGGAAACCACCTGCTCTGATGGCAAGCAATACCTGGATCGTAGCCGGGCTCGGGAATCCCGGGCCCGGCTACGCCCGCAATAGGCACAATGTGGGGCAGATGGTCCTCAATGAGTTGGGGACCCGCCTGGGCGGGTCCTTCAAGTCGCATAAGGCCAACGCCCAGGTCCTGGAAGGGCGCTTGGGCATCGGTGGGCCGCGTCTGATCCTGGCCAAGCCGATGACGTACATGAACCTCTCCGGTGGTCCGGTCGCGGGCCTGGCCCGGTTCTTCGATGTGGATCCGGAGCACATTATTGCGATTCATGACGAAATCGATATCCCCTTCAATACCGTCAAATTAAAGATCGGCGGGGGAGAAGGTGGCCATAACGGGCTGCGTGATATCTCGAAGGCACTGTCGACCAAGGAGTACTACCGGGTACGGGTGGGCGTGGGCCGGCCTCCCGGGCGGATGGAAACGGCGGACTTCGTGCTGCGCGATTTCGGCACCACCGAACGCAAGGAACTGCCCTTCCTGCTCGCCGATGCCGCCGATGCCGCCGAACTGCTCGTTCGTGAGGGGCTGCAGGCGGCGCAGCAGAAACACCACGGCGCGTAAGGGCCCGCTGTCGGGATAAGCCGGGCCGGCTTTTGTTTGACAAGAGTTTCACATACTATCGATCCATGCCCTATGGCTCCCTTAAGCGGGGTCGGTAGCAGGAGGCCTCTGAGACTGGGCCACCCCCATCCTGCTATCGGCCCCTTTTTTATGCCCGGATTCGGCGGGTAAGGCGGGACTGACGTGAACCACCCTGCCGGCCCGTGCGATGATTAGGTCATGGATTCGTTGCGGAATCCACGGGGCGGATGCCCTGCCGACCATTCCCGATCCAAGGACTCAACGAGCGTGGAAACAGCAACCGGCCGCCGCGGAGCGGAACATATCGACCACCCCCTGGCCCCGTTGGACGACACCGAAGTGCGGCGTCTGCGGGGTGACTTCACACTTTTGGAACGCAGCGTCAATTCCGTTCCCTTGGTGTACCTGGACTCCGGCGCCACATCGCAGAAACCACATTCGGTCCTGGATACCGAGCAACACTTCTATGAGAACTTCAACGCAGCCGTCCATCGCGGAGCCCATAGCCTGGCGGTGGAGGCCACCGATATCTACGAGGAGGCCCGCGAGAAGACGGCACGATTCGTGGGGGCCGACACCGCGGAAATCGTGTGGACCTCCAACGCGACCGAGGCACTGAACCTGCTGACCTACTCGTTCTCCAACGCCAGTGCCGGCCTCGGCGGCGAAGCCGGACGGCGGTTCGCCTTGGGCCCGGGGGACGAGATCCTCGTGACCGAGCTCGAACACCACGCCAACCTCATCCCCTGGCAGGAACTGGCCTTGCGCACCGGTGCGAGCCTGAAATACATCCCGGTCGACTCCGAAGGCGCACTGCGCATGGACCTGGCCGCTGATCTGGTCGGGCCCCGCACCCGGGTCGTGGCCTTCACCCACGTCTCCAACGTGCTGGGCACCGTCATCGACGTCGAAGCCCTGGTCCGTCTGGCTGACACCGTGGGTGCATTCACGGTCCTGGACGGCTGCCAATCGGTGCCCCACTTGCCCGTGGACGTGAAGGCGCTGGGCATCGACTTCATGGCTTTCTCCGGCCATAAGATGCTGGGCCCCACGGGTATCGGAGCCCTCTACGGCCGCCGGGAACTGCTCGACGCAATGCCACCGTTCCTCACGGGCGGGTCGATGATCACCAGTGTCACGATGGAACGGGCCGAATTTCTGCCCGCACCCATCCGTTTCGAAGCGGGTACCCAGCGCATCTCCCAGGCGGTCGCCCTGGCCGCCGCCGTCGACTACCTCGATGAGGTCGGCATGGAACGCATCGCGGCCTGGGAGGAATACCTGGGCGGGCTGCTCTCCGCCGGTCTGGGGTCCATCCCCGGGATCCGCCAGTTGGGCCCGGCCACGGGAGCGCGCATCGGGACGGCTACCATCGACGTCCCGGGAGTCCATCCCCATGATGTCGGACAGTTCCTGGATAGCCGTGGGGTGGCCGTACGTGTCGGACACCACTGCGCGCAACCGCTGCACCGCGCCCTGGGCGTCACGGCCAGCACCCGGGCCAGCACCTACCTCTACAACACTGCCGAGGACGTGGACACGTTCCTCAATGCGGTGGCCGATGTGCGGGGTTTCTTCGGGGTGGGCGCATGAGTGAGTTGGAACAGCTATATCAGCAGGTGATCCTCGACCACGCCAAACGACGTCGAGGGGAGGGACTGATCACCCCGGAGGCCGGGCATGTCTGGGGGGAGTCTCATCAGCACAACCCGGTCTGTGGCGACCAAATTCGACTTCGGGTGGAAATAGAGGACCAGACGATCACGAAGATCAGCTGGGAAGGCGATGGATGTTCGATCTCGATGGCCTCTGCCTCCGTGCTGACCGAACTGGCTGCCGGGTCCAGCAGGGAAAGCCTCGTGGAGCTGACCGACGAGTTCAGGACCCTGATGCGTTCACGCGGAAGCCTCGAAGGGGACGAGGAGGTTCTGGGGGATGCTGCGGCCTTCGCCGGGGTTTCGAAGTTCCCCGCCCGGGTCAAATGCGCGATGTTGGCGTGGGTGGCTGCCGAACAGTCGCTCCTCGACGCGGGCACCGGGCCGGCACGTCTTTAGCGACCCCGCCCCAGCGCGCGGGAGGGGTCCGGCCGTTTCCGGACCAGCGGACGACGGCGGGATCCTTCCCGCCGTCGTCCGGCGGATCAGTCTTGCTGGTAGAGATCGGGGATGCCGTCAGCGTTATCGTCTCGCTGCGCTTCCAACTCCCACTTCCGGTACCTCCGGTTGCGCGGAATGAGCCAGGCGGCGCCGAGGACCGCGGCGAGCAACGAACCGGTGAGGATGGCCACCTTGGCATGTTCGTAGTGCGGGGACTCGAGCCCGAAGCTCAGCTCGGAAACCAACAGTGAGACGGTGAAGCCGATACCCGCCAGCAAGGTCACCCCGAGCAAGTCGACCCATCGCACCGCCGGGTCGAGATTGGCATGTCGGGTTTTGGTGAGCAGGAAGGTCGAGCCCAGAATGCCGATGGGCTTGCCCAGCACCAGCCCGGCCACGATGCCCCAGACCACCGGGTCGGCCATGGCCTTGGTAATGCCTTCGACACCGCCGATGGCCACACCCGCTGAGAAGAACGCGAAGATCGGTACGCAGAAACCGGAGGACAAGGGGCGGAAGCGGTGCTCGAAACGCTCGGCGACCCCCGTACCCTCCCTCTTGTCGTGTCGGAGCACCGGGACGGAGAAGCCCAGGAGGACCCCGGCCACCGTGGCGTGGATACCCGACTGCAGCACGAAAGCCCAGGTGACGATGCCCAGCGGCAACAGGATGACCCAGGCGGTCCAGGCCCGGGTGGCGAAGTACTTCTGGTACCGGTGGGAGATGAAGAAGAACAAGGCCAAGGGAATCAGGGCCAGACCCAGGAACAGGAAATCCAGGGTGTCCGTATAGACGATGGCGATGATCATGATGGCGATCAGATCGTCCACGACGGCCAAGGTCAGCAGGAAGATCCGCAAGGGTGAGGGAAGGCTTGAGCCGATCACCGCCAGAACGGCGACGGCGAAGGCGATGTCGGTGGCCGTGGGGATGGCCCAGCCATGCAGTGTCGAGCCGCCCTCGCTGATGTTGAGCGCCACGTAGATCAGTGCCGGGATGAGCACGCCGCCGAAGGCCGCGGTGACCGGGACGATTGCCTTGCTGAAATCGCGAAGGTCCCCAATCACGAATTCCTTCTTCAATTCCAGGCCAACCAGGAAGAAGAACACCGCCAACAGGCCATCGGAGGCCCAATGGCCCAGACTCAAATCGAGGTCGATCCACGGCACCGGGATATTCAGGTGCAGGTCACGTAGGGCGAAGTAGCTATCGCCCCAGGGCGTGTTAGCCCAGATGATCGCTACGGCAGCCGCGACGATGAGCACGAGTCCACCGACGGTTTCCTTGCGCAGGATCGCACCAATACGTTGGGATTCGCGATAGCTCCCCAGACCCAGGATGGTCTGGCGTGGAGGGGCGGGTTCGGGATTGGTCATGAATCGTCCTCAACTTCGAGTGGGCATGGTTGTTGCATTGCCGACCAGACTTCCCGGCTCACCGTCAACGATCCTACCGCTTCGCGCGGCGCCTGACGCAAAAAATGACGAGTGCGGTGCCCGCATATCCGATCACTGCACCCGCGGTATTGGCCACGATATCGGCGGAGGATGCGAAGCGGGCCGGGAGGAAAACGTATTGGGCGCTTTCCACCGCGGCGCTGGCCAGCAGCCCCGAAAAGGGGACCAGCCACCACCAGCGGCGGGGCAGAATTAAGGTGCCCAGCACACCCCAGGGGAGGAACATGACCACGTTGGCCAGCCATTCGATCAGCTGATAGTCCACCCACAACGGGACCCCGGCGGCATGCCAGCTCTCCAACAACTTCGGCAGCGTGTCCTGGGCAGGACGGTCGACCGGGACCGGCCAGAAGACGATGAACGCCACCGCGAGGAGATAAACCGTCGCCGTGACGCCCAGCGCCACGACGCGGCGACGCCGGCCGGTGGAGGCTACTGCTTCTGGTCCAGCCACGTACGTGCTTCGCTGGTCTGCAGATTCAGGACCTTGGCCAGCATCGGTTCGGCGCTGGAAGCGATCTTGGGGCCCAGGAACGGAATCGAGGAGCTGACCTTGCCATCCAGCTCGACAGTGGTTCCCTCACTATCGGTGATGAGCTTCTGAACAGCGGTCACGGTAACGGGGGCTCCGGCAACCTCGATCTTGATGTCTGCGGTCCGGCTGCCATCGGCAGCGGGCGCCGACCAGTTCTCGCGTTGGATGAGCGATAAGGTGGCCCCGACAAATTTTTTGACCAGATCCGGGAGCCGGTCGGTGGGGACGGTCCGGGTCGTGGTCAGGGTGAACGCCGCATCGGTGGACCCGGAGAGGGTGAAATCGTTCAAGGTGGCACCGGCACGCTGGCTAATGTGCTCGGCGAAGTCCTTCCGGGTGAAGACCCGGGTGAGGGCGTCAACGGGGTACGGCAGCGAGGTGGAAGCATTCAGCGGCATGGCACTCCTGTGCTCTGGGTTCAGCGTGGATGGCGTCGTGCACCGGCCCGGGAGGCACAGCGCGGTCTGGGACCATGCTACGGGTCCGGAGGTGAATCGCGGTAAGCTGGCACCCTCCCCGGGGTCCAGTATGGATTCCGGGCTTTTGTGCTGTTTCCCGGAAGGAACCCCATGGCCCTGACTGGCCTTCGTGCGGCTTTGGCCGCCGACCCGTCCTATGCGCGCGTGCGCACCTACGCCTCGAAGGGCTTCGACGATCGCAGTCAGGATCTCCAGGTGGCTGCGCCGGCGGGGCTGCGGGCCGCCTTGGTCACGGAAATCGTCGATGGGCTCTCCACCGCCGGCACCGGAATCGTCCTGGCGGTGACCGCCACCGGCCGGGAGGCCGAAGAACTCACCGGCGCCCTGCGCGCCTATCTGCCCGACGGTGCCGTGGACGAGTTCCCGAGTTGGGAGACCCTCCCGCATGAGCGGTTATCCCCGCGCTCGGACACCGTGGGGCGGCGGCTGAACGTGATGCGCCGACTGGCCCACCCCGACGGCAGCCTGCAGGTCGTCGTCGCCCCCATCCGTTCGGTGGTCCAGCCGCTCGTCAAAGGACTGGGGGACCTGGCCCCGGTGCGTTTGGCCCTGGGGGAGGAACGTCCCTTCGACGCGGTCGTCCACGAATTGGCCGACGCCGCCTATGCGCGCGTGGATATGGTGACCCACCGCGGTGAGTTCGCCGTTCGCGGCGGCATCCTTGACGTCTTCCCACCCACCGAGGACCACCCGATCCGTATCGACTTCTTCGGTGACGAGGTCGAATCCATGCGCTGGTTCGCCGTCGCCGACCAGCGGTCCTTCTCCAAGGCGGATAAATCAGAGGGGGGCATTGCCGATCCCACGGTCCTCTACGCGCCGCCGTGCCGTGAACTACTGATCACCCCAGCGGTGATGTCTCGTGCCGCCAAGTTGAAGACCGAGATGCCGGCAGCTGCCGACATGCTCGAAAAGATTGCCGGTGGCATTGCCGTGGAGGGCATGGAGTCCCTGGCGCCGGTCCTGGTGGATGGCATGGTCCCGTTCGTCAGCCAACTACCGGCAGATTCCGTTGCGGTGATCATGGAACCCGAACGGGTCAGAACCCGCTCCCACGACCTCTCCGAAACCAATGCCGAATTCTTGGCCGCTGCCTGGTCCACCGCCTCCGACGGCGGTGCAGCCCCCGTGGATCTACTCCAGACCCAGGGGATCAGTGACGTTTTGGATGCCGGGAACTTCTCCACCCTGGCCGATACCCGGTCCAACGCCCTGGCCTCCCAGGTCAGCTGGTGGTCGATCACGTCGCTGACCCAGGACGAGGACATCGAACTGGATATTGATTCGCTCAATGTTCAGGCCCGTGAACCGCGCGGATACCAGGGCGACGTGGCCGAAATGATGGAGTTCATCGGCTCCCGGGTCAGGGACAACTGGCGCGTGGTCGTGGCCACCGACGGGCCGGGCCCTGCCAGCCGGCTGGCCGAGCTCTTCCACGACGCGGGGATTCCGTGCCACCGGGTGGACAGCGTGGACGACACCCCCACCGAGGGGCTCATCGAAATCACGACGGCGGTGGCCGGCAGGGGTTTCGTCTTCGACTCGCTCAAATTGGGGTTGCTCACCGAAGCTGACCTCTTGGGCAGGTCCAGCGCCTATTCGGCGAAGTCGACCCGCAAACTGGCTGCCCGTCGTCGTCACGCCGTGGATCCGTTGCAATTAAGCGAAGGCGACTTCGTGGTGCACGAGCAACATGGCATCGCCCGTTTCCTCGAGTTGATCCAGCGCAAGGTCGGCGGAACCTCGGGGGCCGTCCGCGAATACCTGGTCCTCGAATACGCCCCGTCCAAACGCGGGGCCCCGGGCGATAAGCTCTTCGTGCCCACCGACCAGCTGGACCAGGTCACCCGCTATGTCGGTGGTGAGGCCCCTTCCCTGTCCAAGATGGGTGGCAGCGACTGGTCGAACACGAAGTCCAAGGCGCGCCGGGCGGTCAAGGAGATCGCCGCCGACCTCATCCGGCTCTACTCCGCCCGGATGGCCTCCCGCGGCCACGCCTTCGCCGCGGACACCCCCTGGCAGTCCGAACTCGAGGAGGCCTTCCCCTTCATCGAGACCCCCGATCAGCTGACCACCATCAATGAGGTCAAGGCCGATATGGAGCGGGAGATCCCGATGGACCGGCTCATCTCCGGTGACGTCGGATTCGGTAAAACCGAGGTCGCGGTGCGTGCGGCGTTCAAGGCGGTGCAGGACGGCAAGCAAGTGGCCGTCCTGGTGCCCACGACCCTGCTGGCCCGCCAGCACGTCGAGACCTTCGGTGACCGGTTCTCGGGTTTCCCCGTCAGGGTGGCATCGCTCTCGCGTTTCCAGACCCCCAAGGAGGCCAAGGAGGCCGTGGAGGGACTGAAGAACGGTTCGATCGACGTCGTCGTCGGCACCCACCGGCTGCTCTCGAAGGAAGTCCAGTTCAAGGACCTGGGGTTGGTGATCGTCGATGAGGAGCAACGTTTCGGTGTCGAACATAAGGAGGCGCTGAAGCAGATGCGCACCGACGTCGACGTTCTGGCCATGTCGGCGACACCGATCCCGCGAACCCTGGAGATGTCGTTGACCGGGATCCGGGAGACCTCCACCTTGGCCACGCCGCCGGAGGAGCGCCATCCGGTGCTGACCTATGTCGGTCCGCATACCGATAAACAAGTCTCTGCGGCGATCCGGCGTGAACTCATGCGTGAAGGGCAGGTGTTCTTCGTCCACAACCGGGTCTCCTCCATCGACTCGGTGGCCGCGAAGCTGCGTGAAATCGTCCCCGAGGCCCGGGTCGAAGTTGCGCACGGCAAGATGAGCGAAGCCAGGCTCGAGCAGATCATCGTGGATTTTTGGGATCGGAAATTCGATGTCCTCGTCTCCACCACCATCATCGAAACCGGTCTGGATATTTCCAATGCGAACACCCTGATCGTGGACCGTGCGAACAACTACGGCCTGAGCCAGCTACACCAGCTGCGTGGCCGGGTGGGGCGCGGCCGTGACCGGGCCTACGCCTATTTCCTCTGGAACGCGGAGAAACCGTTGGGGGAGGTGGCCCTGGAACGGCTCAAGGCGGTGGCGGCCCATAACGAGTTGGGTTCGGGCTTCCAACTGGCCATGAAGGACCTGGAAATCCGTGGTGCGGGCAACCTGCTGGGCGGTGAACAATCGGGACATATCGCCGGGGTCGGGTTCGACCTGTATATCCGGTTGGTCGGTGAGGCCGTGGCCGACTTCAAGGGCGAAACCGAGGAGAAGGTGGCCGATATGAAGATCGAGCTGCCGGTCAACGCCCACCTGCCGCACGACTACGTGCCGGGGGAGCGGCTGCGCTTGGAGGCCTACCGCAAGCTGGCCGGTGCCACCGATACCGAGGGCATCGATGCCGTCGTCGCCGAGCTCACCGACCGTTATGGCGAACCGCCGGCAGCAGTGGTCAACCTGATCGAGGTGGCCCGTTTCCGGGTGAGGGCGCGTGCGGCGGGGCTGACGGATGTGGCGATGCAAGGAAACTTCATCAAGTTCGCCCCCGCCACCTTGCCCGAATCGAAACTCTTGCGCCTGAATCGCATGTATAAGGGGGCGCAGAACAAGCCGGCCCTGGATGCAGTGATGATCCCCAAGCCCAAGACGGCCCCGGTCGGTGGGCGGGATCTGGCCGACGCCGAGATCCTCAAATGGGCGGGTCAGGTGTTGGAGGCCTTGTTTGAGGACTGAGCCGACGGAGCAAAAGCGAAGCCCGGCCGAACCGTGATGGTTCGACCGGGCCATGCCGTGCGCCGAGGCGATGCCCCGACGGCTGGGTGTTCGTTTAGCTGACGGCGCTGGGGCCCGAGGGCGTAGCCCCGCCCTCGTCGGACCAGTCGCTGGTGGCATCGGCCGAGCCCAATGACGGATCGGAGATGTGGTCGCTGGTATGGGACGATGTGCCGGAGCCGGACTCGGAGGACTTGGCACGGTGCGAGGCGTTGGTCGCGGTTTCTTTGACCTTGCCCGCCACGTTCCCTGCAGCGGAAGCGGCAGCTGAGCCCACATCGGGGGCCTTGTCCTTGATGGTGGAGCCGACGTCGTTCAGCTTCTCCTGGGTGCGGGGGTCTTTCCACAGGTCCTGGGCCTTATCGCGGATCTGGTCATACCTCTCGCGGCCAGCGCGGGCACCCACGAGGTATCCCACCGCTGCTCCTGCCAGAAACGTAAAGATGCGCATTGCAATCCTCCTTAGCTCAAGCGTGGGATCCGGTATGGAACCCGATTCCCACACTAACGTGTTCGACGCCGCCGCGCAGCGTCCACGCTCACTGAAATGACGAAGGTGCCCGCCGGAATACCGGCGGGCACCTTCTCTGGGTCGTGGGTCGTTGCGCTACTTCTTGACGACCTCGGCGGCGACGACGCGATCAGCCTGGTGCGAATCCGCACGCCCCAGGAGGTGCTGGGGGATGCCGAACGCTAGGAAGGCGAGGGCGAAGCAGGCAATGCCCGGCAGCCAGGCGTTCTCCAACGTCCAGAAGGTCAATGAGTAAAGGGAGCCCAGGAAGAGGATGAAGAACACGGCGAAAGCCAGGAAGTTGCCTGCAAAGTTGCCTTGGCCCGAGTAGGCCTTGCTCGTGCCATCTGAGTACACGGTGATTCTCCTTGTTGTCCAGCGCCGGCTGGCGGTGGTGCGCGCTCGCGCTAGTAGCCGGCGGTTCCCTGCTCACCCTCTACAATAGCAACTCCTGAGCTGGCTCCAAGCCGCGTGGCTCCGGCGGCGATCATTGCTTGTGCATCGGCCAGGGAACGGACCCCTCCGGAGGCCTTCACGCCCAGCAGTTCGCCGACCGTGCGACGCATCAATTCGATATCCGTCACGGTGGCCCCGCCGCCGGCGAAACCGGTGGAGGTCTTTACGAAATCGGCTCCCGCTTCGGCTGCCGCCTCACATGCCAGGACCTTCGCCTCGTCGTCGAGCAGGGAGGTTTCGATGATCACCTTCAGGATCGCACCGCCGTCGTGCACCGTGTGGGCGACGCCGCCGATATCGGCGACCAAGACGTCCCGATCCCCGCGGCGTGCTGCAGCAATGTCGATGACCATGTCGATTTCGCTGGCACCGTCGGCGATGGCGCCGGCGGCTTCGAAGGACTTCACTGCGGTGGTCGTCGCGCCGAAGGGGAAGCCGATGACCGAGCAGGTCAGGACGTTCGAACCCTTCAGCGCCTGGGCGACGGTGGTCACCCAGAGCGGGTTCACGCAGACGGATTTGAACCCGTATTCCGCGGCTTCTGCGGCGATCTTCAGCACGGCCTCGCGGGAGGCATCGGGCTTGAGCAGCGTGTGGTCGATGTAGGCGGCGATGGTGGTGCCGGTGGGCTGGGGCATGTCTACCTCTCGGTGGCTTTCAGGTGGTGGGGGTTAGAGACCAAGGGTGGTGCCGGTCTCGGCGCGCACCGCGGAGAGTCGTTTCCTGGCCCGTTCGCGGGCCGCGGGCAGATCCTCGGCTGAAGTGACCGCTTCGATGACCTCGAGGTAGCACTTGAGCTTGGGTTCGGTGCCACTGGGGCGGACGATGACCCGGGTGTCGTCCCCGGTGGTGTAGACCATGGCATCGGTGGGCGGTAGCCCGTCGGTGCCCGCGGCCAGATCGGTCACGGTCGTCACCGTGGAACCGGCCAACGACGCCGGGGATTGAGCACGTAGGCGTGCCATGAGCGCTTCGAGTTCCTCGAGTGAGGAAACCCGTACCGAGAGCTGGTCGGTTGCGTGCAAACCATGTTTCAAGGCCAACTCGTCGAGCTCGTCCAACAGGGTGCGTGAGGACGCCTTCAGGCGGGCCGCGAATTCGGCCAGCAGCAGTGCGGCGGACATGCCGTCCTTATCGCGCACGAGTTCGGGGGCGACGCAGTATCCCAGCGCCTCCTCGTAGCCGAAGGACAGACCGGGAACCCTCGAAATCCATTTGAAGCCGGTCAGCGTGGCCCCATAGGCGATGCCGGCGTCCGCCGCGATGCGCGAAAGCAGCCGGGAGGACACGATCGAATTCGCAAAGACCGATGCGGCCCCGGACGGCGCATTCCCCTGGGAGAGACGGCGGGCGACATGGATGCCGAGCAGGGCGCCGACCTCGTCACCGGAGAGCATCCGCCATCCGGTGGCCGGGTCGTTCACGGCTGCGGCGCAGCGATCGGCGTCCGGGTCGTTGGCGATGACCAGGTCGGCGTCGGCCTCCCGGGCGAGGTCCAGGGCCAGGTCGATGGCTCCGGGTTCCTCGGGGTTGGGGAAGGCGACCGTGGGAAAATCCGGGTCGGGCTCTGCTTGTTCGGCGACGAGCCGGACATCGGTGAAGCCTGTGGCAGTAAAGGCCCGGCTCATCGTGTCGCCCCCGACGCCGTGCATCGGGGTCAGCACGATCCGCAGGGCCGAACGGGTCGCCATCTCGGTCTCATCCGCCGGAACCAGGGAGGTGATCGCTTGAAGGTAGCGGGCCTGGACGTCGCCGGGTTCACCTGCGGAGGGCAGGATGGTCCAGCCGCCGTGGGCCAGTTTGATGCCCGGCAGTGGGCCGCTGGCGGCAATACGTTCGGCGATATCGACGTCCATGGGGGCGACGATCTGGGCGCCCTGGCCCGCATCGGTCACGGCCCGGCCGCCGAGGTAGACCTTATAGCCGTTGTCCTGCGGGGGGTTGTGGCTGGCAGTGACCATGACCCCTGCCTCGCACTGCAACGCCAGAACGGCCCAGGCGAGCACCGGGGTGGGCAGCAGGGAAGGCATCAGGAACGTCTCGATGCCCGCGGCAGTGAAGATCGCTGCCGTCTCTTGGGCAAAGACGTCCGAGTTATAGCGGGCATCGAAACCCACCACGGCCCGCGGGGTGTAGGCTCCGGCAGCGATATCGAGCAAGTACCGGGCGACACCGGCCGCCGTATGCCGCACGACCACGCGGTTCATCCGGTTCGGACCGGCTCCCAGGGCCGCCCGCAGGCCTGCCGTTCCGAAGGCCAAGGGCCCGGAAAACCTGTCAGCGAGTTCTTCGCGGGATCCGGCGTCGTCCTTCGCCGCGGCAACCAGTGCCGTGAGCTCGGCGGCGGTGGCCGGGTCAGGGTCTTCGGCGGCCCAGGCTTCGGCGCGAGCCAAAAGAACGTCGGACTGTGCGGATGCGGGGTTCACGGGACTCCTCGGGATCGGGCGTGTGCTGCTGGCGGTACAGTCGGCTCAGATGCGTCCGACGATATCGGCGAGCAACTTCGAGATACGCGGTCCGGCGGTCTGGCCCGCCTCGATGACTTCGGTATGGCTCAGCGGGACGGGGCTGATGCCGGCGGCGAGGTTGGTCACCAGCGAGAGACCGAAGACCTCCATGCCGGTGTGGCGGGCAGCGATGGCTTCCAGGGCGGTGGACATGCCGACCAGGTCCGCGCCAATGCGCTTTGCGTACTGCACTTCGGCAGGGGTCTCGTAGTGCGGGCCCGTGAACTGGGCGTAGACGCCCTCGTTCAGGCTCGGGTCGACCTCGTGGGCGATCGCGCGCAGACGCGAGGAATACAGATCGGTGAGGTCAACGAAGGTGGCGCCTTCGAGCGGTGAAGCCGCGGTGAGGTTGATGTGGTCGCTGATCAGTACCGGCGTCCCCGGGGTCCAGGCCTCGTTGAGGCCGCCGCAACCGTTGGTCAACACCAGGGTGGTGCAGCCGGCGGCAGCGGCGGTGCGGACTCCGTGGACGACCGAACGCACGCCCTTGCCTTCGTAGTAGTGGGTGCGGGCGCCGAGCACCAGGACCCGCTTCCCGGCAGGGGTCACCACGGAGCGGATGGACCCGGTATGGCCGATGACGGCGGGGGAGTGGAACCCCGGAAGGGTCGCCGCGTCCAGGGTGTGGGTGGTCTCCCCGATCAGCTCGGCGGCCTCCCCCCAACCGGAGCCCAGGACCAGGGCGATGTCGTGGGCTGCCACGCCGGTCTGCTCGGCAATGGCGGCAGCGGCTTCGTCGGCTAAATGGAGGGGGTCTTCGTTGAAATCGTTCACCCCACCAATCTACCGTTGGATGCCCCGATGCCGGTACAGGGGTGGGTGTGCAAGTTGCTCGTTGGTAGTGGAGAATGGGCTGGCGTGAGCGTAGAACAGAGCAAAACTTCCCAGCGGTTGATCATCCTTGGCGGCGGACCGGGCGGCTATGAGGCGGCCATCGTGGCTGCCCAACTCGGAGCCGAGGTGACCATCGTCGAGCGTGGCGGCATGGGTGGTTCGGCCGTCCTGACCGACGTCGTTCCCTCCAAGACCCTGATTGCCACCGCCGATGCCATGCGCCGTGTCAGCGGTGCCGGTTCCTTCGGCGTCACCGTCGAGGGCAAGGCCGATGCCAGCGCCGACCTGCCTGTGGTGAACGCCCGACTCATGGAGCTGGCCCACGACCAGTCGAGGGACATCCGCATCGGCCTCGAACGCGCCGGAGTTCGGGTTGTCCTCGGCGAAGGGCGCCTGCTGGACAACCGCACCATCGCCGTCGCTCGCAATGACGGTGGTGAGGAGACGGTGGAGGCAGATGCCATCCTGCTGGCCTTGGGTGCCCACCCCCGCGAATTGCCGACCGCCATGCCCGACGGCGAACGCATCTTCAACTGGACCCAGGTCTACAACCTCAAGGAACTGCCCGAACATCTGATCGTCGTCGGATCCGGCGTGACCGGTGCCGAGTTCGCCTCGGCCTACAGCCTGCTGGGAAGCCGGGTGACCCTGGTGTCATCGCGTGAACGCGTGCTGCCCGGCGAGGACGCGGATGCTGCCGCGGTACTCGAGGAAGCGTTCCAGGCCCACGGCTTGGAAGTGGCGGCCAAGTCGCGTGCCGAGGCCGTGGACCGGACCGCCGATGGTGTCCAAGTCACTCTCAACGATGGGAGGGTCCTGGAAGGCAGCCACTGCCTGGTGGCCGTGGGCGGCATCCCGAACACCGCGGACATCGGTCTGGAAGAGGCAGGCATCGAAGTGAGCGACTCCGGCCATATCCAGGTCGACGGTGTCTCACGCACCACGGCGCCCAATGTCTATGCCGCCGGCGACTGCACCGGTGTCTTCCCCTTGGCCTCCGTGGCGGCCATGCAGGGCCGCATCGCCATTGCCCACCTGATGGGTGACGGCGTCCGGCCGTTGAAGACCCACGAGGTCTCCTCCAACATCTTCACCAGCCCCGAAATCGCCACCGTCGGCGTGACCGAAGCCCAGGTGAACGAGGATAAATACCAGGGCGACATCATCAAGCTCGACTTGGCCACCAACGCCCGGGCAAAGATGATGAACGTCAAGGAAGGCTTCGTGAAGATCATCGCCCGCCGCGGTTCCGGCACGGTGATCGGCGGCGTCGTGGTCGCCCCGCGCGCCTCCGAGCTGATCTACCCGATCGCTTTGGCCGTGCAGAACCGGTTGCATGTGGACGACATGGCCCAGACCTTCACGGTGTACCCATCACTATCGGGTTCCGTATCCGAAGCCGCGCGACGGCTGCATAAACACCTGTAGGCGGTCGGTCCAAGCCGCCGTGACAACACGGCGGTGGTGGGACACGTGAGAGGTCAAGGTGTCCACTATGTGGACACTTCGACCGGTATCTGGTCAAAAGTTCTAGGATTGCCCAAGAATATTGATCATCTCGCACCAAAGGGGTCACTACAGTGTCCAGTATGCCCACCACCGCCACTCCGGAAGCGAACACGCGAGGTCGCGTGATCTTCTCGAGCATGATCGGCACCACGGTCGAGTTCTACGACTTCTATGCCTATGCGACGGCTTCCGTCCTCGTGTTCCCGGCCTTGTTCTTCCCCAATGCCACCAACATCAACGCCATCCTGAGTTCGTTCGCGATCTTCGGCGTCGCCTTCCTCGCCCGCCCGCTCGGTTCGGTGCTCTTCGGCCACTTCGGTGACAAGGTCGGACGCAAGGGAACACTGGTGGCCTCGCTGATGACCATGGGCATCGCGACGTTCTTCATTGGTTTCCTGCCCGAGGCCAGCGGTGGCTTCGTGGTGTTGGCCCCCGTGCTGCTGGTCCTGCTGCGGTTCGCCCAGGGGCTGGCCTTGGGCGGTGAGTGGTCCGGTGCTGCGTTGCTGGCCACCGAGAACGCCCCGCCTAATAAGCGCGCCATCTACGGCACGTTCCCGCAACTGGGTGCACCGATCGGGTTCATCATCGCCAACCTGGTCTTCGTCGGGCTGCAGCTGGGGCTCTCCCCCGAGCAGTTCCAGGCCTGGGGCTGGAGGGTGCCCTTCATCCTCTCCGCGGTGCTCGTCGGCGTCGGGATCTATGTGCGGTTGAAGCTGGTGGAATCGGTGTCCTTCCAGAATGTCGTGAGCCAGAAGAAGGTCATGAAGTCCCCGGTCAAGCAGACCTTCAAATACCACTGGCGCCCGGTCCTGGCCGGAACGATCATCATGTTCGCCACCTACGTGCTGTTCTACCTGATGACCTCCTTCACGCTGACCTACGGCACCTCGGCGGCAACGGTCGACCAGGCCCGCGCCGCGGCCGAGGCCAAGGGCAAGGTGTTCGACGCCGCAGCAGAGGCCGCCTTCGTGCCGGGCCTGGGCGTTCCGCGGACCGAGTTCCTGTGGATGTTGATCATCGGCATGGTGTTCTTCGGCATCTTCATCCTCATTTCCGGGCCGTTGGCCGAGAAATTCGGGCGGCGCCGGTTCCTACTGGGTGTTTCGCTGCTGATCCTTCTCTTCGGTGCCTCCTGGACGCTGTTCTTCGGTCCCGGAACCGCGGCGGCCATGGTCGGGCTGATCATCGGGCTGTCGCTGATGGGGCTGACCTTCGGGCCGATGGCCGCCTATCTGCCCGAACTCTTCCCGGCCAACGTGCGCTATACCGGCTCGGCCGTGGCCTACAACCTGTCCTCGGTGATCGGTGCTGCTCCGGCATCCTTTGTGGCGATCGCCTTGTGGCAGGCCGGCGGCGGTGACACCGTCTGGGTGGGCGTCTACCTGGCCGCTTCCGCGGCACTGACGATGGTGGCCTTGCTGATGACCGGTGAGACCAAGGATCTGGACTTCGAAAACAACGTCGCCTGATTGCTCCTGAAATGACGGAAGGCCTGCCACCCCGAGGGTGGCAGGCCTTCCGTCGTTGGCCGGGTCGGTCAGGCCAGAATGCTGGCGAGGACCGCTCCGGCGGACACCGTGTCCCCGGCGGTGGCGGTCAGGCCCTTGATGGTCCCTGCGCGGTGGGCGGTGAGCGGCTGTTCCATCTTCATCGCCTCCAGCACGACGACGAGGTCACCTTCGGAAACGGTGTCACCATCTGCCACGGCGACCTTGACGATGGTTCCCTGCATCGGTGAGGTCAAACTGTCACCGGTGGTGGCACTGCCCGAACCGCTCCGGTTGGTACGTTTGCGCTTGGACTTGCCATTGGTCTTCCCGGCGCCGGAGGAGCTGCCGAGCCCGGCAGGCAAGACGACTTCGAGGCGTTTGCCCCCGACTTCCACGGTGACCCTCTGGCGTTCATCCGAGGTTTCCGCAGTGGCACCTGAAGGGCTCCACGGTTCGATGGTGTTCTCGAACTCCGTCTCGATCCAGCGGGTGTGGACCGTGAAGGGACCATCGGTGGGCACGAACGCCGGATCGGCCATGACGGCGCGGTGGAACGGGATCACCGTGGGCATGCCCTCGATGACCGTTTCGTCCAGGGCGCGACGGGCCCGGCCAGCGGCTGCGTTGCGCGTGGCACCGGTCACGATGAGCTTGGCGATCATCGAATCGAAATTCCCCGAAACGGTTTCGCCTTGTTCCACGCCCGAATCCACGCGGACGCCCGGCCCAGAGGGCAGACGGAGCGTGGAGATGGTCCCGGGGGCGGGCATGAACCCGCGACCGGCGTCCTCGCCGTTGATGCGGAATTCGAAGGAGTGGCCGCGCAGCTGAGGATCGGTGTATCCGAGCTCCTCCCCGCGGGCCAGGCGGAACTGTTCCCGCACTAGGTCGATGCCCGAGACCTCCTCGGAGACGGTGTGCTCCACCTGCAGGCGGGTGTTCACCTCCAGGAACGAGATGATTCCGTCGGTGCCGATCAGGAACTCGCAGGTGCCGGCCCCGACGTAGTTGGCCTCCCGGAGGATGGCTTTGGAGGATTCGTAGAGGCTACGGGTCTGCTCCTCGCTCAGGAAGGGAGCCGGAGCCTCTTCAACGAGCTTCTGGTTCCGGCGCTGCAGGGAGCAATCGCGGGTGGAGACGACCACGACGTTGCCGTGGGAGTCGGCCAGGCACTGGGTTTCGACATGCCGGGGGGCATCCAGGAAACGTTCGATGAAGCATTCGCCGCGGCCGAAGGCGGCGGTGGCCTCGCGGACAGCCGACTCATACATCTCGGGGATCTCATCGCGGTGGCGGACCACCTTGATGCCTCGCCCGCCGCCACCGTAGGCGGCCTTGATGGCCAATGGCAGACCGTGCTGGTCGGCGAATTCCAGCACTTCCTGCGTCGACCTGACCGGCTCCTTGGTACCAGGGACCAGAGGGGCGCCGACTTTGGTGGCGATATGCCGGGCCTGCACCTTATCGCCCAGTTGGGCAATGGCTTCGGGGGAGGGGCCGATCCATGTCAGCCCGGCGTCGATGACGCGCTGGGCGAATTCGGCGTTTTCCGAGAGGAAGCCGTAGCCAGGATGCACGGCGTCGGCACCGGAGGCACGGGCGGCCTCCAGCACCTTGTCCATCACCAGGTATGAGTCGGCGGCACTCTGGCCGCCGAGGGCGAAGGCCTCGTCGGCGAGCCGGACGTGCAGCGCCTCGCGGTCTGGTTCGGCGTAGACGGCGACGGACGCGATGCCCTCGTCGCGGGCCGCGCGGATGACTCGGACGGCGATCTCGCCACGGTTGGCGATGAGGACCTTGGTCAGCTGGGGCATGGCGGGTGGAACTCCTTAAACTTTGCTGTTTGGAGCCTACCTGCGCTTGTTGGTTATCCACGTAATCCCACGCCATACTCCGGAGAGTCGCCGTCGATTTTTGTAGGTGTCCTACAAACCAAGGGCCGGTTAGGGGCGACCTTCCCCATGCTTGATGACGACTCAAAAGGCAGCCCTCGAAGTCGGTGGTCTTTTCGGAAGCCACATCGCGCGCGTGCAGTGAGGCTTGGCCGCCAGTTTTCCGATCCATCATTTGGTTCGCCGAGAGCCACCTTGCGGCACTGCCTTTCTCCTTCCTCCGCGTTCTGGAACCCTGTCGGTCTGCGCCGGTGGTCTGGCGGGGGTATCCGGCTCTGGCCCGGCCGAAGCCCGGCACCGAAGTCTCCCTGCATCGGGCGATGACCTCTGCACGGCAGGGGGCCCGTCACCAGCCCAAACGCAAGATCACCGATCCAGGCTCGCGGGTCATAGAGGACAGGTGGAGGTTCCCAAGAGGACTGCCATGCCGGCGAAGCCGTGGTTGATGTCCGCCATCAGGCCATCGTGCAACCTGTTTTCGGGCCGCTATTCACCCGGCAAGGCAATCACGTGTCGCCGCGCTGGTGGGGGAAGACGCTAGGGGAGGAGGAGTTGATGGCCGGGTGTCATAATTTGCCCAAGCTCTGTACCGCAGCCAAACGTTCCAAAGGGTTCGGGCCCCGGCCTCATGGCCGGGGCCCGGATACCCTGCCAGCGCTTGGGAACAGCCGATCGGCGTTTCGTGCAGGATAAATCACAAGATCCGCATGTTTCCGACCGGATAAAGGCAACGCCTCCGGCCGCAAGGTTCAACGCCGACAGTTGGTCAAAAGGCAACCGATCGTGGACCTAGGTGGAGCGGAACTTCGTGAAAACAGTCTTCGGCTGGCCAACCCCCAAGTAGGCGAGTCTGACCAAAATCGGGAAGAGGGAGACAGCTGCGTAGATGGCTCCCTCTTCCAGGCCTTTGTCCGGGCCTTAGAGGATACCGGCGCCAACAGGCACGCGAACATTGGAGGTGGCGGTGAGGGTCTTCCCATCGATGATCATCGTGATGGTCACGGGGAAGCGGGCGAGGATCGAGAGACTGACCCCCGTGGACGAGCCAGCCAGGCCGAATTCAATCGGGAAGACGAGTTGTCCGTTTGAGGCCACGGAGATGTTCTGTGACGTCGTGAAGGTCGTCAACGGGAAACCGTACCGAACGCCGAGTGCTTTCTGATATACGGCCGTTCGTTGCCCGCCCGTGGAGTCCACGCCGTTATAGGATGCCACTCCAAAGCCTCGTGCCCTACCGACGGGGAGGTTTATCCCCGCTGGCCTTCCCACGGTCACGGTGATGGCCGCCAGGCCCTCGAGAGCGCCGGGACCGTTAGTCAGGGTGAGTTCCGTGGGGACGGTGACCAAAGCTTGCGCATTCAGGACTCCGCTGCCACCGAGAACGCGCAAAGCAAGGAGACCTGTTTCAGTGTCTGTGAATGCGAGTGAGGCGTTATTCACTGAAGCTGCAGCCAGCGGAGCGGCCATGGCCGCTGCGACTACCGGGATCGACCAGGCAGCTCCCTTGACGATTGTTCGGCGTGCCGTGTGTTGACTGCCCTTGGTGATGGCGCTGTCCGTCTCGTGAGTTGACAAGTCAATGTCCTCCTAGTTCAAAATTCGGTTGATGCGCCGACAAGTTCGATGGCACCAGAACAGCAAACATGCTTCTGGTGATGAGAGACACGCATAAAAGCGCTTGTGGCGCATAAACACCCATAGATGGCGCGAAACCGCTAGTTGTCAGCAAGGAGACTAGTCAAAGGGCGGCGTATCCGACGTGGTTCCCAGTTTGTCGCCCTCGTGCTCTAATCGTAGGAATGGTTCGATACGCGCAGTCACGAGATGATGGAGCGCACAAAGAGCAGGGGGACGAGCGATCGCGAAATCAGGACTTTCCAGCCGGTTTGTAGCTACCTTCAACGCGAGCCATGCGACCGTTGGCGGTGAAGTCGTTGTGCTGAACGACAACAATCGGCTGGGGGTTCTACCACGAGCAGATCCCACCTGGGGAATGACCGCCGAGGTGCTCCGTGTCGGAACCTCGACGGCCTTTTATGCGATGGTCCGCGCCGGATCCATTCGTTTCGAAGTCCCTAGCAGCCCCAGCGACGTGACAGTATTTTTCGTCGACAGAGGCAAGGCAACGGTCGAAATGGGGCCAGGAGAACGCATCGAACTCAACGAACGGGCGGTATTTTTCTACCGTTCGGGAGTCGGTGGTACAGCATCCTGTCCCGTCGAGAGCGCATTTATCGGCATCAGGGTTCCAGAAGATGTCTTGGCTGAAATGGGGGCGCAACCCGGTACGGACTACGGATCGCTGAATACCTCCGAATTCCTCTCCAAGCCGGCGGCGAACTTCCTGAAAACAATCGCCTGGAACGATTCGTCGCCGACAGCCTTGTCTGGATACTTCGTTGAACGAATGGTGCAGGAAATTGTCGGATCGCTTTTTCTTTCGCACGTCGGCTTGGACAATGAATCCGTTCCGAGCCAAACGCATCTCTATCAACGGGCTATTTCGATCATGACCGCGAAACGGGGCGATCCGAGATGCAACCCGGGTACCG
>NZ_JBQSWW010000037.1:0-22153 GCF_052377515.1 Arthrobacter sp. AOP36-C1-22 | reverse complement strand
TTAGCCGGCGAAGGGCAGCGCCCCCGCGAGGACCCCGACCATGAAGGCAGGCAGGGGAACCCATGACCACCAGTTGGTGGGAAAGCCGGGGTGTGGGGTGTCGGCAGCAGGGCGTGGTGGTGGCGCCAGGAACAGGCAGATCAGACCGAAGATCACCAACAAGACGGTCGTCACCGCCGCGCCGGCCAGCGTGTTTCCGAGGAAGACTCCTTCGGGTAGCGCCTCGGTGGCAGCCGCTTCGCGGAAGGCCTCGAGGACGGAAGTGGTACGTGAGGTGCTTGGCAGCCAGCAGATGACAAAGAAGGCGATTGAAACCACCGCAGCGGCAATGGTCGCGAACCGTGCCCCGGGACCGACGACCTTGCGTGCATCGGGGCGCATGAGTCGAAGCCACCCGAGGTAGGCGAGGATTGGAACGACGGTGAAAAGGAGTATTCCCGCGCCGAAGCGGATCAGCTGGATGATGGACAGGGTGCCTGTTTCGGCCGTTTCCGCCCCGGTGACGTCCCCGGCGATGGCCAGGACGGGAGCCCGGAACGCCGCGAACCACAAAAGTGCCACTGCGGAGCCCACCAACGCGGCGATGAGCCGGTTGCGGACCAGGGAAAGATAGGGGTTTCTCATGGCCATGTCGTGGTGATCGTTCCTCGGGCTGGGCGAAGGCTGCGTCATCAGTCTAAGCGGCCCTGCCCGGGGCCACCACCTCCCTGTCGTCGCGGGGAGCTCCCTCAGCCGGGGGCATCTGGTGGGGCCCGCCGGGGTGGGAACCAGCGCGGACGCGATTGAGCGGCAGACGTTAAAAGAGTGAAGCACCGGCCATAGCGGACAAGGAGGCGACAAACCGCTATAACCGGTGCTTCTGATCACTCGCACCTTTGAGAAGGTTCCTTCAGCTTAACCAGCGAAACTTGGAACCACCTGTGCGCCCCGTGTCAGCTCGGTGGGAGTGTCGCCACTCAGTAGTTCGACGGCGGATCGGAGGCTGGGAAGGACTCCTCCTCCCACTCGTCGACGCGCGCGTCGTCGTGATCGTGTTGTGCCCGACGGGCCTTCTTCGCGGCTTCCTCGGCGCTCTCGGGCTTGGCGTCCGGACCGCCCGTGGACAGTCCCTCGGTGTTCTCGCTCATGGCATCCTCCCTCGTTGACGGGGCCTATGCCATCAGTCTGGTCCTGAAACCACGAGGTGTCGAGGTCAGCGCCCGGGCCGGGGCTTAACGAGATGAACACCGACTGGATCGATAGTTGGGGGGAATCATCGATGGTCCAGCCGGTGCTCTCATCACTCGCACCTTCAAGAGGTACTTAAAAACAATAAGGTCCAAAGCTTGGCGTTCGCTGGAAAATGCCGAAGAGCCCCGTGTGAATCACGGGTGGCCGGCCCGACGGGGCCGCCCGATAGCCTGTGGGGATGGCTGAGACGCAGAATCCCCGGGACGGAAGCACCATCTCCTACGACATTTCAGGGCAGGGCCCCGCCATCGTCCTGTTGCACGGTTCGGCGCTATCGCGGGCGATCTGGCGCGGGCTGGGCTACGTCAAGGGCCTCGAGGGGTTCACCGTGGTGCGGATCGACCTCCGCGGACACGGCCGCAGTTCCAAACCCCACCGCCCGCAGGACTACGCCATGGATCTGCTGGTCGGGGACGTGGTGGCCGTGCTCGACGCCGAACAGCTGGCCAGTGCGGTGATCATGGGGTATTCCTTCGGGGCGCGCGTCGCTTTTTCGCTGGCCGCCGCAGCCCCGGGCCGGGTGGAGAAGCTCGTGAGCCTCGGGGGGACGTTCAAGGCGCAGGGCGGCCAGATCGCCGAGGTGTTCTTCGAAGGCTATCTCCAGGCCCTGCGCACCGGCGGCATGCAGGCCTTCGTCGACGGGCAGCAGCTGGATCCGCAGACCCGGTTCGCCTTCATGAACAACGACGCCCGGGCCCTGCACGCCTACTTCGAACGCACCGAAATCGAAGCGGGGATCGAGGAATCGGTGGTCGCCTCGCTCGAGCTGCCGGCCCTGTTGTTCGCCGGTACCCGGGACCGCCGGCGCTACCTCGACTCCCGGGCCGCGGCGGAATTGATGCCGGCGGCCCGGTTCGTCCCCTTGGAGGGCAGGACCCACGGCTCGACGCTGGCTGCCGTCGACGAGGTCCTGGCCCAGCTGCTCCCGTTCCTGCAGGGTGAAGCTACTTATTGAAGGCCGAGAGCCCGGTGATCGAGCGGCCGATGATCAGCGCCTGGACGGTTTCGGTGCCCTCGTAGGTGTGGATGGCCTCGATGTCGGCGAAGTGGCGGGCCACCCTGTTCTTCAGCAGGATGCCGTTGCCGCCGAGCAGATCGCGGGCGTTGGAGGCGATCTGGCGGGCGGTGCGCGTACAGGTGTACTTCGCCAGGGAGGCCTGCGGGCCGGTGAGCTCTCCGCGCTCCTCACGGCGGGTCATCTGCATGACCATCAGCTGCATGGTCGCCAGTTCCGAGTGCATGCGGGCCAGGCGTTCCTGCACGACCTGGGCGGCGGCCAGCGGGCGGCCGAACTGGGTGCGCTGGGTCGCGTACTGCACGGCTGATTCGTAGCAGGCCATGGCATGTCCGACGGCGGACCAGGCGACTCCCAGCCGGGTGGCGAAGAGGACCTTGGCGGTGTCCTTGAAGGAGTTGGCGCCGGGCATGACATGGGTGTCGGGGACGAACACGTTCTCCAGGCGGATATGGGCCTGCCAGATGGCGCGCAGGCTCAGCTTCCCTTCGATGGTGGTCCCGGTGTAGCCCTCCCACTCCTGCTGGACGATGAAACCGCGGACGTTGCCCTCATCGTCGCGGGCCCAGACGACCGTGATGCCGCCGGTGGAGCCGTTGCCGATCCACTTCTTCTCACCGTTGAGGACGTAGCCGCCGTCCACGCGGGTGGCCCGGGTCTCCAGGGAGACCGAATCGGAGCCGTGCGTGGGTTCGGTCAGGGCGAAGGCACCCAGGACCTCGGCCCGGGCCAGCTTCGGAACCCAGTGGGCGATCTGTTCCTCGGAGCCGCAGAAGGCGACCGAGCGCAGCGCCAGGCCCGACTGGACCGCCCCGATGGTGGCGACCGACCCGTCGGCGCGGGAGAGTTCCATGTTCACCAGTCCGGCGGCCAGCGTGCTCATGGCCGGGTGGCCGTCGACGTCGATGCCGTCGCGCAGCAGATCCAGTTCGCCCAGTCGGGTGGCCAGATGGAACGGGAAGTCGGCACGGTCCCAGTAGTCGTCGATCTCTGGACGGACTTCGTCCAGGCCGAAGCGCCGGGCCCGGTCCCAGTAAGCGCGGTCCTCCGCCGGGATGTCCTCGGCGCCGAAGAGGCCGGTGGGGTCGACGTCGACCTCGCCCCAGAGCTCATAGTCGGGCTCGACGACACCGAGCGGGAATTCGGCGATCGGGGTGTCGTGTCCGGGGTGGGGGGAGGTGGTTTCTGAGGTGCTCACGGGTGTCCTTCGGCGTTGCGTGGCCGGCACTGGGAGGTGGCGCCGGTCACGGGGGATCGATCCGTACCAGCATCCATGAAACCGAGGTTCAGGTCAAGACACTCAGTGTCAGGCGGTGGGTGGGGTCCGCCCGGGCTGTTGATCCAGCGCCCGGCGGACGGCGTCGACGATCTGCTCGGGGTCGGTGCCGCTGTTCGACACCGTGACGACGACCTCCGGCCGGGTCGGGGGCGCCCCCGCTGGGGGGGTCTGTTCCTGCAGCCGGGGCAGATGCAGGGCAGCCAGTTGGGCCAGTTCGTCCACGAGTCCGGACCGCAGGCCGGCATCGCAGGTGTTCAGCCAGCTGCGCAGGAACGCGTTGTGCACCGCGACCACCGAGGCCGCATAGGAGGTGATCGCCAGGTTGACGTCGTCCAGGCCCGGGTCCACGTCCAGGGCGGCGCGCAGGCCGCGACGGAAGGCCCGTTCATAGCGATGGGTGCTGACCAGTTCCCGGTCGCGCAGGGCGGGAACCTCCTGCAGCAGTTCGAAGCGCAGCAGCGAGGCCCGGGGCCGGCCGGTGTGGTGATCGAATACGAAGAGGGCGGCGGCGGCCAGCCGGTCGGCCAGCCGGCGTCCGGGGGCCGCCAATTCGCGATGGACCCCGTCGATGACGGTGTCCATGTCCGCGAAGACCATGTCCTCCTTGGAGAGGTAACGGCGGAAGAAGGTACTGCGGCTGATCCCCAGCACCGCCGCCAGCTGGTCCACGCTGGTGGCATCGAACCCGCGTTCGACCAGCAGTCGCAGGGCTTCCTCGGGAACGGTGGCTGTGTGGTCCATGCCGGTGAATCTAGCACGGCCGGCGTTCACCGCCGGCTGGCCTTCCGCCCCGCCGGGGGCTGGAAGAACAAGCAGACCAGTGCCGCGAAGATCGCCACCAGTCCGGGCAGCAGCAGGGACTGGCCCAGGGCCGTGGAGAACGCGCCGTGCAGGAAATCCGGGACCGCCTGGCCCATGGTGGCCGCCGCTCCGGCCGGGGTGGCGGAGGAGCCGTCGCCGGCGCGGTCCGTGCCGGCCAGCACGGCGCTGGACTCGGCACTGATGCGGGCCTCCATGAGGAAGGCGATCAGGGCCGACCCCAGGACGGAGCCGACCTGGCGGGTCGTGTTGTAGACCCCGGAACCTGCCCCGGCGGTGGCCTGGCCCAGATCGCGGGTGGCCGTCAACGAGACCGAGGGCCAGATGCCGGCACTGCCGATGCCCATGACCACCGGGGGCAGCAACAACACCCAGAACGGGATGTCGGGGCTGAGGATCAGCCCGTAGACCACGATCCCCCCGCCGAAGAGCAGGAACCCCGGAACGGCCAACAACTTGGGGTCGATCCGGTTGGTCAGCTTGCCGGCGAAGGGGGCCAGCACCCCCGAGACGATCGCCATCGGGGCGATCATCAACGCCGAAAGCGTCGGGCTCAGGCCGCGGACGGATTGCAGGTAGAGGATGATCGGGAAGTTCAGCGCAATGATGGCCAGGCCCATGGCCGTGATCGCGACATTGGCCAGCGAGAAGTTCACGTTGCGGAACAGGCCCAACGGCACCAGGGGTTCGCGCCGGTTGAAGCGCTGCCACACGATGAATCCGGCCAGCACCACCAGCCCCGCGATGATCAGGCCCCATACGGTGATGGGACCGATGATCGTTCCCCAGTCGTAGGTGTTGGCCTCCTGGATCCCGAAGACGATTAGGAACATGGCGATCGCCGAGAGCGCGACGCCGAACAGATCGAAGTTGCGGCTGTGCCGGGGCAGCTGGGGGACCTTGAGCCAGACCCGCCAGATGGCCAGGGCCCCGACGGGGACGTTGACGAAGAAGATCCATTCCCAGCTCAACGTGTCCACCAGCACGCCGCCGAGGATGGGCCCGGCGAGGGTCGCGACCCCGGCCACGGCGCCCCAGACGCCCATCGGTGCACCGCGGCGTTCGGCCGGGAACATGCGGGTGATGAACGTCATCGTCTGCGGGGTCAGCAGGGCCGCGCCCAACCCCTGGGCCACCCGGGCGGCGATCAGCATGCCGATGCTCGGCGACAGGCCGCACCACAGCGAGGAGAGGGTGAACAGGGCCAGACCGATCAGGTACAGGTTCTTCGGGCCGAAGCGGTCGCCCAGCCGCCCGGCCACGAGCAGCGGGACCGCGAAGGCCAGCAGGTAGGAGCTGTTGACCCAGATGACGCCGTTGATGCCGGTGTCCAGGCCGCGCATGATCGCCGGCATGGCGGTGGCGACGATGGTGGAGTCCACCAGGATCATGAAGAAGCCGATGACCAGCGCCCAGAGCGCGGACCAGGCGGCGCGGTCGTCGGGGGCGGTCGGGGCAGGTCTTTGGGGGTTGGTCACCGGTAGAGGATACTCCGGTGCCCGGGCCCGTGTCGGCTCAGTCCCAGCACACCGTTCCCTCGATGCAGGTGACCACGTCCCCCGAGACGCGGATGCCGCCGTCGTGCTCCGAAAGCCCGACGTGTCCGGCCCGTCCCAGCCGGGTCCCCTGGCGCACCGTGTAGGAGGGGGCGACGAGTCCTGCCGGGATCATCCACTGGGCGATGCCCGCATTCAGGCTTCCGGTCACCGGGTCCTCGGGCATCCCCTCGCCCGGGCAGAAGGCCCTGACCTCGAAGTCGGCAGGGATGGGCCGCACCGCGGTTTCGAAGGCGGCGGAGTCATCGGCCGGTAGGAGCGGTTCGAGTTCGGCGCGGGTGCCCTTCGGGCGTTCCCCGTCCCTCCGCGCAGCGGGCACCGCCTCAACGGCAGGGACCAGATGCGGGCCGATGATCCCGATCTCCAGGCCCTCCAGTGCCACGAAATCCGGTTCCACGGCCAATACCGCCTCGGCGTCGTGGAGCATCAGCACCGCCCATTGCGGGCCGTTGGCCACCCATTGGTGGGCCACGACGTCTGCGGCGCGCAGCCCCAATCCGGCCAGTGCCCACTCCAGGACATCGTCTTCCAGGGGGCCGGTACGGCGCAGTGGAGGGGACAGGAAGGCCAACTGGTGCCGGCCCTGCCCGTCACGGTCCCCGGTATGGACCTCGATGAGTCCGGCGGCACATTCCTGGATGACCACCCCGGGGCGGCGGGGGCGGCCGCCGGCCTCGAGCCAGGCGTGGGCGGTACCCAGCGTGGGGTGCCCGGCGAAGGGCAGTTCCGTCGTGGTGGTGAAGATCCTCACGCGGTAGTCGGCGCTCGGGTCGGTCGGGGGCAGGACGAACGTGGTTTCGGCGAGATTGGTCCAGTTCGCGAAACGCAGCATGGCCTCCTCATCCAGGCCGTCGGCATCGAGCACGACGGCCAGGGCATTGCCCAGATAGGGGGTGGAAGTGAAGACGTCGACTTGGCGGAACTGGCGTTGGGGCATTGCGCCATGGTGGCACACCGAAGCCGGCGGAGAAGGCCCCCGCCGGCTTCGTGACGTACGGTTGCGGGCATCGAAAACATCACCACCGGTGGGCGACGTCGATGACCAGCCGTGAACCGGTGCCGGGCCCGTCCAGGACGAAGGTGCGGAAGGGCAGGCGGGCGCGGACGCCGAGTCCGAAGGAACTCCGGCCTTCAAAGCTGCCCAGATAGGCCACCTGGCCGAACGTGCGGTAGCCGGTCACGTCGGCTGCCTTCGTGCGGTGGGCGGGGGCGTAGGAGGTGCTGGCAGGTGAGGCCACGAGGATCTGCAGATCGGCGGCGCCGGTCAGCGGCACGCGCCGGCCCTGGCCTTCGGTGCGGACGGCGTTCACGTATTTGACGTCGTATCCCTTGACCTTGCCCTTCAGATCGACGACGAGCCGGTCGAAGCAGGCATGCTCCCCGGTGCGTACCCCGGTGACCCGGGCCGAGGAGGAAGACCCGTGGGAGTCGGCGAGCGAACCCCAGGTGATGCCGCAATACGGTGCGGTGGTGGCTGCTGCGGCAGGAAGTGCGGGGGCCAACCCCAGGCCCGCGACCAACAGTGCCCCGGCCAGGCCGACTTTGATGGCCTTCATGATGGTGTTCCTTCCCAGGAATGTTGCGGTGGATGATGCCTCCATGATGCGCCCGGGACGAGACCGGGGGAAGTGGTTATTCACTTTGGTGCACCAATGTGATGCGGGAGTGGAAAAGGAAGGGAATCAGCACCGTTAAGGCGTCAAAACGGCGGCATTTCGGGTCCGTGGAACGGGCTGGATCCGCGCAGCGGACAGCCGGATCACGATCAGGGATCCCGGGGGGCGGCCCTCCCGGGCCGGCCCCCCGCGCCGGGCCCGGCATCAGACCCTGGTAGGAGGGGGCCGTCGAAGGTTCATCTCAGCGGTTGATCCGCCGGACCCCGGTGGGCCCGGAGACTGGATCCATGCCTGAAAACACACCGACCCCCGAGGACGAGGCGCTCCGATCCGCCCCCGGCGTCCTCTCCGCCATCAACCTGAAGAAGGCCTTCGGCGCCACCGACGCATTGGGTGGCCTGGACCTGGAGCTGCGGCGGGGGGAGTCCGTGGCCATCATGGGGCCCTCCGGCTCCGGGAAATCGACGCTGCTCCACACCCTGGCCGGCATTGAGGCCCCCGATATCGGCTCCGTGCACTTCCGTGATCCGGCAGGGGCCTCCGGCGCCGTGGACATCACCGCGCTGGGTGAAGGGGCCCGCTCCCGGTTGCGTCGGCAGAGCTTCGGGTTCGTCTTCCAATCGGGATTGCTCATCCCCGAACTCACCGCCGTCGAGAACGTCGCGATGGCCCTGATGATCACCGGCATCCCCCGGTCGACCGCGGTGCCCCATGCCGCCGAATGGCTTCAGGCACTGGGGCTGGCGGGCCTGGAGGAACGTCGGATCGGCCAGCTCTCCGGGGGACAGGCCCAACGGGTGGCCATCGCCCGGTCCCAGATCACCGGGGCCACGGTCACCTTCGCCGACGAGCCGACCGGCGCCCTGGACTCCGCCACCTCCTCAGAGGTCCTCGAGATCCTGCTCCAGGCCACCATCGGCCGCGGGAACACCCTGGTCATGGTCACCCACGACCAGGAGGTGGCCTCGCGCTGCCACCGCATCATCCACCTGCTCGACGGCAGGATCCGGCACGACGCCGATGCCTCCGCGGCCCGTCCGGGGGCCCGGGCATGAAGGCCTTCTCCCTGGCGTGGTTGCTGGGCCGGCCGGTCCGCGGACGGTTGGGACCCCAGCTGCTCACCGCCTCCGCCTACGCCCTGACCGCGGCCCTGCTGATGCTCGTGGCGGCCGGGGGATGGTCCTTCACCGCCGTGCAGGACGAACTCAGTGGGCTTTATCTGGTGCTGGCCGGTCTCGCCGTCGCCTTGTTGGTGGTGCCGTTGGCGGTCCTGGGTGCTGCGGCGGCGCGCCTATCGGCCCGCTCCCACGACCAGCGGCTGGCCACCGTCCGCCTCCTGGGCGGCACCCCCGCGCTCGCCGCCGCGGTCACGGTCATCGAATCCGCTGCCGTCGCGCTCGCCGGGGTCCTGAGCGGGGTGGTGTTGTACCTGCTCGGGGCCCCGCTGGTGGGGCTGCTGCATTTCCGGGGGCAGGCGATCGGCGCGGCGATGTTCATGCCGGTCGGTACCATCGCCCTGCTGGCGCTGGCCGTCGTCGCCGTGGGGGTGGTCTCCGCGGTGGTCGGGTTGCGCCGGTTGAATGTCTCCCCGCTGGGTGTGCGGACCCGCGCGGCAGCACCGGGCGCACGGTGGATCCGGGCGCTGATCGCCGGAGTCGTCATCGTCACGGCGTTCACGGCCCTGCAGTTCCTCTCGGCATTCCGGGATTTCGCGCTCATGATCGCGGTGCTGATCGGGGCCTTCGCCGCCGTGCTGGCGGTGCTGAACATCGTGGGCCCCTGGGCGGTGCGGCTGCTGGCCGGACATTCGCTCACACGGGCACAAACCCCCGAACGACTGCTGGCCGCGCGCATGATCCTCGAATCCCCGGCGGCGGCGTGGCGACAGGTCTCGGCCGTGGCCATGACCAGTTTCGTGGCCGTGCTGGGTGGGTCCGGGGCCGCGTTGATGAAGGCCTCGGTCACCGAGGAGTCCGCGGCCGGGGACCGGGCCCTGGCCCAGGACATCTTGACGGGGGTGGTGGTGACGGTCCTGGTCTCCTTCATCGGCGTCTGCTGCTCGGCGGTGATCAACCAGTGCGCCCAGACGCTGGACCGCCGGGAGCTCTATGTGAACCTGGGCCGGCTGGGAATGGATGCCGCCACGATGGACCGGGCCCGGGTCCGTGCGGTGATGGGGCCGTTGCTGTGGGTGTGCCTGGGGTCGGCCCTGATCGCAGGGATCCTGCTGCTGCCCCTGGTCGGCGTCGCCCTGGTCCTGTCCCCGCTGACGATCCTCGTCGTGGTGGGGACCCTGGCCGCCGGGGTGGTGGCGGTCCGGGCCTCCGTGGCATTGGCCGGCGCACGACTGGTTTTACACAGTTCCTGAACGGGCCCGCGTATTACCCGGAAACACGGAGCCCGGCAACCCGGAAAAGGTGACGAGAATAACATCAGGCTCAATGTGCGTTATCTACTCAGGGTGGGCTAAGTTGGACCGAAGTCCCATTCAACGGCCCGCACGGGCCGCCTCATACGAAAGGAACATATGTCCTCCCTGAAACTGCGCCTGGGAGCGCTACTGGGCGCTTCGGCCCTCGCTCTGACCGCCTGCGGCGGATCCTCCGACGCCTCACCGACGGCTTCCGACGCCAGCACCGTGAGCGTTGAAGACAACAACGGAACGCAGACGGTGCCTAATCCGCCGTCCTCGGTGGTCGCCACCGACAACCGGACGTTCGAGACCCTCTCGGACTGGGGCGTGGAACTGACCGCCGGGGCCGTGGCCCTGATGCCGGAAACCATCGACTACACGAAGGATGACTCCATCGTGGATCTGGGCAACCACCGCGAACCGGATCTGGAAGCCGTCGTGGCCGCGGAACCCGATCTGATCGTCAATGGCCAGCGCTTCGCCCAGTACCACGAGGACTTCGCCTCGCTCGTCCCCGATGCCACCATCCTCGAACTGGACCCCCGCGAGGACGAACCCTTCGACGCCGAGCTCAAACGCCAGACCGAGGTGCTCGGCGAGGTCTTCGGCAAGCAGGACGAGGCACAAAAGATCAACGACGACTTCGACGCCGCCATCGAGCGGGCAAAGGCCGCCTACGACGACAGCGACGAGGTCATGGCGGTCATCACCTCGGGCGGGGACATCGGCTACTCGGCGCCCTCCAACGGACGCACCCTCGGGCCGGTCTTCGACATGCTGGACCTGACCCCGGCACTGGAAGTCGACGACGCCAGCGACGACCACCAGGGGGACGACATCTCCGTGGAGGCGATCGCCGACTCCAATCCGGATTGGATCCTGGCCATGGACCGCGATGCGGCGATCGCCGCCGACGATGCCGACTACCAGCCGGCCAACGAACTGCTGACCTCTTCGGACGCACTGGGCAACGTCACCGCGGTCAAGGATGGCAACGTCATCTACATGCCGGCCGACACCTACACCAACGAGGGGATCCAGACCTATACCGAGTTCCTCAACACCTTCGCCGACGCCCTCGAGGGCTAGCCGCGGCGCGCACCCATGACCACCAGCACCACCGGACGCGGCGTCGGCCGGAAAGGCCGGCTCTTCGAGCCTTCCCTTCTGGTCGGCGTCGCCGTCGTCGTCGCCCTGCTCGGGTTCTCCCTGCTGACCGGGGTCTATGACATCTTCGGGGCCGAGGATGGGGGGAGGATGTTCGCCATCACGCGCATCCCGCGCACCATGGCCCTGGTGCTCTCCGGGGCCGCGATGGCGATGTCGGGGCTGGTGATGCAGCTGCTGACCCAGAACAGGTTCGTCGAGCCCACGACCACCGGGACCACCGAATGGGCGGGACTGGGCCTGCTGACGGTGATGATCCTCGCTCCCGGAGCAGGCATCATGGCCAAGATGATCGGGGCCATCGTGGCCGCCTTCATCGGAACGATGGTGTTCTTCCTCTTCCTGCGCAGGGTTTCGCTCAAGGCCTCCTTGACGGTGCCCATCGTGGGGATCATGCTCGGCGCCGTCGTCGGAGCCATATCCACGTTCATCGCGTTGCAGACCGACATGCTCCAGAGCCTGGGCATCTGGTTCGCCGGCAGCTTCACCTCGGTGCTGCGCGGACAATACGAGGTGCTGTGGATCGTGGCCCTGGTCGGGGCCGCCGTCTTCTGGGTGGCCGACCGCTTCACGGTGGCTGGGCTCGGCGAAGAGGTCGCCACCAACGTCGGGCTGGACTACAACCGGATCATCCTGCTGGGCACCGGACTGATCGCCGTGGCCACCGGCATCGTGACCGTCGTGGTCGGAAACCTGCCGTTCCTCGGGCTCATCGTGCCCAATATCGTCTCCATGTTCCGCGGGGACGACCTGCGCGGGAACCTGCCGTGGGTCTGCCTGCTGGGCATCGGCATCGTCACCGTCTGCGATCTGATCGGACGCACGATCATCATGCCCTTCGAAGTTCCCGTGTCGTTGATCCTGGGGATCGTGGGGGCAGTGGTCTTCATCGGCCTCCTGTTGAGGCAGCGTCGACATGGCTGATACCGCTTCCCCTCCACGGCTGGCTGCCTCCCCCCGGCGCCGGGGCCCCGAGGGGCCCCCGCGCAACTCCTCCGCCTTTCCCACCCGACGGGCGCGCCGGCGGTACCTGATCGTGGTCACCGTGCTGTCCCTCCTGGCCGTGGGCTTCGGCGGCGGACTGCTGATCTGGGACAACCCCATGCCCGCGGGTTCGTCTGGTTATTGGCGGATCGCCGAACTGCGCGGCACGAGCGTGGTGGTCATGCTCGTCGTCGCCTGCTGCCAGGCCATGGCGACCGTCAGTTTCCAGACCGTGACGAACAACCGCATCATCACCCCGTCGATCATGGGTTTCGAATCGCTGTATGTGGCGGTCCAGACCGCTGCGGTGTTCTTCCTGGGGGCCGCCGGGGTGACCGCGGTCCAGGGGCTGCCGCAATTCGTGCTGCAGGTGGTGGTCATGGTGGGGCTCTCGCTGGCGCTCTACGGCTGGCTTCTCTCGGGGAAATACGCGAACATCCAGGTCATGCTGCTGATCGGCATCATCATCGGCGGCGGACTGGCGTCGGTGTCCACGTTCATGCAGCGTCTGCTCTCGCCGAGCGAATTCGATGTCCTCACCGCCCGGCTGTTCGGGTCGATCTCCAACGCCGACGCCGGGTACCTTCCGGTGGCGATCCCGCTGTGCCTGGTCGCCGGGGTGCTGTTGTGGGCGAACTCGCGGAACCTGGACGTCGTCGCCCTGGGCCGGGACACCACGATGAACCTGGGGCTGGACCACCGGCGCATGGTCATGCGGACCCTGTTCCTGGTCTCCCTGCTGATGGCCACCTCCACCGCCCTGGTGGGCCCGATGACGTTCCTGGGTTTCCTCGTGGCCACCCTGGCGTACCAGATCGCCGATACGCACGACCACCGCCTGGTCTTCCCGGTGGCCGCGCTCATCGGGTTCGTGACCTTGTCCGGGGCCTACTTCATCATGAAGAACCTCTTCTACGCCGAGGGGGTCGTCTCGATCATCATCGAAGTCATCGGCGGCTCGCTCTTCCTGTATTTCATCCTGCGAAAGGGTCGGCTGTGATCACGCTGAACGACGTCCGCAAGAGCTATGGCAACGGCACCGAGATCGGGCCGGTCAGCTTCGAGATCCCCGTCGGGGGCATCACCGCCCTGGTCGGCCCCAACGGTGCCGGCAAATCGACGCTGTTGACGATGATCGGGCGCCTGCTCGGCCTGGATGCGGGGGCCATCGAAATCGCCGGCTACGACGTTTCCACCTCGGCCTCGAAGGACCTGGCCCGGATCGTATCGATCCTGCGGCAGGAGAACCATTTCACTACCCGGTTGACCGTGCGCCAACTGGTCGGCTTCGGCAGGTTCCCGCATTCGCGGGGCCGGCTGACGGTGGTCGATGAGCAGGTCGTCTCCCAGGCCATCGACTTCCTGAATCTGCGCGAACTGGAGGGCCGCTACCTCGACCAGCTCTCCGGCGGCCAGCGGCAGCGCGCCTACGTGGCGATGGTGCTGGCCCAGGACACCGAATACGTCCTGCTCGACGAACCGCTGAACAACCTGGACATGCGGCATTCGGTGCAGATGATGCAACATCTGCACCGTGCCGCCCGGGAACTGGGCAGGACCATCGTGGTGGTCATCCACGACATCAACTTCGCCGGACACTATGCCGACCACATCTGCGCCGTGAAGGACGGGCAGGTGGTCGACTTCGGGCCCCCGGAGCAGATCATGACCAACGCCGTGCTCAGCAGGGTCTTCGACACCCCCGTGGAAGTCATCGAGGGGCCCCGCGGCCCGCTGGCCGTCTACTACTGACCGGTAGGGTTTCTCCCGCACTTGCGTAAACAAGGGCCCCGGCCCGGCATCGCGATGATGCCGCGGCAGGCTCAGCGGTGGACGGATCTTTGACAATCACAATATTTGTGAACTGTAAACACTCCATTTGAATATCTAATTATCAGTTTTCAAACAAGACTTTCAAATATGGTCAACTCGTGCTTATCATCCGTAGCGTGCCCCGGATCGGCTCAAGGTCGAGCTGCCGGGCACACCACAGAAAAACGAAGCAAGGAGTGCAACATGGGTAAGAAACCCATCAGATTGACCCGCGCAGTGGTCTTGTCCACGGCAGCGTTCGTAGGATCCTGTTCGCTGATCGGCGGGCTGACCGGCCTGCCGGCCACCGCCGCGACACCGACGTCCGGGCCGACGGTCTCGAACACCGTCGCGGTCGCCGCCGACGCGAACACCGCCCAGGCCGCGACCGGCGCCCTGGAATCCGGGACGAGCTACGACCAGTTCATCGTCTCCTATAAGGACTCGGCGAGTTCCGCGACGAAGCAGGCCCGCGTGAACTCCATGGGCCCCGCCGCCAAGGAAGCCGGCGTCTCAGTGAAGGAACTGCGCCCCACCGCCACCGGCGGCCACGTGTTGCAGACGAACGAGAAACTCTCCACCGCCGAGGCGAAGCAGTTCATGCTCGACGCGGCCAAGACCGGGACCATCGACTCCATTGAACCGGATGCCATGATGACGATCGCGGCGACCCCCAACGACACCCACTACGGGCAACAGTGGGACTTCCACGGGTCCAACGGCATGCGCACGCCATCCGCGTGGAACTACTCCACCGGCAGCGGGGCCGTGGTCGCGGTCCTGGATACCGGCATCACCAGCCACTCCGACCTGAACGCGAACATCCTGCCCGGCTACGATTTCGTCTCCAATGCCTCCGCGGCCCGCGACGGAAACGGCCGCGACTCCAACCCCGCCGACGAGGGCGACTGGGTCAACCCCGGTGAATGTGGTTCGGCCAACGGCAGCAACTCCTCCTGGCACGGCACGCACGTCGCCGGCACCGTCGCCGCGGTGACGAACAACGGCAAGGGAGTCGCCGGGGTCGCCCCCACCTCCAAGATCGTCCCGGTGCGGGTGCTGGCCAAATGCGGTGGCTCGCTCTCGGATATCTCCGACGCGATCGTCTGGGCCTCGGGTGGGAACGTCTCGGGCATTCCGTCCAACCCCAACCCGGCTGATGTGATCAACATGTCCCTCGGTGGTGGCGGAGCATGCGGCTACACCTACCAGAACGCCATCAACTCGGCCGTTTCCCGGGGGACGTCCGTCGTGGTGGCCGCCGGCAATGAATCGCAGAATGCCGCCAACTCCCGGCCGGCGAACTGCAACAACGTGATCACCGTCGCGGCCAGCAACAAGTCCGGCTCGCGGGCCTTCTACTCCAACTACGGTTCGTCCGTGGACGTCACCGCCCCCGGTGGCGACACCTCAAGCCGTGGTGGGGGAATCCTGTCCACGATCAACTCCGGACGGACGACCCCGCGCGGTGAAGCCTACGCCGAGTTCCAGGGCACCTCGATGGCTGCCCCGCATGTTGCCGGTGTGGTGGCGCTGATGCGCGCCAACAGTCCCAACATGAGCCCGTCATCCGTGGAATCCTCGCTCAAGGCGGGGACGCGCGCCATGCCCGGCGGCTGCTCGGGTGGCTGTGGGGCCGGCCTGGTCGATGCAGGGCAGACCCTGTATTCGCTCGGGTACTAATCCACGGTAGGACCTGCAATCCGCTGGCCGGGACACCGTCATCACGGTGTCCCGGCCAGCTTGCCGTCGTACCGGTGGTGACGTGTCGGCTCAGCGGCCGCGTTGGGCCAGACGGGCCACGAGGGCATCCGGGGCGACCCGTGCCAGGAAGGTGATGATCTTGTACTTGGTGCTGGGGATGGACACCGAACGGCCGGCCATGGCGTCCGTCAGCCCGCTGCGCACCACCTCTTCGGGTTCCAGCCACGACCAGGAGGGGATGGATTTCTTGTCGATCTTCATCCGGTCATGGAATTCGGTGTGCACGAATCCGGGGCAGATGGCGGTGACCGAGATTCCGCGGTCGTGGTAGAAGACATTGGCCCACCGACTGAAGTTCACCAGGAACGCCTTGGACGCCGAGTAGGTGCCGCGAGGAGTGAAGGCGGCGACGGAAGCGACGTTGATGATCCGCCCGCCCCCGATCTTCGCCATGGCCCGCAGGGCGGCGTGGGAGAGGATCAACGGGGTGCGCACGTGGATGCCGACATGGGCCAGCTCCTCGGCCAGGTCGTTGTCGGCGAAGTTCCCGGCCATTCCGTATCCGGCATTGTTCACCAGGGTGGTCACCGGATTGGTGGAGTCGGCCAGCCGGTTGGCGACCTGCTGGACGCCGGCCTCGGTGACGAGGTCGGCGCTGATCGTCTGCACCTGGACGGCGTAGCGGGCGCTGAGGCTCTCGGCGGTGGCATCCAGTCGTTGCTGGTCACGGGCCACGAGGACCAGGGAGTACCCCTGGGCCGCCAGTTGCCGGGCGAACTCGGCGCCGAGTCCCGAGGTGGCTCCGGTGATGAGCGCGGTCACGGTCGGCTGGGCGGAGTAGTGCGTCTCGGGGTGCTGTGTGGGACTGGCCATGCCTTGACTGTAGCGGGGCGTGCGATTCAGTCCAAGGAGGCTGCGCGGGTGAGGCGAAATCGTCACCGGAGCACAATAGGGCACTAGAACTTTGTGTAATACCGACCACCAAGGCTAGCCTAACTACATCAGGATTTTCCGGGGGTGTCCCGGATAAGGATCGTCAGGGAGACCATCGTGGATTCACGCTGCTTCAGGGGCAGGACCCCGTCTTGCCGGGGAACTGAGCCACGTGCCGGTGGGTAGGGGCCTAGGGGGCCGGGGTGGTCCCGGACAAGTAGTGCAGCTGGGCCTTGACCGAATGCTCTGCGGCCCCGCGCACCGCGGGATCGATGTCGGCATAGACCAGATCCGTGACCTCGGCCGTCCCCGGCCGGCCGGAGGGATCAGCGGCGGCCAGCCGGGCCACGGCGTCACGGACCTGCTCGAGACGTTGGAGCCGATGGGCCGTGTACTGCTCGATGACGGTACCCAGCTGCGGATGCGTGGGGCCGTGGGCCGGAAGCATGAGCGCCGAGCCGAATCCGGACAGGACATCGAGGCTGGCCAGGTAGTCACCGAGCGTTCCGTCGGGGAAGTCCAGGATGGTCGTCCCACGCCCCAGGATGGTGTCGCCGGTCAGGACCGAACCGTGGGGTCCGTCGTCGGGCAGCAGGAAGCACAGCGAATCGGAGGTATGCCCGGGGGTGGCCACGACCTGGACCCTGATCCCCGCCGCGGTGATCACTTCCCCATCGCCCAGGACCGGGGCCTGCCGACAATGGTCGGCCAGGGCCGCCCGCACCGGGGCCCCGGTCAGTTCGTGCAGGCGGTCGATGCCCTCGGTGTGGTCGGGGTGGCGGTGGGTGATCAGCACCAGCTCGACGCGTCCGGCAGCGGCCAGGGCCTGCAGATGGTCCTCGTCGGCGGGCCCCGGGTCCACGACCACCACCGGGCCGGTCCCGGCTCCTGCGGCATGCAGGAGATAGGAATTGGTGCCCTCCAACGTCATCGGACCGGGATTCGGTGCCGTGATCAGATCGGCGCAGGAGCTCACGTGCTGGATGGGGGAAGGCGTCGGCTGTGGCATGCCGACAGTCTAGGGCAGCCGAGACGACGTTTCCCCCGCCACGACCTCGTGGGAACCCCCTTCAACCCAAGGAACACATGCAGAGCCTGACGGCAGAGAACCTGTCCTTGTCCCACCCTTCCGGCGCCATGCTCACCGACCTGAGCGTGGAGATCCCGGTCGGGGAGATCACCGTGGTCATCGGCCCCAACGGCGCCGGCAAATCCACGCTGCTGCGCGGACTGGCCGGAGCGCAGGAACCGGATTCCGGAACCGTGAGGATCGGTTCGACCGAGCTGCACGACCACCCGGTCGATGACCTTGCCAGCATCCTGTCCCTGCTGCCGGAGACCCCCGGGGGCCATGAAGCCAGCGCCGCACGGGCACGGATCTCCGACGTGCTGGCCCGCGGATCGGAGGTGTTGCTGCTGGACGAGCCGACGGCGCATCTCGATATCGCCGGGCAGCTCGAGGTCCTCGACGCCATCGCCGAGGTGAACCGCCGGTGCGGGACGACCGTGGTCATGGTCCTGCACGACCTCGGCCTGGCGGCCCGCTACGCGGACCGGATGCTCGCACTGGTGGCAGGACGCATCATCGCCGCCGGGCGCCCTTCGGAGATCCTCACGACCGAACTGGTCCACGAGGTCTTCGGACTCCGGGCCCGGGTGATTCCCGACCCGGTGGCCGGAACGCCCCTGATGGTGCCGATCGGACGCCACCGGTTCCGCCGCCCCGACACCGGCCGAGCCGGGCCACCGCCCACCAGGCAGCCTGCCGGACCACGCCCGAGGCCGGAGACGCCCCTGGAATCCGTGGTCGTCCCCACCGTGGCCCGCCCCGCCGTGGACGTCTGCCCGACGCTGGCGTTCAGCCTGGAGGTCGTCGACGTCCAGGAGCTCGGGCCCGGGTTCCGCCGCCTGACCCTGGCCGGGCCGGAACTCGAACACTTCGGTACCGGCGGGCATCCACTGGACCTGCGGATCAAGGTCCTGGTGCCGCCGGCGGGCGAGGAATCCGTGGCCCGCCTGCGCACGCTCTTCGCCGATCTGGCCCCCGGGGGCCGGATCACCCCGGAGGATTCGGCCGGCTGGTACCGGACCTGGCTGGCCCGGGACCCCGCCGAGCGCGGATCCATGCGCACCTATACGGTGCGTTCCTTCCGCCCTGCAGGCCATCCCGGCAACGCGGGGCCGACCCCGGAACTCGATCTGGACTTCGTGTTGCACGTGCACCGGGAAAACGGCGTCCTGGTCGGCGGGCCGGCCTCCGTCTGGGCGGCGGAGGCCGCCATCGGCGACGACGTCATCATCCTGGGACCCAATCGGGCGCTCTGCGGGCCCGACTACGGGGGTATCGAATTCCGGCCCGGCAAGGCGCGACGGATCCTGCTGGCCGGCGACGAGACGGCGGCCCCGGCGATCTGTTCGATCCTGGAATCACTGCCCCCGGGGATCACCGGGGACGCCTTCATCGAGGTCCCGTCCGTCGAGGACATCCAGGGTTCCTTCACCCGTTCAGGGGTTGCCGTGCAGTGGCTTCCGCGCGGCATGCAGGCCCCGGGCACGTTGCTGGAGACGGCCGTGCGTTCGGCGATCGCGCTCCCGGGGGCCGGTGCCGTGGACCCGGGTGACGAGTTGGAGGACGTGGATGTCGACGAGGGCATCCTGTGGGAGACGACGGCCGGAGCCGGCCAACCCTTCTACGCCTGGCTCGCCGGCGAGGCGGGGGTCATCAAATCGTTGCGTCGTTATCTGGTCCGTGAGGTTGGAATCGACCGCAAGCAGGTCTCCTTCATGGGGTATTGGCGTGCGGGCCGGGCCGAAGCCTAGGGATTGATCCGCGTCGTGGCTCGTCACGCAGGACGGGATTGACTTCCGCCGTGGGAAAATATGGGAATGATGCACACCCAGGTCCGCCGGGCCATGACCGAGGATTGGCAGGCGCTGCGTGCGGTGCGGCTCCGGGCACTGGCGGACGCGCCGTCGCTCTTCAGCTCCACGTGGGAACGCGAGTCCGCTTTCGGTGAGGAGCGCTGGCGTGAACGGGCGGAACAAAGCAACTGGTTCCTGGCCTGGTCCCCGCTCTCGACCGGCCTCGCCACGCAGCTGGCTGACGGACTCGCGGGAACGGTCCTGCGGCCGGGGACCGGAGGCTGTGAACTCATCGGCATGTGGGTTGATCCGGCGGTGCGCGGACTGCACGTCGGCCGGGAACTGGTCGCCGCCGCTGCCGGCTGGGCCCGCCGGGCCGATGCCGGACGATTGGATCTGTGGGTGGTCGCAGGGAATCATGGCGGCCACGAGTTCTACCGGCGCCAGGGGTTCCTGGAAACCGGGGAACACCAAGAGGTTCCCGACCGCCCCGGTGTGGTGGAGCTGGGCCTGACGCTGCCGCTCATCTGATCAGCCCCCGCCGGGGAACCAGCCCCTGGGAATCAGGGCCGGGACGGTGCGTCCAGGTACCTGACCTGCGTCAGTTCCTCGGAAAGCTCCCACAGCCGGCCGGCGGCCGCCGGATCCCGGGCCGCCTCCGCCCGCTGCGCGAGGCGGGGCGCCCCGCGCCACTCCCCGGGACCGCCTGGACCGTAATATTCCCCGCCGCGGGCGCTCGGATCGGAGGCCGCACGCAACGTCGGCCGGGCCCCCTGGGCCGGTCGGGGCATCACGGCGTTGAACAGGGCCCGGGCCGGACGCAGGGAGGGCCGGTCGAAGACATGGCCGAAGAGGTCGGTGCCCACCACTCCCGGATGGGCGGCGACGGCGATCGTTTCCTGGCCGGCGGCCCGCAAACGCCGATCCAACTCGTCGGTGAACAGCAGGTTGGCCAGCTTCGAGCGGTTATAGGCGGCCACGGGGGTGTAGCCACCCTCTTCGAACAGGGGATCGTCGAAATCCATGCGCCCGCCCCGGTGGGCCAGGCTGGACAGCGACACGACCCGGGAGCCTGGCACCGCCGCCAGGAGATCCAGCAGCAGGCCGGTCAAGGCGAAATGGCCCAGGTGGTTCGTGCCGAATTGCAGTTCGTACCCCTCGGCGGTCAGCCCATACGGGGTCATCATGATGCCGGCGTTGTTGACCAGCAGATCCAACCGCTCGTGGGTGGTCAGCACCGTCCGGGCGAATGAGTGGACCGTGGAAAGGATCGACAGATCAAGCTGGATGACTTCCGTGCGCAGCTCGCCGACGGAGGCCAGCAGCTCCGGTCTCAGCCGGTCGGCGGCAGCCCGCCCCTTGCCCGGATCCCGGCACGCCATCACGACGTGGGCGCCATGCAGGAGCAGCTCCCGGGTGGTGGCGAGCCCCAGGCCGTTGTTCGCGCCGGTGACCACCGCCGTCGTGCCGGTGAGATCGCCGATATCGGTGGTGCTCCAGGACCTGGTGCGCGGCATGGGCTCCTCCTGCTGGTCGGCTCACATGGACGGCCCCAGTCTAGGGCCCGGGCAGGACCTGCCCCTCGATCCCGCAGGCGATCCCGGGGCGACAACCGCCCGTGCTGTGGTGCATCCTGAAGGAGGGGAGCATCCAGGCGAAGGGCGGGCAGGCATGGCAGCGGAACCATCCAACGGCAACGCGGCGGGGACCATCTGGACCCTGGGGCATTGGACCTGTCCGCCGGAGGTCGTGGCCGAGACGTTGGAATCGGCCGGGATCGAATTGCTGGCCGATGTGCGCAAGATGCCCGGATCGCGGCGGAGCCCACAATTCGATGCGGATCAGATGCCTGCCTGGTTGGCCGACATCGGCATCGAATACCACCATGTGCCCGAACTGGGAGGCCGTAGGCCGCGGCAGCATGGCATCGACCCGAGGGTCAACGCCGGGTGGCAGAACGCCAGCTTCAAGAACTATGCGGACCATACGCTCACCGAGGAGTTCGCCACGGGCCTGGAGCGGCTGATGCGGTGGGCCCGGGACCGGCGGGTCGTGGTGCTGTGCGGGGAGCCGATGCCCTGGCGTTGCCACCGGCTGCTCATCGCCAACGTGCTCGCCGCCCGGGGGTGGACGGTGGTGCACCTATCCAATACCGCGAAGCCGACCGAGCATGAACTCGGCCGGTGGGGAGCCGAGCCGAGGGTGCACGACGACGGCGTGGTGACCTACCCGGCACCGGGGCAGTGACTTTATCTGTGCCACCTGCCTACAGTGAAAGAGGGCCCCGCGGAGCAGTGGAGCCCGGAGCCGGTTGGTGGTCATCCCCGTGCGCAACGGGTGCGGAGGTGTCGGCGCCAGCCGCACCCTAGGAGAGGACCCCACCATGTCAGACGATCTCTTCCCCAAGGCCACCCCTGCGGTGGCCAAACGTCGCAAGGAACTGACCCCGGACGCCACGCAGGCCTTCGAGGACTTCAGCAAGGCGGTCTTCGCCGAGGGCGCCCTGGACGAGCAGACCAAACAACTGATCGCCGTCGCCGTCGCCCATGTCACGCAATGCCCCTATTGCATCGAAGGCCACAGCAAACTCGCCAAGCGCAAGGGCGCCACGGCCGAGCAGATCATGGAAGCCATCTGGGTGGCCGCAGAAATGCGGGCCGGCGGCGCCTTCGCGCACTCCACCATCGCCCTGCATGCGATCGGGGAAGTCCCCCACCAGCACTGACCGGCGGCACCGGGCCGGTGGACGCCGCCGGGGTCCGC
>NZ_JBQSWW010000036.1:0-24604 GCF_052377515.1 Arthrobacter sp. AOP36-C1-22 | reverse complement strand
GCGGGGCCGTGAGGCTGGAGGAGAGGACCTGTGCGGATTCGATGGTCACTCGACATCGCCACCGTTGGCCGAGGCGTAGTCCGCTGCCGAGAGCAGCGGTCCCTCTTCGGAAACCTCGACGGTGAACAGCCATCCGCCGCCGTAGGGGTCGTCGTTCAGCAGGGCCGGGTTGTCCTCCACGGCCGGGTTGGTCTCCACGATGGTGCCGGTCACCGGCGCGTAGAGGTCGGAAACCGACTTGGTGGATTCGACTTCCCCGCAGGTCTCCCCGGCGGTGACGGTCGAGCCGACCTCGGGCAGGTCGACGTAGACGACGTCGCCGAGTGCGTCGGCGGCGACCTGGGTGATGCCGACCTTGGTCGGGGTGGAGTCGTCAACCCACTCGTGCTCGGCGGAGTAACGGAGGGTCGAAAGAACCTTGCTCATGTGTTGTCCTTAGTCTCTGGATCCACGGATGTGGGGGATTTACTTCTGGCGGGAGTAGAACGGCAGGGCGACGACCTCGAAGGGCTGGGCCTTGCCACGGAGGTCGACATCCAGTGCGGTGCCGGCCTCGGTGAGTTCGACATCGACGTAGGCCAACGCGATGGGGTGGCCCAGCGTGGGGCTGGGCTGGCCCGAGGTGACCTCGCCGACGACGTTCCCGTCCTTCATCACAGCGTAGTGGGAACGTCCGGCTCGACGCCCCAGGCCCTTCAGACCCACGAGCTTGCGCGCCACGCCTTCGGCCTTCTTGGCTTCCAACGCGGTCCGCCCGAGGAAGTCCTCCTCCTTCTTGAAGGAGACGATCGGTCCCAGACCGGCATCGAACGGGGTGATGTCCGTGGACAGCTCGTTGCCGTAGAGCGGCATCCCGGCCTCCAGGCGCAGCGAGTCACGGCTGGCCAGTCCGGCGGGAATGAGCCCTGCCTCGGTGCCGGCCTCGAGCAGTGCCTTCCACAGGGTGGTGGCCTCGGCGTTGGGCAGGTACAGCTCGAAGCCGTCCTCGCCCGTATAGCCGGTGCGGGCCAGCATCACGTTGATCCCGGCGACGGTGACGTCATCGGCCGCGTAGTACTTCATCTCCTGGACGGTCTCGACGTCGGCGCCGGTGACCAGCCCGGTGAGGATCCCCGCGGCGGCGGGTCCCTGGATGGCGATCAGGGCCGTCTCGGCCGACTCGTCGGTGACGGTGACCTCGAAGCCGGCGGCGCGTTCGGCCAGTGCTGCCGCCACGACGTCGGCGTTGCCGGCGTTGGGGACCACGAGGAAGTCCTCCTCGGCGCGGCGGTAGGTGATCAGGTCATCGAGGATCCCGCCCTCGGCGTTGCAGATCACCGAATATTTGGCCTTGCCGATCTTCATGATGGCCATGTTCCCGGCCAGCGCACTGTTCAGGAACTTCGCGGCCTCGGGGCCTTCGACCCGGACCTCGCCCATATGGGAGAGGTCGAAGAGCCCCGCGGCTTCGCGGACGGCCTGGTGTTCGGCCAGTTCGGAACCGTATTTCAGCGGCATGTCCCAGCCACCGAAGTCGGTGAAATGCGCGCCCAGTGATTCGTGTTCGCCGTGCAGGGGCGTCTGCTTCGGCGTGGTGGTGGTTTCGGTGCTCACAGCTCAGGCTGCCTTTCGTCGGGTTCCGCGGATCCGGTCTAGTTCTCGAATGCCTCGGGTGGCGGGCAGGAGCAGATCAGGTTCCGGTCGCCGCCGGCCCCGTCGATGCGTCCCACCGGGGCGAAGTACTTGTCCTGGCGCAGCCCGGGGACCGGGAAGGCCCCCTGTTCCCGGGTGTAGGCCCGGTCCCAGTCGCTGGAGACGACGGCTGCGGCACTGTGCGGGGCCAAACGGAGCGGGGATTCCTCGGCCGTGAACTCGCCGGCCAGGACCTGCTCCATTTCAGCCCGGATAGCGATCATGGCGTCGATGAACCTGTCGATTTCTGCCAGGTCCTCGGACTCGGTCGGCTCCACCATCAAGGTGCCGGCGACCGGGAAGGCCAACGTCGGGGCGTGGAAGCCGTAGTCGATCAGGCGCTTGGCCACGTCCTCGGCGGTGATGCCGGTTTTGGCGGTGGCATCGCGCAGGTCGAGGATGCATTCGTGGGCGACCAGGCCCTGATTGCCGGTGTAGAGCACCGGGAAGTACTCGTTGAGCCGGGAAGCCACGTAGTTGGCGGTCAGCAACGCGTTCTTGGTCGCGTTGGTCAGACCCTCGGCACCCATCATGGCCACGTAGGCCCAGGAGATGGGCAGCACGCCGGCCGAACCGTAGGTGGTTGCCGCGACGGCGGTGCCGGTGCGCTCGGTGGCTTCGCCGGCCGGGGCGCCGGGCAGGAACGGGACCAGGTGCTCGGCCACGGCGACCGGACCGACGCCGGGTCCGCCGCCGCCGTGCGGGATGCAGAAGGTCTTGTGCAGGTTCAGGTGCGAGACGTCGCCGCCGAACTGGCCCGGCTGTCCGAGGCCGACCAGGGCGTTGAGGTTGGCCCCGTCGATGTAGACCTGGCCACCGGCGGCATGGACCTTATCGCAAACCTCGCGCACATCGGCGTCGTAGACGCCGTGGGTGGAGGGGTAGGTGATCATGATGCCCGCCAGGGAATCATGGTTCGCCTCGATCTTGGCGTCCAGGTCCGCGGAGTCGATGGTGCCGTTGGCTGCGGTCTTGACCACCACGACCTTCAGCCCGGCCAGGACGGCGGAGGCGGCGTTGGTGCCGTGCGCCGAGGCGGGGATGAGGCAGACGGTGCGTTCGGCGTCGCCATTGGCCAGGTGGTACTGGCGGATGGCCAGCAGGCCTGCGTATTCGCCCTGCGAACCGGCGTTGGGCTGGATGGAGACCCCCGCATAGCCGGTGATGGCCGAGAGGCGTGCTTCCAGGTCCTCGATCAGTTCGCGCCAGCCCTGGGTCTGGTGGGACGGGGCGTAGGGGTGGATGGAGGCGAACTCCGGCCAGGAAATGGATTCCATCTCGGCGGTCGCGTTGAGCTTCATGGTGCACGAGCCCAGCGGGATCATGGTGCGGTCCAGGGCCAGGTCGCGGTCCGAGAGGCGGCGCAGGTAGCGCAGCATCTGGGTTTCGGAGCGGACCGTGTGGAAAATCGGGTGGGTCATGTACTCACTCGAACGCACGACGTCGGAGGGCAGCGCCTCGGTGACGGCAGCTTCGGCGGCCTCGACGGCCCCGGCGGCATCGGCAACGCCAAAGGCTTCGGCGATCGCCACCAGGTGGGCGGTAGTGGTGGTTTCATCGGTGGAGATGCCCACGGTGTCGGCGTCCAGGCGGCGCAGGTTGATGCCGTGTTCCTCGGCTGCGGTCACCAGCTCATCGGCCCGGCCGGGGACCTGCAGGGTCAGCGTGTCGAAGAAGGACTCGTTGGCCAGGGCGAATCCTGCGTCGCCGAGTACCGAAGCGAGGGCACCGGCGCGCAGGTGGGCGCGTTGGGCGATCGCCTTGAGGCCTTCGGGTCCGTGGTAGACGCCGTACATCGAGGCGGTGATGGCCAGCAGTGCCTGGGCGGTGCAGATATTGGAGGTGGCCTTTTCGCGGCGGATGTGCTGCTCGCGGGTCTGCAGGGCCAGCCGGTAGGCGGGCAGTCCGGTGTCGTCCTTGGAGACTCCGACCAGGCGACCGGGCAGTGAGCGCACCAGGCCGTCGCGCACCGACATGTAGGCGGCGTGCGGGCCGCCGAAGAACAGCGGGACGCCCAGGCGCTGGGTGTTGCCCACGGCGATGTCGGCTCCCTGCTCGCCCGGCGGGACGATGAGGGTCAGGGCCAGGATGTCGGCGGCGACGGTGACCATCGCGCCGCGTTCCTTGGCCGCGGCGATCACCGCCGTCTGATCGACGACGCGGCCCGAGTTGCCCGGCTGCTGGAGCACGATGCCGGAGATCTCGCCGTCGGGCAGGCCGGCGGAGAGGTCAGCGATTTCGAGTTCGAAGCCCAGGGCTTCGGCGCGTCCCTTCACCACGGCGATGGTCTGCGGGAACAGGTCGGCGTCCAGGACGGTCTTGGCTTCTGCCTTGGCCTTATTGGCGCGGCGCATGAGCAGGACGGCTTCGGCGACGGCCGATGCTTCATCGAGCAGCGAGGCATTGGCGATCGGCAGTCCGGTCAGGTCGGAGACCATGGTCTGGAAGTTCAGCAGGGCCTCGAGCCGACCCTGGGAGATTTCCGGCTGGTACGGGGTGTAAGCGGTGTACCAGGCGGGGTCCTCGAGGACGTTGCGCAGGATGACCGGCGGGGTGATGGTGTTGTAGAACCCCTGGCCGATCATCTGGGTTTTGACGATGTTCTTCGCGGCGATGGCACGCAGGTCATCCAGGACCTCGGCCTCTGAGCGGGCGGCCGGAAGATCCAGCGGCTTCGCCTGGCGGATGTCGGCGGGCACTGCGGTGTCGACGAGATCGTCGAGGGTCGCGTAGCCGAGCTGCCGGAGCATGGTCTCGGTGGCGTCGCCGCGGGGGCCGATATGACGGTCGGCGAAGGAAAGTTCGCCGGCGGTGCTGGTGGTGGGACGGGCCGTGGTCTCGGTCATCAGGGGAACTCCAAGTGTGGTCGATGTGTGGTGCACACCGAATGAGCTTCGGTTCCTCCCCGACTCTGTATTGGACCTGAGAGATTCCGCTACGTCCGGTGTCCCGGCCGCGGCTTGCACCGTCGGTGAGCGCTTCGCTTGATGGCCAGGTGCCCCCGGCCGGCGATGCGTCTTCTTTCCAGAGTTGCCTCTGCGCGGCGGTACGGGTGCCTGAGAGATTCCCGGGGAGGGTATTGCTCCTACGGCGCCCGCCAGTGGATCTGACGGGACTCTCCCGCCGCAAGTCATAGGCGTGTGCCCTGATGGGCACCCCTTCATGATACGTGGAGATCCATGCCACGGACAACCTTCGGAATAGAACGCCGATTTTCATATTCATGCATGGTGGTGCGAAAATATGTAAGTTCATTTGCCGACACCGGCACCTGCCGCGATCCGACGGGCGCCGCCTAACCGCGGGTCCACCCGAACCCGCCGAGGACGCAGTTGCAGATTCCATCGAACCATCCTGCCTCGGGCATTCCTGTCCCACCCTCACTCCGCCCGCCCTTGACGCTGGGCCGACAGCTCCTGCTGCGCAAGGACGTCGAAACACTGCAGGCCGACGCTGGCCATGGTTCCGGTGGCGGGACCATGCGCCGAACCCTGGGTGTGCTGCAACTGACCATGATCAGCGTCGGCGCCACGCTGGGTACCGGCATCTTCGTCGTCCTGGGTTCCTCGGTACCGATGGCCGGACCAGCCGTCTGGATCTCCTTCACGATCGCCGGGGTCGCCGCCTTGCTTTCGGCCCTGTCCTACGCGGAGATGGCCGGCGCCGTCCCCGTGTCGGGGTCCAGCTACTCATACACCTACGCCACCGTGGGCGAAGGCCTGGCCTGGATCTGCGGCTGGTGCCTGCTGCTCGAATACGGGGTCTCGGTGGCCGCGATCGCCGTGGGCGCCGGGGAGTACGTCAACGAACTTGCCGGGGTCTTCCAGCTGGACCTGCCCGCGGCGCTGACCAATCCCCCCGGAGCCGACGGCGGCCTGTTCAACGTTCCCGCCGTCCTGGTGGTCGCCCTGGCCATGGTCCTGCTGATGCGCGGGGCCAAGGAGTCCGCGACGGTGAACACGGTGCTGGTGTTCGTGAAGATCCTCGTGCTGCTCTTCTTCGTGGTCATCGCCTTCAGCGCCTTCCAGACCGGGAACTTCGCCCCGCTGCTGCCCATGGGCACCGCTGGGGTCTCGGCAGCGGCTGCCCGCCTGTTCTTCTCCTACATCGGCTTCGACGCCGCATCGACCGCCGGCGAGGAGGCGGTGAACCCACAACGCGATCTACCGCGGGCCATCATCGCCTCAATGATCATCGTGACCGTGCTCTATATTTTGGTCGCCATCGCCGCCGTCGGCGCCAAGGATTGGCAGTGGTTCATCGGCAAGGAGGCCGCCCTGGTGCAGGTCCTTGAAGAGATCACCGGCCAGGCCTGGGTGGCCCTGGTCTTCTCCGTCGGTGCGGTGGTGGCGATCATCAGCATCGTCATCACGGTGCTCTACGGCCAGACCCGTGTCCTGGTGGCCATGTCCCGCGATGGGATGGTTCCCCGCATCTTCGGCAAACTCAACCCGCGGACCGGAACCCCTGTGGTGAACACGTTGATCACCGGCGGGATCATCATGGTCACCGCGGGGTTGGTGCCGTTGGGCGAGCTGGCCGACGCCACCAGCATCGGCACGCTCTTCGCCTTCAGCCTGGTGAGTCTTTCGGTCATCTATCTGCGCCGCAACCGCCCGGATCTGCCCCGGACCTTCCGTGTTCCGCTCTACCCGGTGACACCGATCCTCGCGGTTGCCGGCTGCGTATTCCTGATGGCCAACCTCGGGGGAACCACCTGGACCGTCTTCGGACTGTGGATGGCGCTCGGCGCCGTCGCCTACCTGTCCTACGGACGGCGACGCTCCACGGCGGCTGCCTCCTATGCACAGGACGGCAAGTATCCCACCCGCCAGGCTCCCCCTCCACCATCCACCGAGCGTGACGGGAAACGCATATAGCCTACTCAGCCCGAAAATGAAGATCATGTCCAACCATGGTCTTGGGGCGCATCCTTGCGTATGGTGGGGCCATGAGCGATCCAACACCTCCCCCGCCCCAACCCACCGGCCCCGCCATGCCCCCGACGGGTACACGCCCCGGGGAGCTCACCGATAGGTTCCTGGCCCGGCTGATCGACGGCGTCATCCTGCTGATCGTCAACTTCCTGATCGTCGGCCTGATCATTACCGGCGCGGTGATGGGGGCCGGAGGTGCTGGATTCGGGCTCGGTGGCAGGAGTTTCGGTGCGACGGCGGTATCGGCGGTAGTTAGCGCCGTCATCTACGTCGGTTACTTCGCCTTCATGGAGTCCAGCCGGGGACAGACCGTGGGCAAGATGATCATGAAACTGCACGTCGTCGGGGCCAACGGTGGCCGCCCGGATATGACCGAGGCGATCAAGCGCAATATCTGGATGGGGTTCGGGATACTCGGAATCCTGCCGCTCATCGGTTCCATCCTTGGTTCGCTCGCCTCGCTGGCCGCCGCGATCGTGATCGCGGTGACCATCAACAGCGACGCCGTGAAACGCCAGAGTTGGTTCGATCAGTTCGCCGGCGGCACCCAGGTCATCAAGCAGGGCTGATCCCGCTAGCCAACGGCTCCGCTCTGGCCCAGCCAGGTGCCGATGAGGAAGGTGGCCCCCAGGGCCAAGACCCCACCGACCACTACCCGTGTCACCGGTTTGAGCATCGGAGCTCCCCCGAGACGTGCGCCGATGCCTCCGGTCACCGCGAGGGCGAACAGCACGGCCAGGAAGGTCACGGGGATCCTCCAGTCGGCGGGCAAGAGGACGGCCGTCAGAAAGGGCACTAACGCCCCGGCAGTGAAGGACACCGCGGAAGCCGCCGCGGCACTCCATGGGCTGACCACATCGTCGCGGTCAATCTTGAGTTCCGCCTCGAGGTGCGCCCCTAGGCCGTCATGGGCGGTGAGTTCGCTGGCAACCCTCTGCGCCGTGGCGGCGCTCAACCCCTTCTGCTCATAGAGGTAGGCCAGTTCGGAGAGCTCTTCCTCGGGCATCTGCTCGAGTTCCCTCCGCTCCTGGGCAATCAGGGCATGCTGCGAATCCGCAGAACTGGAGACCGAAACGTATTCGCCCAGCGCCATGGACACCGCTCCGCCGATCAATGCGGCGGCACCGGCGGCCAGGATCGGTCCGGTGGCCGTGGTCGCTCCGGCCACCCCGACCACGACGGCGGCGGTGGAGACGATCCCGTCGTTGGCGCCCAGGACCCCGGCCCGCAGCCAGTTCAACCGTTCGGCCAGTCCCCCGCCCTCATGCGGTTCGCCGTCGTGCTGGTTTGCTCCGGTGGATGGCTTCATGGCCACCAGTCAATCACTGCGCCGTCCTTCAGAGCCGGATGTAGGCCGGGTAGCGGGGGCCCATCGAGTCCCCCGAGGAGGTCCCCCGCACACGGCGCCCGATCCACGGCACCACGAATTCGCGGGTCCAGCGGGCGTTGGAGGCGAGTTGTTCCCTACGGGTCGGCTCCGGGGCGCTCTCCAGCTCCGGGGTCGCGATCGCGTCGGCGCCCTCGAGCAGGGTCAACACCTTCTTGGCCATCAGCGTATGCCCGGGGGGACCCATATGCAGCCGGTCCACCGCCCAGTACCGGAAATCGCTGAATTCACGCCAACGCCAGTAGTCGGCGACGAGGGCGCCATGGCGGTCAGCTGCTTCACGCACCCATTCGTTGTAGATGGCGGTCCGGCCCCGGGTCTTGCCGAAGACGGCCGAGGCCGAGGAGTCGAACCCGGTGAACACCACGACGGTTGCACCGGTGGCCCGCAGGCGGGCCACCATGTCGTCGTAACCGGCCATCAGCGCGTCGATATCCACCCGGGGGCGCAGGATGTCGTTGCCCCCGGCATAGAGCGTGACCAGGGTCGGTTCCATGGCCAGGGCCGTTTCGAGCTGTTCGTCGATGACCTGGTGGATCTTCTTGCCACGAATGGCCAGATTCGCATACCCCCAGGCCGGGTCGGCGGCACAGAGTTGCTCGGCCACCCGATCGGCCCACCCGCGGACGCCGTGGGGACGGGTCGGGTCCTCATCACCCACGCCTTCGGTGAAGGAGTCCCCCAGGGCCAGATACCGTTTCTCGAATTCCACCCGTCCAGCCTACGTCCACCGCTCTCCGGACGCCCGCCACCGGTCGATATGTATCCGCCCTCGGCGAAACCCGCCCGCCTGGGGCCGCCATGCGGGCCGGTCACAGGGTGTTCACAGTTCGGTTCGACAGGCTGGTTTCATGCAACACCGACAGGAACCCGTCCTCGAAAGGACCACCTCGTGAACATCCGCCAAGCCATCTTTGCTTCCGTGGCCTCCGCCGGGGTGTTGGCCGCCGGTTGGGTCGGCAGCACGCCACCGGTCGCCCAGGCGACACCGGCTCCCGCACCCTATCGACTCGGGTCCACCACGAGCGGTTCCGCGGTTGCGATCACCACGAGGCCGGCGGCCAGTCCCTCGACCCTGTCCAGTGTCAGGCGCCAGCAGCTGCGCGGTTCGGAGCCCGTCCAGCTCATCAGCACGCCGGACCACATGGCCCCGGCAGGTCTCGCGGGACCCCGGGCATGAGCGTGGTGGACGAAGCGACGGGCGGGCCGGCCGATCCGCGGATCCCGGAGCTGGCCCACCGGTCGTTCCAGGCCCTGGGCACGACGGTCGGCATCAGCGCGCCGCTGGAGCCCGACGAGCTCGACGCCGCCGTGGAAACGGTCCAGCGCATCTTCCTCGACGCCCAGACCTCCTTCGGCGTCGACGGCCAGGGCCCGGTGGAGAGCCTGCGTCGCGGGGACATCGAACTCCGGTACGCCCACCGCCGGTTGCGGGCGCTCTATGAGCAGGCGACCGTCTGGCGCCAGGCGACCGACGGTGCCTACACCCCGCACACCTCCACCGGACCGGTGGATCTGAGCGGGCTGGTCAAGGGGTGGGCCATCGCCCACGCCGGCCAGGCCATGATGGACCTCCAACTGCCGCATTGGTCGGTCACCGCCGGCGGCGACGTGCTGTGCAGCGGTTCGCCCTTCCCGGCAGAACCCACCGGAACCGACCCGTTCTATGGCAGGCATTGGCGGGCCGGGATCACCGATCCCTTCGATCCGGCGACCTTGGTCGCCGATGTGCCGTTGGCCGGGACCCCCGGGTTCACCGCGGCGTTGGCCACCACTTCGACGGGGGCGGGATCCGGGCCGAACGCCTATCTGCAGGTCAGCGTGTTGGCCGAGGAGATCGTCACCGCGGATGTGCTGTCCCAGGCCATCATGGTCGGCGGGGAATCCACCCTGGAGGCCGCCGTCCGCGATTTCGGGGTCGCGGTCCTGGTCTGCGGGCACGACGGCGAACTACTCGCCTCCTCGACCTGGCCCCTGCAGCAGAGCGCGTGAACCCCGGTGCCGCCGCTCAGCCGCCGGCGAGGGAGAGCAGGACCTGGCGTACGGCCACGCTGAGTTGCCCACCCCGGGTGCCGGTGCCGCTCTCCTCGGCCCGGGCCGGCACATAACCGAATCCGATGCCGTAGGCGGGGTCGGCGTAGGCCAGCGTGGCGTTGGCCCCGTCGTGGCCGAAGGACTGCCAGGACCCGAAGTCGTTGCGCGGGATCGATTTCATGAACATCACGGCGAACGCCCCGGTCAGCCCGTTGGCCCGGTCGAGGCCGAACACCTGCTCGGCGGCCACCGTCCCTCGCGTGTCCTCGGTCAGGAAGGGCCCATCGGCGGCCCCGTCGTCCCGGACGACGCCGGTGCTGGCCGCCGCATAGAGCCGCGCCAGGCCGCGGGCACTGGCCACTCCCCCGGCGGCCGCGAGGCCCGAGGCCCTGATCCGCCGGTAGTTGGGCAGGTCCAGCAGGTCGTAGCTGATGCCCTCTCCGATATCGAAGCCCGCCGTGGAGTTCAGCGCCAGACCCAGCGGACCATACGGGTCGATGAAGGGAAGCTCCGGGCTTTGCGCGGGTTTGAGCACCTCGCGGAACCGGGGCTCCTCGCCCTCGGGCAGACCGAGGTGGAAGTCGATGCCGAAGGGCTCCCGGATGCGGGTCTCGTAGACCTGCTGCAGGGTCTGCCCGGTGATGCGCCGGACGAGTTCCTCGGCGAAGATCCCGATGGTCAACGCGTGGTATTGGTGCGTGGAGCCGGGTTTCCAGACGGGAGGGGCGGCGGCCAGGCGTGCGGCGCCCTGGGATGATTCGGTGTAGTGCTCCACCGCCATGCCGCCGTCGACCCCCGGCAGCCCGGCCTGGTGGCTCAGCAGTTGCCCGACCGTGATGGCCTTCTTGCCCCGGGCCGCGAATTCCGGCCAATACCTGGTCACCGGTTCCTCCAAGTCCAGCAGGCCATCCTGCACCAGCAGGGCGATGACCATGCCGGCGGCCCCCTTGGAGGCGGAAAAGACCCCGGTCAGCGAATCCAGCTGTGAGTTCGGTCCCACCGCATGGTCGATGACGGGGTGCCCACCGGCGTAGACGCAGAGCTGGGCCGAGTAGTCGGGGTCCGCCGTGGCGAAGGATTCCAACAGCTCGGTGACGGGGGCGAAGCGCGGGTCGTTCACGGTGGGGCTCCTGGGCTCTGCCGATTCCGGGGAGGGGTCCCCGGCATTCGGGGATCTAGACTTCGGGGGTTTCCTGGCGGAAGCGCAACCGCCAGCGCTGCTCTTCACGCTGCCACAGGGAACCGACGGTGACCGCCGATTCCGTTCCGACCAGACGGTAGGTCAGGTGGATCGCCTCCACCCCCACGCGGATCGCCTCGAGCAGTTCGAAGGCACGGTCGATCCCGGGGCCGGCCGGCGGGGTCGACCATCCGCCGTGCGGGACGACGTCGTCCTCCTCGCCCACCTGATCGGCGGCTTCCAGCAGGTCCACGGCCCCCGAGGACAAGACGGTCACCGCGGTCTCGCGTTCGGTCAGCGTCCCCCGGGACGTGACTTCGCGGTAGTCCGGATGCAGCAGGAAGTTCAGCTGTCCCACTTCGCTGCGGACCCGAGGATCCAGCAACTCCCGTTCCAGGGCGACCACGGCATCGATCTCGGCGCTTCCGCGGCCCGTTTCGGCGGGGTCCTCGAGGGAGGAGAACAAGTCGTCCTGTTCCAGGGGGTCCGCACCGGTGGGGGCCGGCTCGGCCTGCGGGGAAGGGCCGGGGTCCGCCGGGCCGGCCTCAGGTGACCCGGATCCCGGGTAGCCCGGGCCCGCGTCGCTGCCCCGCCCGGACTGGTAGGCGGTGGCCGCAGCCCGGGCGCGGTCATCGGCCGCCTCGTTGAGGTGGTGCCCGGCATGGCCCTTGACCCATTCGAACCGGTAGTCGCGGCCGGTGATGGCCTCATCGATCTGCTTGAGCAGGTCCACGTTCAACACCGGCTTGCCGTCGGCCTTCTTCCATCCCTTGCGTTTCCACCCCGGCATCCACTTGGTGATGCAGTTGATGACGTATTGGGAATCGCACAGGATGTGCAGGTGCTCGTCGGCGACATGTTCGGTGGAACGGAACAGATCCAGCACGGCCATCAGTTCGCCCATGTTGTTCGTCCCGTGGGGCCAGCCGCCGGCCCGCCAGGCGGAGTCGTCGACGTACCAGGCCCAGCCGGCGGGTCCTGGGTTTCCAAGCGCGGAGCCGTCTGCGGCGGCGGTGATCGTCATGGGTTCCATCCTGCCATGCCACCCCGACGCTTCGCGTTGGCCCCCGACGGTAGCCAGGAGCCTGCCCATCGGGCACGCTGTCCCCATGCGCCCTCGCCTCATGGTTCCGCTGCTGGCCTTATGCCTGGCTCCAGTGGCAGGGTGCGGCTCCACCGGCGCGGGCCTGGAACTCCTCGATCGGCCGGCCACCGCGGAGGATGCCCTGCCAGCCGACACCGCCGTGGCGGGCTTCCAGCCGGGAACCACCCGGTTGCTCACCCGGACCGATGGCTTCTCCTTCTATCTGGCCCGGCCACCCCTGACGGGCGGTCCGGCGAACCTCCCGCCGGGGTGGGGGGCCTGCCTCATCGTCGCCGAGCCGGAGGTCATCACCTGCGGACCGCTGCCCTTGGAAACCCGGTTCCTCGGCGTCTCGGCCCGATTCGTGCCCGACGCTGAGCACACCCCGCACCCGGCACCCGAGGGGTGGGAACAGCTGCAGCGCCAGCTGTTCGTCAAGGGTCTGGACCACAGCAGCAGGACACCCCCACGCCATCCGGTTCCCGAGGACGAGGGGTAGCCAGAATCCAACGCGTCGGGGAGGCTGGCCCCATGCGACGTCACCTTCTGGTTCCGCTACTGGCCCTACCGCTCCTGGCCGGGTGCAGCAGCCCGGCGGATCAGGGCATCGAACTACTCGATGAGCCGGCCACCGCGCAGGACGAGTTGCCCTCCGATCTCCATGTCGGCGGATTCGAACCGGATACAGTGCGCTTTGCCGCCCAGGTCGACGGCCTCTCGTTCTATATGGCCCGCGCAGCCACCGGGGATGCCAGGCAGAGCGCCGAATCGGATGAGGGCCTCTGCCTGATCGTCGCGGAGGAAGATCACATCGCCTGTGCCGGCATGCCGTTCGACGTTTCGTTCTACGGCATCTCGGCCAGGATAGAGGCCGACGACTTCGAGGCCTCCAAACTGACCTCCGAGGGCTGGGACCAGGTCCAGAAAAACCTGTTCCTGAAGGGTCTTGACGATCGGGGGCAGCCCGGACGCAACGGGTAGCCGGACCTCAACCGGGATGGAGCGGGTTGTGCCCGGCGGTGACTTCCTCCCCGGCACGCACCGGTCCGGGCGCCGTTCCGGAGCCGAACGGGGAACCGCCCAGTTCCTCGCGTCCGTGGGCCTGGAGCCAGTTGTCCAGCGCGGGGCCCTGCGGCACGAATCCGGTGGGATTGATGTCCTCGTGCACGATGTAATAGTGCCGTTTGATCTGCGTGAAATCGACGGTGTCCCCGAACCCCGGGGTCTGGAACAGGTCCCGGGCATAAGCCCAGAGCACCGGCATCTCGGCGAGCTTGTTCCGGTTGCATTTGAAGTGCCCGTGGTAGACGGCGTCGAAGCGCACCAGGGTGGTGAACAGGCGGACATCCGCCTCGGTGATGGTCTCCCCCATCAGGTACCGCTGCCCGGCGAGGCGTTCCTCCAACCAGTCCATGGCAGTCCAGAGGCGCTGGTAGGCCTCGTCGTAGGCCTGCTGCGAACCGGCGAAACCACAGCGGTAGACCCCGTTGTTGACCTCGGTGAAGATCCTTTTGATGACCGGGGCCATCTCCTCCCAGCGCCCTGCAGGCAGCAGGTCGGGGGCCCCCGCCCGGTGGAACTGCTTCCATTGGGTCGAGAAGTCCAGCGTCATCTGCGGGTAGTCGTTGGTCACGACGCCGCCGGTGGGGATGTCCACCATTGCCGGAACGGTGATGCCCCGCGGGTAGTCGGGGAAGCGCCGGAAGAAGTTCTCCTGCAGCCGTTCGGTCCCCAGGACGGGGTCCCGGCCTCCGGGATCCAGATCGAAGGTCCAGGACCTGACATCGTGGGTCGGACCGGGCAGTCCGACACTGAACGCCTCCTCGAGCCCCAGCAGCCGGCGCACGATCAGGGCCCGGTTCGCCCACGGGCAGGCGCGGGCCGCCACGAGCCGATAGCGTCCGGCCTCCACGGGCCAGGCCCGGGCCCCCTCCGAGAGTCCGGCCCCGGGGTCCCCGATGGAGCCACCACCCTGGGCGGCTGAGGCCCGGACGGCCTCCGGATCGGCGACGATCCGATCATTGATGTAGTTCGTGTCACGGGTGAATTCCTCACCAACGTTCACATAGGCGCCGCGGGTGGAATACCGGTTCTCATCCATGGGCCCATCCTAGGCCGGTTCACGTCATCCCGCTGGCGTCATCGGGTCCCGGAACGATAAGTTAAGTGGACTTAACTCAAAGGATCCGTGCGATGAAACGAACTGGTTCGACGGCACCGTCCGTCGTGGAACGGCAAGGACACCCCCAGCGACGCCTGGTGTGGCTGCTGGGTCCGGCCTTCGTTGCGGCCATCGCCTATGTCGACCCCGGCAATGTCGCGGCGAACCTGACCGCCGGAGCCCAACACGGCTACCTGCTCGTCTGGGTGCTGGTGGCGGCGAACGTCATGGCCGTGATGATCCAGTACCTCTCGGCGAAGCTGGGGCTGGTCACCGGCAGGTCGTTGCCCGAGATCCTGGGCGCCCGGCTCTCGCGCGGCGGCCGCCTGGCCTTCTGGGGCCAGGCCGAGCTCATCGCCATGGCCACCGATCTGGCCGAGGTCATCGGCGGGGCCATTGCACTGCACATCCTCTTCGGCCTGCCGTTGCCGTTGGGCGGGCTGATCGTCGGGATCGTCTCGATGGCCCTGCTGACCATCCAGTCCCGGCATGGTCAACGCCCCTTCGAACTGGTGATCATGGCGCTGCTGGTGCTGATCACCATCGGATTCGTTGCGGGCCTGCTGGTCAGCCCGATGGACTGGGGTGCCGCCGCCGGCGGGCTCGTTCCCAGGTTCGAGGGCACGGGCACGGTCCTGCTCGCGGCCGGCATGCTCGGGGCCACGGTCATGCCCCACGCCATCTACCTGCATTCCTCCCTGGCCCGGGACCGGCATGGTGAAGGGCACACCGAATCGGGGATCCGGCGACTCCTGCATGCCAACCGTTGGGACGTCGTCCTGGCGTTGATCGTGGCCGGTTCGGTCAACATCGCGATGTTGTTGCTGGCGGCCTCGAGCCTACGCGGAGTGGAGGGCACCGACACGATCCAGGGCGCCCATGGGACCATCGTCGAGGCGCTGGGACCGGTCATCGGCGTCATCTTCGGCGTCGGACTCCTGGCCTCGGGCCTGGCATCGACCTCGGTGGGTTGCTATGCCGGTTCGGCCATCATGTCGGGCCTGCTGCAGCGCCGGATCCCCCTGCTGGCGCGCAGGGTCGTCACGCTGATCCCGGCACTGGCCATCCTCACCGTGGGGGTCGACCCGACCTGGGCCCTGGTGCTCAGCCAGGTCTTCCTCTCCATCGGCATCCCCTTCGCACTGGTCCCTCTGGTCCGCTATACGGGGATGCGTTCGGTGATGGGCCGGTTCATCAACGGCCTGGGCACCCAGGTCTTCGCGTGGGCGATCACCGTGGCCATCATCGCCTTGAATCTGCTGCTCATCTCCCTGACCGTCACGGGGGCCCAATGAGACAAGAACACACTCCGGCAACCCCGCCCCCGGGCTCCGGGGAAATCAGCCGCGTCGCCGAGGATTTCCTGAAGGCCATCTGGTCCGCCACCGAATGGGGCGGCTCCCCGGTCACCGGAAAGGCGCTGGCGGAACGCTTCGGGACCACCGCCGCCAATGTCTCCGACACCATGCGCCGGCTTCACGCCCAGGGGCTGGTCATCCACGAGCCCTACCAGCCGGTCCGCCTCACCGCCGCTGGACAACGCCATGCCGTGGCCATGGTCCGCAAGCACCGTCTCCTCGAATCCTTCCTGGTCCGTACGTTGGGGTATTCCTGGGAGGAGGTCCACGACGAGGCGGAGAACCTCGAACATGCCGTCTCGGACACGCTGATCGAACGCATCGATTCCCTGCTGGGGCACCCCGTCCACGACCCCCACGGAGACCCGATCCCCACCGTGGCCGGAGCCACGCGGCGTCCGGCACATGCGGTCAACCTCGCAGAGGCCCTCCCGGGAACCTATGAGGTCACTCGCATCTCCGACGAGGACCCCGGTCTGTTGCGCCTACTCGCCCGGCACGGGTTGCGCCCGGGCGCGCTGGTCGACATCGCGGCAGCCGAAGCCAATGGCTCCCTGGCCCTGGCCCCGCACGACGACGAGGCCCGGGTGGTGTTGCGCCCCGAAGCCATCCGGGCCCTGTGGGTCACCGCCACGGCCGCCGATCACTAGGTCATCCACGCTTTTGTGAATTCAGGATTAGCTGTACCGTGGTACTCATGCATCCCACCGCCACCGCCTCGCATACCGCCGCACTGTCCCGCTTCGGCCATGCCGTATCCGACCCCACCCGCGTCGGTGTGCTGCTGGCCTTGCGGGAACGACCGGCTTATCCGTCCGATCTGGCCGAGGCCCTCGGCGTCTCCCGGCAGGTCATGTCCAACCAGCTCGCCTGCCTGCGCGGCTGCGGGCTCGTCGAGGCGATCCCCGACGGCAGGCGTTCCTGGTATCGCCTGACCGACCCCCATCTGGCAGCTGCCATGGACGAACTACTCAAGGCCGCCCTGCGGATGGAACCCGACTGCTGTGCAGGGCCCGGATGCACGTGCTGAGGGCTCCCGGGGACCGCGACCAACGACGCGAGGTCCTGAAGCGCCGCATTCGGCTGATCGTGGCGTTGACGATCAGCTACAACGTCATCGAAGCAGTGATCGCCTTGGCCGCCGGCACCGCAGCGTCATCGGTGGCGCTGCTCGGCTTCGGCCTGGATTCCATCGTGGAAGTCCTCTCCGCCGCGGCAGTGGCCTGGCAATTCTCGGCCCCGGATCCGCAAAAACGGGAACGGACGGCACTGCGGTTGATCGCCTTTTCCTTCTTCGGGTTGGCGGTCTTCATCAGCATCGACGCGGTACTGACCCTGGCGGGGCTGCGGGAAGCCGAACACAGCACCGTGGGCATCGTCCTGGCCGCCGTCAGCCTCGTTGTCATGCCGTTCCTTAGTTTGTGGGAGCGCCGGACGGGCCAGGCCCTCGGGTCGGCCTCGGCCATCGCCGACTCGAAGCAGACGCTGATCTGTTCCTACCTCTCGGCGGCCGTGTTGTTCGGCCTGCTGCTCAACAGCCTCTTCGGCTGGACCTGGGCCGACCCGGTGGCCGGGCTGGTCATTGCCGTCGTCGCCCTGCGCGAAGGTCTCGAGGCCTGGCGGGGCGATGCCTGCACGCAACCGCTCTCGGCGATCACCGGCGAGGCCGAATCCGCCGGCTCGGACCCGCACTGCTGCTGATCCGCCCGGGCCGCCCCTGGGGGCAGTAGGCTGGTTCCACTCTGTCGGAAAGAGGGGCGCGGATGGAACTCGCAACAGGGGTCGTGCCGTCCCGGCCCTACGGCGCAACCACCGGCGGGAGCCGGGCCCCCGCACTCCCGGACCGCCTCACGGTTGCACACCGCGACCCCGGGGTCCCGCAGTGAATACCCGGGGCGTCTATCAACGCCTCGTCCGGGCGGATCGACGCGACCAGTCGCAGGCCCATCAACGGATCATCGCCCGCAACGGCCTGCGCCAGGTGGTCGCCAACTCGCTCCAGGCCGTCGGGGACCAGGTGGTCAACGCGAAGACCGTGTTGCCGTGGCTGCTCGCCTCGTTGGGAGCTCCGATGGTCCTGGTCGGGCTGCTGGTGCCCATCCGCGAGTCCGGATCCATGCTGCCGCAGGCGGCTATGGCCCCGATGGTGCAACGCCGGGGCCGGCGGACGACGGTCTGGATCATCGGCGCCGCGGGCCAGGCGCTGGCGACGGCGGCCCTGGCCCTGATCGCCGCGACGCTGGATGGACAAGCGGCAGGCGTGCTGCTCCTTGCAGCGCTGGCGCTCTTCTCGGTGTCCCGGTCGCTGTGTTCGTTGGCGGGCAAGGATGTGCTCGGGCGTACCGTGCCCGAAGGCGAGCGCGGTCAGATCAACGGGTGGTCCACGGTGTTCTCGGGCGCCGTCGCAATCACCCTGGGGCTGTTGATCCGTCTGCTCGGTGGTGATGACGTCTCGACAATGGTGCTGGCGGCCTTGCTTGGGGCTGCCGCTCTGGCTTGGGTCCTGGCCGCAGTGGTGTACCGGGGAGTCCGCGAGCCCGAGCAGGAGGATCCGCCGGCTTCGGCTGTCGAGGACGAGGGGTGGGCCCGTTCGGCATGGAACCTGCTGCGCAGCGATGCCGGGTTCCGCCGATTCGTCGTCGCCCGCGCCCTGTTGCTGGTCTCCGCGCTCAGCCCGCCCTTCGTCGTTGCCCTCAGTGCCGCAACCGGCGATGCCGGGCTCGGGTCGCTCGGTCCGTTCGTCATGGCCCAGGGCGTGGCGGCTTTGGTGGGTGGACGGCCCTTCGGCCGCTGGGCCGATCGCTCCTCACGCCGGCTGATGCTCTGGGGTGCCGCCTTCGCCACGCTCGTCGTGGTCCTGTTCCTCGCCGTCGTGCTGTTCATCCCGGGTAGCCGGGAACTGTGGTGGATCTATCCGGCGGTCTATCTGGTCCTGGTCCTGAGCCATACCGCGGTGCGGGTGGCACGGAAGACGTATGTGGTCGACCTCGCCGAGGGAGATCTCCGCACCCGGTACATTGCCGTGGCCAACACGGCGATGGGGGTCCTGCTTTTGGTCGCCGGTGCGATCTCCGGCGCCCTCGCCGCGCTGGGCCCCGAAGCCGCGCTGGGTTTCCTGGCCGTGCTCGGGGTCGCAGGGGTCGTCGTGAGCCATTCGCTCCCCGAGACCGGGAAAACCGGCTAGCTGCCGCACGGCACGCGGCAGTGGCCGGCCGTGACCGGGGCCTACCCCCTCGCCTTTTCGAACGCGGGGGCGCGTCGCTGATCGAAGATGGTGGCCCCCACCTCCTGCTCGGCCTGGTTGTTGATGGACAGGTTGATCCCGGGCCGATCCCGCAGGATCAGCACTGCGGCAATGGCCACGACGGTCATGAGCAGCAGATAGACCGAGATGGATGCCCCGGTGCCGGTGGCGTTGATCAGGGCCTGGGCGATGGTCGGGGCGAAGGCCCCACCCAGGATCGCCCCGAGGGCATAGGAGATCGACACCCCGGAGAACCGCACGGAGGCCGGGAATATCTCTGAGTACCAGGCGGCCTGCGGACCGTAGGTCAACCCGAGCCCGATCGTGAACAGTCCCAGCGCGAGGTAGAGCAGTGCCAGTGAGCCGGTATCGATCATCCAGAAGAGCGGGAAGACCATCAGTATCTGGATGCCGAAGCCGATCAGGTAGGTTCGTTTGCGCCCGATCTTGTCCGCCAGCACCCCGGCGGCGAAGGTGAAGATGAACCACATGGCAGCGGCGAAGGTCATGGCCACCAGGACATCCGTGCGGTCCAGGCCCACGGCATCACTGGTCGCGTAGCTGGGGATGAATCCGCCGGTGGCCATGTAGCCCGCGGCGTTGTTGCCCGCGAAGACCAGCGCGGCCAGGAGCACCAGCAGCCAATGCTTGCGGAACAGCTCGGCGATCGGCACCTTGGTCTGCTGCTTCTTCTCCGCGATCTCCTGGAACACCGGGGATTCGTCCACCGCACGGCGGACCATGTAGCCGACGGCGATCAGCACGACGCTGAGCAGGAACGGGATCCGCCACCCCCACTGGACGAAGGCCTCCCCCGGGGAGATCCACCCGGTCATCAGTGCGGTCACGCCAGTGGCCAGCAGCAGGCCCAGCGGCACACCCAGCTGGGGGAATGCGCCGGCCCGACCCCGGCGGTCCGCCGGGGCATGCTCGACGGCCATCAGTACCGCTCCACCCCATTCGCCGCCGGCGGAGACCCCCTGCAGGATCCGCAGCAACAGCAACAGGATGGGGGCCAGGATCCCGGCGGTCCCATAGGTCGGCAACACGCCGATGAGGGTCGTCGCGGAGCCCATCATGATCAGCGTGATGACCAGCATCGGTCTCCGGCCGATCCTGTCCCCGTAATGCCCGGCAAGGAACGCCCCCAGCGGCCGGAAGAGGAAGCTGATGCCCACGGAGGCGAAGGCGAGCAGCAGTCCGATGGACTCCCCCGCCGGAGCGAAGAACACATGGGCGAAGACCAGGCCGGCGGCCGTGGCGTAGATGAAGAAGTCGTACCACTCGATGGTGGTCCCAACGATCGTGGCAAAGGCGACGCGTCGCTGGGTCTTGCGTGCGTGGGCATCGAGCCGTGCTGTGCTCATGGTTCACTCCTGGACTGGTGTGGCGGTTCCGGCGCCCCCCACCTGGCTTCTGCTGCGCGACGACGTCTCTGGCGCCACCTACAGATCCTGACTTAGTATACTAAATCGTATATTATCCAGTGTGAGGGACGACACCCCCGCCGTCAACCCCGTCTCCGCCCCGGGGCGCCGAGTCGCACGAGCCCCGACGCCGGCATCGGAACTAAACTCACACCATGTCTTCCGTGATCCCGCCCGCCGTCATGGCGGGCTTGAAAAAAACGGCCGCCCGATTGGCGCTGGCCTTCGTGGCCTTGCAGGCCACGGTGGTGGCCGGCCTGGTGATCTTCGATTCGCTCAAACGCCGCCAACGGACCCGCCGGGCGGGGTTCCCGCGCCCGGGGGCATTCGACGCCCCCGTCAAGGACTCCGAGACGAAGATCTACACCTACGGCGAAGACGTCTACGCCGATATGCTCGCCGCCATCCGCGGCGCCGAAGAACACGTCTTCCTGGAGACGTACATCTGGAAGTCCGACGCGACCGGACAACGCTTCAAGGAAGCCTTGAACGATGCCGCGGCCCGCGGGGTCGACGTCTTCGTCATCTACGACGGCTTCGCCAACCTCGTCGTCCCCCGCTCCTTCTTCCGGTTCCACCCCGGGGTCCACGTGTACCGGTTCCCCGTCCTGCGCCCCTCACGGTTGTTCACCCCGCTGCGAAGCACCGGCCTGGACCACCGCAAATTGCTAATCGTGGACGGCGAAACCGGCTTCGTCGGCGGCTACAACATCGGGGATCTCTACGCCACCGAATGGCGCGATACGCATCTGCGCCTCAAGGGTCCGGCGGTCTGGGAACTGCGCCAGGCATTCCTGGACGTCTGGAACACCGCCTGCGGCCGGCCGGAAATCCCCCACCAGCCGGCGCTGACGTGGGATCCGCACATCCGCACGGCCAACAACATCCCCTCCCATCTGGTGTACCCGATCCGGGGGGTCTACCTCGACGCCATCAACCGGGCCAGCGATCACATCTACATGACCACCGCCTACTTCATCCCCGATCGGCAGATCCTTGATTCACTGCGGGCCGCCAGCAGGCGGGGCGTCGATGTCAGGCTCATCCTCCCGGAGGATTCCAACCACGTCCTGGCCGACTGGCTGGCCCGGGGGTTCTTCACCACCATGCTGCGGGAGGGGATCTCCATCCTGCTCTACCGCGACGCCATGATCCACGCCAAAACCGCCACCATCGACGGCCAATGGTCCACGATCGGCACCGCCAACATCGACCGGCTGAGCCTGACCGGGAACTACGAGACGAACCTTGAGATCCACGACCCGGAGTTCGCGGCGAAAATGGAGAGGATCTTCAAAGTCGACAGCACCAACTGCCGGGAACTGACGCTGTCCGACTGGAGCCGGCAGAACCCGGCTGCCAAGATCAGCGAAGTCATCCTCATTCCGTTGCGCCCGTTCCTCTAGCCGTCCATCCAGCGCGACCGGAGCCCGCCCCTGCGAAGGACCGCGGCGCGCCCCGGGCGTCGGCCCGACTGCCAGTTGCCTCCTACGGTCCGCACAGTCGGCTCCCAGCCGGCGCTCCTAGGCTGGGGAGTACCTCAAGAAGGTGCGAGTGATGAAAAGGCCCTTGGAAACCAGGCTGGGTTTCCAAGGGCCTACTCTTGTCCCGGACCGGCCCCAGGCCGCGCCGCGGGCCCACCCGGCTGCTACCACGAGCCGACCGGCCCGCTGTCCTCCAGCCGCAGTTCGTCGGCCGCGGCACGGACCCTCAGCAGGCGGGCGAACGGGCCATCGGCCGACCGCAATTCGGCGGGGCTCCCCCGTTCGACGATTCGCCCCGCGTCCAGCACCACCAGCTGATCGGCCCGCTCCACCGTGGAGAGCCGGTGCGCGATCGTCACCGTGGTCCGTCCCTCCGAAAGCCGGTCCAGGGCGGCCTGGACCTGGGCCTCGGTCGTGTTGTCCAAGGCCGAGGTGGCTTCGTCCAGGACCAGGATCCGCGGATTGCGCAGGATGGTCCGGGCAATCGCCAGACGCTGCTGCTCCCCGCCGGAGAACCGGTGTCCCCGAGCCCCGACGATCGTCTCCAGCCCGACCGGCAACGCGGCGATCAACTCATCGATCCGCGCTGCCTCGAGGGCCGCCCACAACTGCTCGTCGGTGGCTTCGGGGGCCGCCAGGCGAAGGTTCTCCCGGATGGAGGCGTGGATCAGATAGGACTCCTGGGAGACCACCCCGACGATCCGGGCCAGGTCGGCGGGGGCCAGGTCCTTCACGTCGACCCCGTCGATGGTGATGCGCCCCGCGCTCGCCTCGTGCAACCGCGGGACGAGGGCCCCGAGGGTCGTTTTCCCCGACCCCGTCGCCCCGACGATCGCCGTCGCGGTCCCCGCGGGCACCACCAGATCGATATCGGCCAGGGCCCGGGATTCGCCGTCGTACGAGAACCCCACGCCTTCGAAGCGCAGTTCCCCGCGGACGGTGTCGGGGTCGATCCGCACGGGGTGATCGGGGGCGGTGATCTCCGGGACCAGGTCCAGGTATTCGAAGATCCTGCTGAAGAGTGCCATCGCCGTGACCCATTGGACCCCGACGTTCAGCAGTCCCATGATCGGGCGGAAGATGGTCGACTGCAGTGCGGTGAAGGCGACGATGGTGCCGATGGTCATCCCGCCGGTGGCGGCCGGGAAGCCGCCGGCGAGGTAGATGGCCGCGGGGATGGCCGCGAAGACGATCTGCATGGTGGCCATCCGCCAGCGTCCGGCCAGTTGCGAGCGCAGTTCGAGCCCGATGAGCCGGTGCGAGCTGGCGGTGAAGTCCGCGGCGTCGCGTTCGGTGGTGCCCAGCGTCTTGGCCAGGCGCACCCCGGATACCGAGAGGCCCTGTTCGACCTGGGTGTAGAGGTTCGCCAACTCCGCCTGGCGGTCCGCGGTGATATCGCGTCGCAGCAGGGCGACCCGGCGGCTCAGGAAGACCGCCGGCGGGATGACGATGAGCGAGAGGATGCTGAGCATCGGGGACAGGGCGACCATGGCGATGGCCGTGGCGACGGCGGTGGTCAGGTTCGTGGCGATGGATGTTGCCGTGGTGGTCACCACCGATTGCATTCCGGCGATGTCGCTGGTGAGCCGCGACTGGATTTCTCCCCCGCGGGTCCGGGTGAAGAAGGCCAGGGACTGGGCCTGGAGGTGGGTGAACATGCCGGTGCGCAGGGTGTGCATGACCCGTTGGCCCATGTCGGTGGCCATCCAGGTCTGCACGACGCCGATCAGGGCGGTGATCGCCGCGATGACGACCATGGCCCCGGCCAGCCAGGCCAGCAGCGGGACGTTTCCGTCGGGGATGGCGTCATCGATGATGCCGCGGATCAGGAACGGTTGGGCCAGGCCGGCCACCGACGCCACGCTGATGAGCAGCATCAACACGGTGATAATCTTCCGGTGCGGGGCGAAGAGCCCGGCGACCCGGCGCAGGCTCACCGGATGGCGGGCGAGCTGGTTGCGGTCATCGGCGCTGATCCTGCCGGGGCCCCCACGGCGGGGGGAGGGTGGTTCTGGAGTCCGTGCCGGTTTCATCGGCAGCACCTCCTGGGTTGAAGGAGTCGCCCGGGATGCCCGGCAACTATGCAGAGGTTACCTCATTATGTGGGAGGATCGCAAATGGGTACACTGAGGGCATGACCGCTGATGTGCCCCCCGGCCTGACCGAAGATCCCGATCTCGGCGACCTCTTCCACGCTGCCTTCCGGGGGCTCCGTCGCCGCTGGACGCACGAATTGGCCCCCTTTGAATTGACCCCGCACCAATGGCGGGCGCTGAATACGCTGGCTCGCGGGTGTGGACCCTGCCCGCCCGAGGTCCGGGGGGCGGGGGGCGGCCCGGAGGCCGGGCTGCGGCTGAAGGCACTGGCCGATCTGCTGCGGATCGCCCCGCGGTCGGCGACCGAAGTCATCGACCAGCTCGAAACCAAGGAGCTGGTGGAACGGGCGCCGGACCCGCTGGACCGCCGGGCCGTACTGGTCCGCCTCACCGCCGACGGGCAGGAACTGCGCTCCAGGATCCACCAATCGCGTCGCAGGCAGTCCACCGAATACTTCGGCCGGCTCGATTCCGGCGAGCGCGATGAGTTGGCCCGCCTGCTGGGCGTCCTGGCCGGGGACGAACCGGTGGCCCAGCACCG
>NZ_JBQSWW010000035.1:0-24792 GCF_052377515.1 Arthrobacter sp. AOP36-C1-22 | reverse complement strand
CAGAGGAGCATTCGCTGCCGAACCTGACGGTCGTGCGCTGAGCATTGGTGCCATAGGAAACGTATTGCCCCGTGGTGCTTTCCGCGTCGACGGAGGACGTCTCACCATCGGTCGTGCCGGGGATATATCCGGTGACCTTCAGACCCCGGTCTTCGAGCACCGACTTGATGCGCTTGATCTCGGCCGGGCCTTCCTTGCTGGGCCCGGAGAGCAGGAGCAACAATAATTGCCGTGGTCCGTCGTCGTCGGCACCGGCGCAGGCCTTCGGAGAGAATGAGGCACGGTCCTCGGGGGAGAAGGAATCGCCGTCGAGATACGTCCACTTTCCACCGGCTTCTTCGGTAAACTGGGCAATCTCGACATAGAAGTCCTCGCGGATCGATAAGGCGTCGCGCTGGCCGGAGGGGGAGGAAGCTGCCGTAGTTGCATCCATGGGTTCTCCTAGGTTGGGGGTGCAGGCGGTCATGGCCAAGGCGCCGACAAGTCCGAGAGCCAAGATGCCGCCGGTGGTGCTGCGGAGGGTCATCCGATGCCTTTCTAACGGGTGGGTTGATCGCGGTGTGTTTCAGAGCGTTCCCGCATCAGGCCCTCTGCCGTCTGCTGGAGGTGTTCCCCTACCCGGCCAGCTGACTCCTGGGTTCCGTCCACGGCGCTGTTTCCCGCTTCCTGAATCCCATCGATGAAGTAGTTTTGCCAATTGCCGAAATCATCACTCACCGTTTTCCCAGTGCTCTGGATGCTATCGACTCCAAAATTGAACTCGAGGACCGTGCGCACGGCGGGAACATCGATTTTCCACGTCATGTTGCCCCCCTCCACCGCCCGAATGCTCCTTCTTCCGGATTCAGGCTAGAAGAAAGCGCGTTATGGGGCGATGGGGAGAACTACCCATGCGCGGGGTGGGGACTACTCGACCAGCAGGTCCCTGATGTCCTGGGCGGTCATGGCCGAGCCGAAGCCCTCGCCGGCATCCATGACCGAGGAGATCAGCTGCCGTTTGGCATCCTGCAAAGCCACGACCTTCTCTTCGATCGTGTCCTTGGCGACCATCCGGTAGACCATGACGTTGCGGGTCTGCCCGATGCGGTGCACCCGGTCGACGGCCTGGGATTCGGCGGCGGGGTTCCACCAGGGATCCAGCAGGAAGCAGTAGTCGGCCTCGGTGAGGTTCAGCCCGAAGCCACCGGCCTTCAGCGAGATCAAGAACACCGGGGCCCGGCCGGATTTGAATTCTTCGATGACCTCGGAACGCCGTCGGGTGGACCCGTCGAGATAGGCGTAGTCGACGCCTTCGTCGTCGAGCCGGGAGGCGGTCTTCTTCAGGAACGACGTGAACTGGCTGAACACCAGGGCACGGTGGCCCTCGGCGAGCACGTCGGCCAGCTGCTCGAAGAGCACATCGAGTTTGGCCGAGGGAACGCCTTCGTATTCGGGATCAACCAACGAGGCATCGAGCGAGAGCATGCGCAACAACGTCAGGGACTGGAAGATGGTGAACCGGTTCTTGTCCATGTCCTCGACCAGGCGCAGGATCTTCTGTCGTTCGCGCTGCAGGTGGGTGTCGTAGATCTTCCGGTGCTTCGGTGCCAACTCGACATTGAGGACCTGCTCCTGCTTGGGCGGCAGATCGGTGGCCACGGCGTCCTTGGTCCGCCGGAGCATGAACGGGCGGATGCGTCGGCGCAATCTGGCCAACGGCTCATCCAGCCCCTGCTTCTCGATGGGGCGCTGGTAGTTCTCCGCGAAGCGCAGTGCCGAAGGGAAGAGGCCGGGGGAGACGATCGCGAAGATCGACCACAGTTCCATCAGGTTGTTTTCCATCGGGGTACCGGTGATGGCCAGTTTGAAGGCGGCGTCGAGATCGCGGGCCGCGTGGTGGGCCTTGGTGGCCTTGTTCTTCACGAACTGGGCCTCATCCAGGATCAGACCGGACCACCTCTGTGACTGGTAGGCCTCGGAGTCGAGCCGGAAGAGCGTATAGGAGGTGACCACGACGTCGTTCTCCGCAGCGATGGCTGCCAGCGGACGGGCGGCCCGGCCCTGGGTGTCGGCGATGGCGGCCACCCGCAGGTCGGGGGCGAAGCGCGCCGCCTCATCCGACCAGTTGGCCACCACCGAGGTCGGGGCAACCACCAGAAACGGTCCGGGCACGGAGGTGGAGGACGAGGCCGGGGTCCCGGTGGCAGCGTCGGATCCGCCGGTGGCATCGGGGGCGGAATCCCACTGGTCCTTGGCATGGAGGATCAAGGCGAGGGCCTGCACGGTCTTTCCCAGGCCCATGTCATCGGCCAGGACGCCGCCGAGGTTGTTGCGCCACAGCATGGCCAGCCATTCGAAGCCCTGACGCTGGTACGGACGGAACGTTGCCTTCAGCCCGGCGGGCAATGCCGGCGGATCGGCCTCGGCGACATCCAACAGCGAATTCACTCCGGCGTACCAGGAATCGGGGCCCTCGGTGACGGTGGCGAGCTCCTCGAGCTCTTCCCAGAGGGAGGCCTGGTAGCGGGTGATCTGCAGGTCGGAGTTCTTGTCGTTCAGGGTCCCGGCCTCGGCCACGAGGTCACGCAGCCTGTCGAAGAGCTGGTGCTCGAGGGAGAAGTAGGTCTTATCGGGCATGAGCATGCGGCTCTGCCCGCGGGAGAGGGCCCGCAGGACGTCGGCGAAGGGGATGCGGTGCTCCCCGACGGCGACGACCAGGCCGAGGTCGAACCAGTCGCGTTTATCCGATTCAACGGTGGTGACCGTCAGCTCGGGGGACTCGGTCAGCTCACGGTAGGCCGGGGGCTGACCGGTGACCCGGACCTCGAGGCCTTCGACCTGTTCCAGCAGCGGCAGCGACCGGCGGATGAAGTCCACGGTGTCCAGCCCGCGCAGGGTGCGCGGGACCAGGGCGCGACCGGCCAAGGTGGGGGAGTCCTCGACGGCGTGCAGGGCGGCGTCCTCGAGGGCCGATTCGGCCTCGACATCGCGCAGGTCCGCATCCACGGGGCCATGCCCGTAATCGAAGTCCCAGGCCAGCTCGGCGGTGTCCCCGCCGGGGTAGGTGACCTCGAGGATGAGTTTGGGCGGCAGGATCCCCGGCAGCTCGACCGAATCGTCGGCGGCATTGATGGCCAGCCGGCGTCCCAACCGCGGGTAGACGGAGGACATGAAGTCACCGACTTCCTGGGCGGGAACGACGACGGTTTCGGGCTGGTGCAGCAGGGCCACCTCGGCGGCATCGAGCTTCCGTGCGGTGGGCGCCAAGACGATCAGCTCGGCATCCTCCCGGGCCGCGTAGACGCCGTGGTTGCCGATGGCCCCCACGGGGGTCTCGGGGGACAGCTCGAGTTCCTGCCCGTCGAGACTGAGCAGGGGAGTCAGCCCCAGGGCCCCGTCGTCATCCTCCGGATGCCCGGCCGTGAGGGAGACGGAGGCGGTGTCGGCCAGCCGGATGGTGGTGGCGGACCGGGGGCCGATGAGCCGGATGCCCAGGGATTCGGTTTCATCCAGCAACGACCAGAGCAGCGGGGAGGAGAATTCGTCCAGGTAGAGCCAGTCGTTGTCCTCACCGAAGTAGAGCTGCCCGTTGGCGCGGTAGAGCGGGACGAACTGGCAGAACCAGCGATGCTGTTCCTCATCCAGGTTCAGTCCGTAGGTCTTGAAGCTGATGGTGTTCCAGCGCAGGTTGCCCCGGACCCAGCGTCCGTTGCCGGACCGGACCATGGGGCGCACGCCCAGGCGCCAACGGTGTCCGGAATTGTTCTGGTGTCCGACCCCGGAACCGGGAGCCCACTGCCGGTGGGCGACCTGGGTGGTGTCCTGGAGTTCGAACTGCAAGGCCAGGGGCTGGAGCTGGTGGCGGTCCGAGCCGCCCCGGGACCGGGCCCCTGCCCGGGGCTGCGGTGATCCGCTGCGGCCGCCGGCGCTGATCAGCGAATTCAGTGTGTCCTGCCAGGCGGGGACCTTCACCGGGGCAGCGGTGTTCTCGAAGAAGACCCGTTGGGCACGCAGGTGCAGGGTGTTCGAATAGATCAGCAGCGCGGCCGCGTGCTTGCAATGGGTGCCGACCGGGCAACTGCACCAGGTTTCGCCGACCGTCCACTCCCCCTTGCGGTCCACGAGGGCCACCGAGGTGCTGTAGGGCTCCTCCTCGGTGCCGATGACCCGGGCGGTCAGCCGGGGGTCCCCGGCGCTGAATTCCAGGTCCAGGACGTGCTCCGCATTGGCATAGCCCTTCCCACGGGTGAACGCCGCACCACCGACCACACGGAGGATTTCGCGGGCGTCAACGAGGGGAAAATCGGATTCTGCCATCCTCCTATCGTTTCACGTCCCGGCCCCTGCCGACGAACCAGGATGCCGGGCCGCCCGCTGTCGCCGTAGGGTGTGCTCATGAACTCCTCGCCGGCGATGCAGACACCGCCCCGTGAGCTGGACATCGACACGGTCGACCAGTTCGATTCCCGCACGAAGACCAGCGGTGTCCCGATGGCCGGTTGGCATTGCCAATCATTGGATCTGCGTGATCGTGGACGGGCGTTGGAGCGGTCCGACGTCTCCGGTGCCGTCTTCCTCGGCTGTGATCTGCCGCCGGGTTCCATCCCCGGTCTACGTCGCCGCGGGGCCCTGGTCTTCCCCGATCTGCCCGGGCTGCCGTTCGATCCGTACCGCGGCGGGCTCTACACGGCACAGGACCTCTATGCGGGACTGGAGGACCACGCCTACGAGGACACCCCCGATGCGCGCATCTATGCCTGGAGCCGCCACCGGGGTGCCGGTCGGGGCGGACTGAACATGGCCCTGGCCACCACCTTGCACGACCATGCGGTCGGCGTGGCCCTGGAGCAGCTGCTGGCCGGTGCGCACGACGGCGATGCCCCGGGGCGGATCCCCGGCCGCGGGGTGGTCGGGGTGATGGGTGGACACGCGGCCGAACGCGGCACCGCAGGGTTTCGTGACGCCGCCTATCTGGGACGCAGCCTGGCCCGCGCCGGGTTCACGGTCGCCACCGGGGGCGGCCCCGGGGCCATGGAGGCCGCCAATCTCGGGGCCTACCTCGCGGCGGAGGAGGACGAGGTCCTGGAGGCGGCCATCACGCGGCTGGCCGCCGCCCCGTCGTTCCGTCCCTCGATCTCGCAGTGGGCGCGCGCCGCGCTCGCCGTGCAGGAAGACCATCCCCGGGGAACACCCACGGTGGGGATCCCCACCTGGTTCTACGGGCATGAGCCGCCGAATCTGTTTGCGACCCATATCGCCAAGTTCTTCGCCAACTCGATCCGTGAAGACGTGCTGCTCAAGGCCTGCACCGGAGGGCTGGTGGTGCTGCCCGGGGCCGCCGGAACCGTGCAGGAGATCTTCCAGGATGCCTGCGAGAACTATTACGGAACCGCCAGGACCCAGACCCCGATGATCCTGGTGGGCCGGCGGCATTGGACCCGTGAACTGCCGGCCTGGCCGCTCTTGGAATCCTTGGCCGAAGGCCGGGACATGGCAGCGGCCATCCATCTGGTGGAGACCCCCGAGGCGGCCGTGGACATCCTCGCCGGCGGGTGACCGGCCCGCCGGGGGGCCCGGGCCCGGGGCAGGAGCCCCGGAACCCGTCGGCGCAGCGCCCGGTGAGATCCAGAGGATCGGCAGCTGCGCTGGGTAGGCTGGCGCTATGGACTCGAATCCCTATCTCGTGACCCGGCAGCGCCTGGTCCAGGCGCCTCCCGGGGCCATTTTCGAACTACTCGTCGACCCGTCGAAGCATCCGCTCATCGACGGCTCCGGCACGGTGAAGAGCGCCCGGCAGGACGAACCCCAGCGGCTGGCACTGGGCTCCGAATTCGGGATGGACATGCGCCTGGGCGTGGGATATCGGATCCAGAACACGGTGGTGGAGTTCGAGGAGAACCGGCTGATCGCCTGGCGGCATTTCAACGGCCACCGCTGGCGCTACGAATTGATCCCCGCCCCGCGGGGCACGCTGGTGCGTGAGACCTGGGATGCCTCGCGGCTGAAACGTCAATGGCCGCTGAAGGTCATGGGGTTCACTCGCAGCACCCCGGTGAACATCGAACGCACGCTGGATCGGTTGGCCGACTATTTCGACCCCAATACGCCGCGCCCCCCGGAGCCGGAACCACCGCGTCCCTCCCCGCGGAAGCCCCGCGCCAAGTCATTGACCCCCGCCCAGGAGGCGAAGGAGGCCGCCCGGAAGCAGGCCCGCGCCCAGAAGGCGGCGCAGCAGGATGAGGAAGGCGTTGCGGCCCAGGCGGCCAAGGCCGAACGGTTGGTGCTGGCGGAGGAAGCCGAGACCGCCCGTCGGGCGGCCCGGAACGAACGCACCGCCGAGGCCCGCCGCGCCCGTGAACTGAAGGAAACGGAAAAGACCGAGCAGGCCGCCCTGGCCGAACGCGCCCAGGCCGAGAAGGTCGCGGAACAGGAGCGGGTCGAGGCCGAGAAGGCGGCAGAGGCCGCCCGCGAGGAGCAGGCCAAGGCGCAGAAGGCGGCGGAGCTCGAGCGGGCCCAGGCGGAACGGACCGCCGCCGCCGAACGGGTCAAGGAGGAGAGGGCGGCCCGGCAGGAACACGAACGCCGGACGAAGGCCGCGCGGGCCGAGGAGGCCGAGGCGGCGAAGACCCGGAAGAACGCCCCGCAGGTGCCCGTGGAGCCGTTGCCGCCGATCGGGGCGACCCCCCGGCCGTTGACGACGACCCCACGCCGGCCCGCACGCGAGATGATCGCCGCAGCCAAGGCCGGACGGCGGGATGCTCCGGCCCCCGGGCAGGGCACCGAACCGGCCGGCGAGCCGGACACGCAGGAGCCGACCCCGCCCCCGGCGGGGGACCGCCGCCCCGTGGCCGCAGCCCGCCGGATGCGCCGCGCCAGCTGAACGGAAGGGGCCGGGTTCTGCGGGTCCTAGCCGATGTTCCCGCCGAAGAGCAGGCCGAGAACGTAGGTGACCCCGGCGGCACCGAGGCCGATGGCCAGCTGCCGGAACCCGCGTTTGGCCGGGGAGGCGCCGGAGAGCAGTCCGACGATGCCCCCGGTCAGCATCAACGCGACCCCGACCAGGAGCAGGGCCACCAGCAGGGCTGGCAGCCCGCCCATACCGAAGAGGTAGGGCAGGATCGGGACCAAGGCCCCCGAGGAGAAGAAGCAGAAGCTGGAGGCGGCGGCGCCGAAGGCGGAGCCCAGGGCCTCGTGTTCGTCGCCGCCGGTTTCGGTTTCGGGCACCTCGGGTTGCAGGGACAATGAGGGGTCGCAGTCGCAGCTGAAGGTCCCCAGCCGTTCGGCGGCCCGGTGCTCGGCGGCCTCCCGGCTCATGCCGCGGGCCCGGTAGACCAGGACCAGTTCGTTGGCCTGCAGGTCCAGATCCGGGGCGGCGATGAGCGTGATCTGGGTCGGTTGGGAGGCGGTGAGCAGTTCGCGCTGCGAGCGGACGGAGACGTATTCCCCGGCGGCCATGGACAGGGCGCCGGCGAGCAGGCCGGCGACCCCGGCAAAGAGGACCAGCGCGCTGGACACCCCGGCGGCGCCGATGCCCATCACCAGGGCCAGGTTGGAGACCAGCCCGTCGTTGGCCCCGAAGACGGCGGCCCGGAAGTTGCCGGAGAGCCGGTTGCGGCCGCGGATCGCCAGCCCGCGTACGACTTCCTCATGCACCAGCTCATCGGCGGCCATCTGAGCGGTGGCGTCGGCGTCGCTGTCGTAGGGGGAGGCGCCCTCGGCCCGTTGGGCCAAGGCCAGGACGAAGACCGAACCGAAGTTGCGGGCCATGAACCGCAGCATGACGCGGCTGAGCGAGGGGCGTGCGGTCTTCCGGGCATGCTCGCCCAGAAGATTGGACCAATGCTCCTGGTGGCGGGCTTCCGCCCGGGCCAGACCCAACAGGATCTGGCGTTCCTCGCCCTCACGGCGTTTGGCCAGGGTGAGGTAGATGGAACCTTCGACGCGTTCGTCGGCCAGGTATTTGCGCCAGCGCCGGATCTCGGCGGGCGTGGGCTCCCTACGCGAGGCCTCCGCGGCTGGCGGATCGGCGTCGGGGGAGGGGGCATCCGGTGTCATTGGGCGTCCTTCAATCGGTTCGTATGTCCCCGCGGTGGTGCGGGACTGCCGGTCAAAGGTCGGTGGGTGGCCACGAGCCTCGGACCGCCAGTGGCGGGCCGAAGGTCTCGTTCGCCCGGCGTGGTGCCGGGTGGAATGCCGGACCGCCGGGAGGGCGGTCGGTATGTCGACAGGTCCTCGTCCACCCGTGCCGGATCAACGATCCAGCGCGGGTGGGGTGTGGAACTACTCCCCTTCAGCCGACCAGCATACCCGAGGGAGCCTCGGCGCGGTCGCGGACGGGCAGGCGTTCAAGGAAGAACACCTGTGCTTCCCCGTCGGGGCGGTGTGCCCGGGGAATACGCACGGTCAGTGCGCAGGAGTCGGATTCCCAGACCGGTCGGCCGGCCGTGTTGGCCAGCGCATGGTCGAGATCCTTGGGGTGGGGCGCGATGAAGCGCTCCCAGTGACCGTCCACGTTGAGGCAGACGGTGCCTAGCATCGAATCGAAAATTGGAAGGACGGAGACGCTTTGCGCCACGGATTTCCTCTCGTGCGTTCTTACCCAACACGTTGTCGTGCGGGCCGCTTCTTCATCCGAACCACCCACGAACCTGGGGTTGGTGCGCGGGTAGTCGGAGCTGTTGCCCGCGTCTCATGAAGCTTTTTGCCAGCCTAACGTGATTGCCGGGGCAACCCAAGCTGTGTTCCACGTCATTCCCGCTGCATCCCAGCGTTGGTGCGGCTAGATTCGTGTTCGACATCTGCTCCCCCGGGAGCACTGTCACCCGGGGGGAACGAGGACGACGCCGGGGCGGGTTCAGGCTTGCTGATCGGCGGAAACGCCCTCCATGTCGACCCGTCCGGCGACCCGATCCGACCAGTGCCGGGCCACTTCCGGGCGGGTCGGCGGGGAGAGCAGGCTGAACAGGACATAGACCACCAACGAGGCGCCCAGACCGTAGTAGATGGGCTCATTGGCGTAGACCCCGGAGAACTTCTCGGTGGACAGTGCCTCCAGGGTGATCATGGTCGTCAGGGTGACCAGGGTCCCTGCCGCCATGGACAGGGCGGCGCCGATGCCGTTCCCGCGCTTCCAGAGCAGCCCGCCCAGGATCGCGACCAGCAGCCCGCCGACCAGGATGTCGTAGGCGATGGTCAGGGCGGCGACGACGTCGTTGACGAGGATCGCCAGGATGATCGCCACGGCCCCGAGGCCCAGGACCCAGTACCGGTTGGCGGCGACGTCGTGCTCGGGGTTGCGCCCGGTGTTGACCTCGATCTCCTTGCCGAACCAGCTGGCGACGAAGGGGGTGACGTCGTTGCGGGCCACGGTGGCCGCGGCGATGAGTGCGCCGGAGGCGGTGGACATCATGGCCGCCACGGCGGCGGCCAGGACGATCCCGCCGACGGCCACCGGAAGCAGGGTCATGGCGACCTCCGCGTAGACGACGTCCTTGCCCAGGGCCTCGATGTCGATGCCGGGCAGGGCGACCCGGGCGGACATGCCGATGATCGCCCCGGCGATGCCGTAGATCACGCAGTAGATGCCGGCGGTGGCTCCGCCCCAGCGGGCCACCTTGGGGGTGCGGGCGGTGAACACCCGCTGCCAGATGTCCTGGCCGATCAACAGGCCCAGGGTGTAGACCACGAAGTAGGTGATGATCGTCTCGGCGCCCAGGCCGCCCCAACTGAAGAATTCATCGCGGGCCCGTTCGGGGATGCCGGCGGAGATTCCCTCGAAGCCGCCGGCCGCCGAGAGGGCGAAGGGCAGCATCAGGGCGAAGACACCGACGGTCTTGATGACGAACTGGACCTGGTCGGCCAGGGTGATGGACCACATGCCGCCGATGGTGGAGTACACGAGCACGATCGCCCCGCCGACGGCGATGGCGAGCCAGCGGTCCCAGTCGAAGAGCACGACGAAGATCGTGGCGTAGGCCCCGGTGGAGGTGGCACAGAGCATCAGCGTGTAGGCCAGCATGACCACCGCCGAGGCGTTGGTGGCGTGTTTGGAGCCGTAGCGCAGGGTGAGCATCTGGGAGACGGTGAAGATCTTCAGTCGTTGCAGCCGCGGGGCGAAGAACATGCTCAGCAGCAGCACCCCGATGCCGATGGCGATGACCAGCCAGGCGCCGGAGAGGCCGAATTCGTAGCCCAGGCCGACGCCGCCGACGGTGGAGGCGCCCCCGAGTACGACGGCGGCCATGGTTCCGGTGTAGAAGAAGGGGCCGAGTCGGCGCCCCGCGACCAGGTAGTCGCTGCTGTTCTTGGTGCGGGACTTGCCCCACCAGCCGAACGCGAGCATCGCGATCAGGTACGCGATGACGATCGCGATATTGATGATGTCCATGGGGAACCTCTGGTCGGAAAAGGGAGGATGATCAAAAAATGATGTTTACAGGTAAACATCTGTTGCCTACTAAGCTAAAGTGATCTGGCTAACAGGTCAATTGGCCTATGCTGTGTGACGTAATGCAGCACCTACATCCATTGTGAAGACCCGGAGTACACCGCCCATGAAGGCCTTGCCCGTCGAGCCCAGCAACGCCCCGATTGCCATCGGTTCGAAGATCCGGGCGGCGCGTCATGCCCAGCGTATGACGATTGAACAGGTGGCTGAATCGACCGGGCTGACCAAGGGCTTCCTCTCCCGGGTCGAACGCGACCTGACCTCGCCCTCGGTGGCCTCGCTGGTCACGTTGTGCCAGGTCCTCTCGGTGTCGGTGGGGGAGCTGTTTGCCCAGCCCGAGACCCATGTGGTCCGTTTCGATGATGCCCCGCGGATCTCGTTGGGCGGGCACGGCATCATCGAACGCCTGGTGACCAGTCGGTCGGAGAAGCGGCTGCAGGTCATCCGCGCCGTCATCGAACCCCATGGGCAGGGCGAGGACGAACTGTATTCGGTGGATTGCGAGGTCGAGGTCCTGCATGTGGTCTCCGGGCGCTTCATCATCATCTTCGCCAATGAACGCTTCGAGCTCGAGGGCGGCGATTCGGTCACCTTCCCGGGCCGCGAACCGCATTCGTGGATCAACCCCACGGAGGAGGAAGCGGTGGTCCTCTGGACGCTGGTCCCTGCCGCGTCGAGGTAGCCGGGTTCAGCCGACATGGACCCACGGGCGTCGCTGCAGATCCGGTTCGGCCTCACGGAGCACCTCACGGGTCAACGGGGCGATCTCCCCTTGCCCCAACAGCAGGAAACCCAGCAGGTTGCGCACCGGTGAGCCCTCGGTCCAGCGGAAGTACAGATGCGGCATGATGCCGTATTCGTCGCGGATGCCCAGGCAGATCGCCGCCAGTGCCGTGCGGACCGAGGGGGCGGTGGCCTCCAGGACCGCATACCCGTGCCGCAGCGTGCCGCGGACCAGCACGTCCTGGGCGAAATCCGAATAATCACCGATGCCGATTTCGATGAACACCGGCTTCGCCGTGACCGGCAGGTGGCTGGCCGTGCGGGCATGCTGGAGCTTATGGCGATAGCGTTCGGCGCTGAACCTGACCGGCTCGTGGGCGATCAGGTTGACCGAGGAGGCCTCGGCGGCGGCACTCAACAGCGTGTGGGCCGCGACGTCGAAGGAAACGGTCGTGGCCCGTAGTTCCGTGGAACGGCGGAAGCGGGAAATGAAGGAGACGAAGAGGATCGCGATGATGAACAGTGCCGCGATCCGCAGCCCGTCGGGACGTTCGATGACGTTGGCGACCGTCGTATAGGTGAACACGAGGACGACGAGCGAGAACAGGGCGCTGCGCAGGGGTTGGCCCCGACGGTGGGCGGAGATCGCCACGGCGACCGCCGCGGACGTCATCAGCACCAGGACCCCCGTGGCGTAGGCGGCGCCCTGGGCGTCGACGCTGGCGTCGAAGGCGAGGGTGACGGCGGCGGCGATCAAGGCCAGCACCAGCACCAGCGGGCGGTTGGCCCGGGCCCATTCGGGGGCCATGCCGAAGCGGGGTAGATAGCGGGGGATGAGGTTGAGCAGGCCGGCCAATGCCGAGGCGCCGGCGAACCAGAGGATGAGGATCGTCGACAGGTCGTAGAGGGTGCCGAAGCCCTGACCGAGCTGCTCATGGGCCAGATAGGCCAGGGCCCTGCCGTTGGCGGCCCCGCCGGGTTGCAGGGCGTCGGCGGGGACCAGCCAGGTGGTGACCACGCAGGAAACGACCAGCAGCACGCTCATGGTCACCGCGGCGGTCGTCAATAGTTTCTTCGCCCCGGCGATCCGCCCCTCGGGGGCCGCCTCGGTGTCGTCGGCGCGGCCACGGATCTGCGGCATGACGGCGACCCCGGTCTCGAAGCCGGAGAGGCCCAACGCCAGCTTGGGGAAGACCAGCAGGGCCATGGCGATCATGAGCCAGGGACTGGCATGGCTGCTGCTCAGTGTCGTCCACCAATCACCGACGGGTCCGGGGGAGGCCGCGACCCGGACCAGGCTGGAGGCCAGGACGACGACGCTCAAGGCCAGGTAGAGGCCCACCAGGAGGACGGACAACGAGATGACTTCGGTGAAACCGCGCAGGAACAGCAGGGTCAGCAGGGCCAGCAGCACCAGGGTGATGGCCACGTTCTGGCCGCCCAGAAATGCCGGGGCGAAGGGGTTCTCGATGATGTGGGCGGTGGCATCGGCCGCGGAAAGCGTCATGGTGATCATGAAGTCCGTGGCGGCGAACCCCAGCAGCACCAGGACCAGCACCTTGCCCTTCCAATGCGGCAGCAGTCGTTCCAGCATGGCGATCGAGCCCTGGCCGTGGGGGCTTTCGGAGGCGACCCGGCGATAGATGGGCAGCGCGGCACCGAGGGTGACCGCGACGAGGACCACGGTGGCCAGGGGAGCCAACACCCCGGCGGCCAGGACGGCGATGGCCGGCTGGTAACCCAGCGTGGAGAAGTAGTCGAGCCCCGACAGGCACATGACCTTCCACCAGGGCTGGCCGGCCACCCGGGAGGGGCGGTCCTGCCAGGGGGCCTCGGGGTGGGCGACCGCCGAATCCATGAGCCAGCCACCGAGGCGCCCGCCGGGCGCCGAAGCGCCCGCGCGGCCGCCCGCGCGTCGAGGGCCTGCTGCACTGCTCATGAACCCGAACACTACGCTTGCCGGGGGCCTGTGAGGGGTCCGGGATCATCACGGTCTGGACCTTTCGGGCGGAACCTCGCCGGGCGTCTTGACTGTGCCACACACCACAAATAGCATGGAAGGCAACGAAAGTATCTTATTAGGCAACCATGGGCGGGATCGTTCAGGGGGCCCGTCGAGAAGGAGCAGCATGGAAGAGATCCGCGTCGAGGCCAATGGAAAGATCGGCCCCATCGATTCATCGAAGATCCCGCGCTTTGCCGGACCGGCGACCTACGCCCGTCTGCCGCGACTGGACCAGGCCCCGGAGGCCGGCATCAAGGTCGTCGGGGTCCCCTTCGACGCCGGGGTCTCCTACCGGCCCGGGGCGCGGTTCGGTTCCAACCATGTCCGGGAGTCCTCCCGCCTGCTGCGGCCCTACAACCCCGCCATGGACCTCTCCCCGTTCGAAGAGGTCCAGGTCGCCGATGCCGGGGACATGGCCGTGAACCCCTTCAACATCAACGACGCCATCGAAACGATCCAGCAGAACGCATTGGACCTCACCGCCGACGGCTCGACGCTGATGACCATCGGCGGGGACCACACCATTGCCCTGCCGTTGCTGCGCGCCGCCTCCGAGCGGGCCGGGGAACCGGTGGCCATGCTCCACTTCGACGCCCACCTAGACACCTGGGACACCTACTTCGGGGCCGAATACACCCACGGCACCCCGTTCCGCCGGGCCGTCGAGGAAGGGATCCTGGATACCGAGGCGATCTCCCATGTGGGAACCCGTGGACCGCTGTACGGTAAGAAGGACCTCGAGGATGACAAGCGCTTCGGCTTCGGCATCGTGACCTCCTCGGACGTCTACTACCAGGGGGTGCGTGAAATCGTCGATAAGCTGCGCGACCGCATCGGCAACCGGCCGCTGTACATCTCCGTGGACATCGACGTGCTCGACCCGGCTCATGCCCCCGGCACCGGCACCCCCGAGGCCGGCGGCATCACCAGTCGCGAACTGCTGGAGATCCTGCGCGGGATGCGCGGGATGAACCTGGTCGGAGCCGACCTCGTCGAGGTGTCCCCGGCCTACGACCATGCCGAGATGACCGGCATCGCGGCCTCCCACGTCGCCTACGACCTCGTCTCGCTGATGGCGGATAAGCGAACCACCGAGCAGAAGGATTCCTAAGTGCCCGACACCCTGCAGAACACCCCGGAAACCTCCGGGAACACCGCACCGCGCAACGGCGGCGACCTGGCGATCGAGACCCTGAGCGGACTCGGGGCCCGCACGGTCTTCGGCATCCCGGGCCAACACGCCCTGGGCCTGTTCGATGCCCTGTCCCGGTCGGACCTGGACTTCGTCTCCTCCCGGGTGGAGAACAACTCGGCCTTCGCCGCCGACGGCTACTCCCGCGCGACCGGTGAGGTCGGCGTCCTGTTCCTGTCCACCGGCCCCGGGGCCCTGACCTCGCTGGCCGGTCTACAGGAGGCCTATGCGACGGGCGTGCCGATGGTCGTCATCGCCAGCCAGATCCCGTTGGACGGCCTCGGGGCCCGACGCAAGGGCATGCTCCACCAGCTCGACGACCAGAAGGCCTCCGCCGCGAACGTCACCAAATCCCAGCGCACCGTCCACCACGCCTCGGGGATCCCCTCGGCGATCCAGGACGCCTGGTCCGACGCCATCACCGTGCCGCAGGGGCCGGTCTGGGTCGAGGTCCCGCAGGACGTGCTGCTCTCCGAGGTCTTCGTCCCGCCGGTGGTCGACGCGCTCGCCGAAGCCTACGAGCACCCCCCGCGGGTGGAACTGATCGAGGAAGCGGTCCGCTGGCTCGGCCAGGCCCACCGTCCGGCGATCGTGGCCGGTGGCGGTGTCCGCCGGGCAGGGGCCCAGGCCGAGCTGCTGCGCGTGGCCGAACAGCTCCGCGCCCCGGTGATCTCCTCACCCGGGGGCAACGGTGCCTTCCCGTGGGAACACCCGCTGAGCCTGCAGTCGTGGATCGAGGACCGTCACACCACCGAGGTCCTCGAGGACGCCGACGTGCTGATCGTCATCGGCTCGGCGCTGGGCGAAGTCACCTCCAACTACTTCACCCTGGCCCCGCGCGGACGCATGATCCAGATCGACGCAGAACCCCGGGTGCTGGAATCCAACAGCCCGGCACTGGGCATTCGTGCCGACGCGAAAACCGCCCTGCGCTTCCTCTCGGACGCCCTGGAGGTCCAGCGCACCACGGGAGCCGGACGCGACGCGGAATCCGTCGACTGGCACGGAAAGACCCCCGAGCAGGTCGTGGCCGAGACCCTGGACCTGGTGAGAGCACGCCTGGACGCCCAGGATCTGGGCATGGAACGGCAGTTCATGGCGGACATCCGGGCCGCCGTCCCGGCTACGATGCAGACCTTCTGGGATATGACGATCGCCGCCTATTGGGGGTGGAGCTGCTGGGATGCCCGCGAGGGCGGGTTCCATTCGGCGCAGGGTGCCGGCGGCCTGGGATATGGGTATCCCGCGGCCATCGGTGGTGCCGTCGGTCTTGCGGTGGATGGGAAAACCGGGATCGATGGGCGCGTGTTGGCCGTCTCCGGCGACGGTTCGGCCATGTACTCGATCGCCGAGCTGGCCACCGCCAAACAGCACCACACGGCGGTGACCTGGCTGATCGTCGACGACGGGGGCTACGGCATCCTGCGCGAATACATGGAAGGGGCGTTCGGCAAGGCCACGGCCACCGAGCTGTCCCGGCCTGACTTCGTGGCCCTGGCGGAGTCCTTCGGTATCCCGGCGCGAGCCGTGGCCCCCGAAGACATCGCCCAGGCCCTGGAGGAATCCTTCGCGGCGGATGGCCCGAACGTCATCGTGGTCCAGACCCTGCTGAAGATGTTCGCCCCGACCCACCTGGACTAAGCGTCCGGGAAGGTCCCGGGGCGGCAATGACCGATGTCACTGCCGCCCCGAAGCCCCCCGGTAGTAGGGTCGTGAGCCGATCCCACGACGGAAGCAGGCCATGGAAGAACGCACGAGCACCCCGGACCAGGGCGCCGCCACGGCGCCGCCGCCCACCGGCACGACCCCGGTTCCCGGATATCGGCGGATGGGACATCCCCGGGTATCGGGTTCGGTGGTCGGCGCGGTGGGCGGCTGCGCTTTCATCGTCGTGAATACCCCGGCCCTGGACGGGCCGTGGGCCCTGGGCCTGCGGCTACTCGGGCTGGCCGCCCTCGGACTGTGGGTCTGGGCGGTGCTGCTGCGGCCCCGGCCGCTTCCGCCCCACCCCCGGCCGGACCGGACCGGTGGGATCGTCTATTTCGGCGGGTTGATCGCCATGTTCGCGATCATGTTCATCGGGATCCGCTGGCTCGAAGCCGCAGGGCGCGAGGGCCTGGAACCGGCGGTGGTCGCCCTGGCCGTGGGCGCACATTTCCTGCCCTATGCCCGGGCCTTCGCCGCCCCGATATTCCTCTGGCTCGGCTCGGTCATGGTGGCGCTGGGGATCGCCGGGCTGGCCCTGGGGCTGACCAGCACCGTGGTGGCCGCCCCGGCAGCGGCAGTCGCCGCCGGCTTCGTACTGCTCATCGGCAGCGCCGTCGACGCGCTGGGCGTCTGAACGGGGCGTGGATCAGTCGGGGATCTCGGTATCGGCCAGTGCTGGACCCCGCACCACCAGCACCGGGCAGAAGGACCGGGCGATGCAGGCCGAACTGACCGAGCCCATCAGCAGCCCGACGAATCCTCCGCGGCCCCGACGACCGACGATGAGCATATCGGCCTCCTTGCTGGCCTCGATCAGGGTCGGCCGGGCACTGCCCTGACGCAACCGGATGCTCACGTTCTCCGGGATCTGCGGTCCGTAGGCCTCCTTCAAGGCGGCCGCGACCGTGTGTTCGACGCGTTCGGAGAACCCCTCGATGCCCATGACTTCGTACCGTTCGGGCATCGGCGGGTAGTCCCAGCAGGCGGTCGCTTCGATCCGTGCGTTCAACCCGACGGCGACATGCCGGGCCTGACGCAGCGCCTCCACCGATGAGGCGGAACCATCGACTCCGACAATGACCAATCCCTGGCGTTCTTCTGCCATCACAACCTCCGATCCCTCCCCGTGCGGGGAGGCTCCTGGCCTTCCAGCTTATCGTCGACGGCTTGCTGTACAGCTAGCGCAGGACCACGGTCCTGTTCTCCAGCAGGAACACCCGGCCCTCACAATGCCACCGCACGGCGTTGGATAGCGCCCGGCATTCGGTATCTCGTCCGGCCGCGACCAGATCCGCGGGGGAGAAGGTGTGGTCCACGTCCTGGACCTGTTGGGAGATGATCGGCCCCTCGTCCAATTCGCTGTTCACGTAATGGGCGGTCGCCCCGACCGTCTTCACCCCGCGGGCATGGGCCTGGTGGTACGGCTTGGCCCCCTTGAAACTGGGTAGGAAGGAATGGTGGATGTTGATGGTGCGCCCGGTGAGTTGGCGGCTGAGCTCATCGGAGAGGATCTGCATGTAGCGTGCCAGGACCACCAGTTCGACGTCGTAGTCCTCCATCAGTTCCAGCAGCCGGGCCTCGGCCGCCGGCTTGGTGTCGGCGGTGACCGGAACGTGGTGGTAGTCGATGCCATGCCATTGAACCAGCGACTGGTGGTCGAGGTGGTTGGAGACGACGGCGACGATCTCCACCGGCAATTCGCCCATGCGTGAACGATAGAGCAGGTCGTTGAGGCAGTGCCCGAATTTGGAGACCATCACCAGCACCCGGCGCTTCTCGTTCAGCGGGCGTAGGCTCCACTGCATCCCGTACGTGGCGCCGAGTTCGGAGAAGGCCCCACGCAGGCGCTGGAGTTCGAGCTCCGGATCCAAGGCGACCAGCGGGGAATCCGGGCCCGGACGGCTGACGAAATGCACCCGCAGGAAGAACCTGCCCTCATGGAAGTCGTCGAATTGACGCAACTCATGGATGTCCCCGCCATGGTCGAGCAGGAACCCCGACACCGCATGGACGATGCCCGGTCGTTCGGCGCAATCGAGGCTCAGGACGAATTCGTGCATGGGGGAGTCGGAGGCCTGGACCATGGGTTCCTGCTTTCTGGAAAGGGAGGGCTGCTCAGCACTCGATGACGTTCACGGCGAGTCCGCCGCGCGAGGTTTCCTTGTACTTATCCTTCATGTCCGCCCCGGTCTGACGCATCGTTTCGATGGCCTGATCCAGGGTGACCCGGTGTTCGCCGTCACCGTGGCGGGCCAACCGGGCGGCGTTGATGGCCTTGACCGAGGCGATGGCATTGCGTTCGATGCACGGAATCTGCACCAGCCCGCCCACGGGATCGCAGGTCAGCCCCAAGTTATGCTCGATTCCGATTTCCGCCGCGTTCTCGACTTGTTCCGGGGTGCCGCCCAGCACCGCGCAGATGCCCGCCGCAGCCATCGAACAGGCCGACCCGACTTCGCCCTGGCAGCCGACCTCGGCGCCGGAGATCGACGCGTTCTGTTTGAACAGGATGCCGATGGCCGCGGCAGTGAGCAGGAACGTGACGATCCCGTCCTCGTCCGCGCCGTCGATGAACCGCGCATAGAAGTGCAGCACCGCCGGGATGATGCCGGCGGCCCCGTTGGTCGGCGCCGTGACGATGCGCCCACCCGAGGCATTCTCCTCGTTCACCGCCAGGGCGTAGAGGTTCACCCATTCCATCGCCCATAGCGGGTCGGCCGGTTCCAGCCCGTTGATGCGGCCTTCCGCCTCCTGCTGGCGCAGCTTCTCCCGCAACTCCGGGGCACGACGGCGGACCTTCAGCCCGCCGGGCAGCACCGGCTCGGTACGGGTGCAGCCGTTTTCCACGCATTCCTCCATCACCGACCAGATGTGCAGCAGGGCGGCCCGGGTTTCCGCCTCGGGCCGCCAGGAGTTCTCGTTGGCCATCATCACTTCTGCGATGGACAGTCCGGAGGTCTGGCAGGCGGCCAGCAGCTCGCCGCCGGTGTTGAACGGATGCGGCAACGGGGTCTCGTCGGAGACGAGCTGGTCGGCTTCAGCCGAGACGTCGTCGACCACGAACCCGCCGCCGATGGAGTAGTAGGTGCTCTGACGGATCGTCGCTCCGTCCGCCCCGAAGGCCTGGAAGACCATGCCGTTGGGGTGGGCGGGCAACGATTTGCGCCGGTGCAGGACCACGTCACGTTCATCGTTGAATCCGATATCGGCGCCACCGCCCAGCGGCAGCCTCCCCTCGCGGAGGCAGGAGGCCACCAGCTCCCCGGCGATGGCGGTATCGACCGTCGCCGGATCATGTCCGGCCAACCCGAGGATCACCGCCTGATCGGAATGGTGGCCGATGCCGGTGGCCCCCAGGGAGCCGAAGAGTTCGGCCTTGACCCGGGCCACCGAGGACAGCAGGGAGTCCGCGGCCAGCCCGGCGGTGAACCGCCGGGCCGCCCGCATGGGACCGACCGTATGGGAGGAGGAGGGACCGATTCCCACCGAGAACAGGTCCAGGGTGCTCAGTGCCATCAGGCCACCTCTGCCGCCGAGAACTCGAGCATGGCATCGAGCAGCCAATGCACCATGTAATCGGCGAAGGAGGCGCGCGGCATGATCCGGAACGTGTCCTCCTGCGTCTTCCACAAGATCACCGGCACGGGGCCGATGGTCGTGGTGACGGCTGAACCGGTGGCGAAGACCGAGGGGTGCATATCGAAGTGGCACCCCTTCTCCAGGACCGACCGGGCCGAGGGGCCCGAGAGTTCCAGCGTGGTGCGGTTCCCCGACAGGTCCACGACGGAGCCGGGCAGGGCGCCTTCGCCGTCGCCCAGCAGCTCGGCCAGGGGAGCGGCGTCCACGCTGTCCGGGGGCCCGACGAGCAGGAACTCATCAGGTCCCTGCCACAGGACCGCGCGGTCCTGGTCGCCGCCGACTTCGCCCACGCGCTGCGGCAGGGAGAGTCCCAGCGCCGACTCCATGACCCGGGCGGTGGCCGACCCCGGCACGACCCGCAGGCCGATCTGGGTCAGGAACGGCAGTTCACGCAGGGCGACGCCCCGTTCACCGGCGACGGAGCCGGCGGCCATGTTCCGGGCCAGATAGCCGACCGGGCTGGTGCGCAGCGCGGCGACCTCCTGGCTCACGGAGGGTGCTTCCAAGGTGTTCTCAGCCATCGCGACGGCTCCCTTCAGGGTCGTAGAGGATGGGGGATGCGATTTCGACGTCGACGAGTTCGCCGTCCAACAGGGACTGCACGACCTCGCCCATGCGGTTGCGGCCGTTCTTGACCAAGGCCAGACCGAAGGTTCGGCCCAGGGCCGGGCTGCGGTAGCTGGAGGTCACGTGGCCCTCCATGGGCACCGGACCCTGCTGGGGGGTGATGGGTGTTCCGGAGGTGACCAGCTGCGCCCCTTCGGGCAACAGCGTGGTCTTGTTCACCGGCAGCACCCCCACCAGATGGTGGCGGTCCTCGCGGGCCGTATCGGCACGGGCATAGGAGCGCTTGCCGATGAAGTCCTTGAGTTTGGAGACCACCCAATCCATGCCGGCGTCCTGCGGGGTGACGGTCCCGTCGGTGTCCTGCCCGACGATGATGAACCCCTTTTCGGCGCGCAGCACGTGCATCGTCTCGGTGCCGTACGGGGTGATATTGAATTCGGCGCCGGCCGCGGCGACGTCCTCCCACACCTTGAGTCCGTACCAGGACGAGACGTTGATTTCGAACGCCAGTTCACCGGAGAAGGAGATCCGGCAGATCCGTGCCGGGATCCCGCTGGCCAACGTGGTCTCGCGGAAGGCCATGAACTTGAAGTTCTCGTTGGTCAGGTCCAGATCGGGGGCCAGCTTGGCGATCACGGCGCGGGACTTGGGCCCGACGACGGCGACCGTGGAGTACTGCTCGGTCACCGAGGTGCACACCACATCCAGTTCCGGCCACTCGGTCTGCAGCCATTCCTCGAGCCAGTCCAGGATCTTCGCCGCCCCACCGGTGGTGGTGGTCATGAAGTAGCGGTCCTCTTCCAGCCGCAGGGTCACCCCGTCGTCATAGATCATCCCGTCGGGGGTGCACATCAGGCCGTAACGGCCCATCCCGTTCTTGAGCTTCTTGAACCCGTTGGTGTAGATCCGCCCGAGGAACTCCCCGGCGTCGCGGCCACGGATCTCGATCTTGCCCAGGGTGGTGGCGTCCTGGAAGCCCACGGATTCACGGGTGGCCGCGCATTCACGCTGCACCGCGGTATCCATGTCCTCGCCGTCCAGCGGGAAGTAGCGCGGACGCTTCCACTGGCCGACGTCCTCGAACACCGCCCCGTGGGCCAGATGCCAAGGGTGGATCGACGTCAACCGGGCCGGGTCGAGCATTTGTCCGCGCTGGCGGCCGGCCAGGGCGGCGAAGGCGACCGGGGTGTAGGGCGCCCGGAACGTGGTGGTGCCGATCTCCCCGAGCTCCTCGATGCCCAGGACGGCGGCGATGACGCCGATGGCGGCCACGCCACTGGTTTTGCCCTGGTCGTTGGCGGTGCTGATCGAGGTGTAGCGCTTGATGTGTTCCACCGAGCGCATGCCGGCCCCGGTGGAGCGGACGACGTCGGCGACCGTCTGGTCGCGTTGCAGGTCCACGAAATGGGTGTCCCATTCGCCTTCGCTGCCTCCGGTGCCATGGACCAGCCACAGGGGCCGGGACGGGGCGATGTCGCAGGCCGCGGTCGAGGCGGCGGCGACGGAAGCCGAATGCCCGACGGCGGCGATGGCCTCGCCACCGGAGGCATGGCCCTCGGACAGGCAGGACGCCAGATCGTAGGAACCGTTCAAGGCGCCGGCCGTGTGCATGTTCTTCAGCGGCTTGCCCGGCACGAAGGCCGCGAGCTCCTGGTTCCAGGCGACCTTGCCCTGGCGCTGGCTGTAGAGGTGCACCACCGGGCTCCACCCGTTGGAGACCGCCAGCAGGTCCGCGTCGATCTCTTCGGCGGTGCCGGTGGCCTGACCGTCATGGTCCACCGCGGTGACGGTCACCGAGGCGACGCGGCCCGACCCGTCGGCGGCGGTGTCCACCACGGCGGAGCCCAGCAGCGAGCGGACGCCGGTGGCCGCCAGGACCTTCGAGGCTTCGGCCGAGGCCTCGGTGCGGGAGTCGACGACCGCGGCGACGACGACGCCGGCCGCATGCAGGTCGGCGACCGTGGCGTAGGCGGCGTCGTTGGTCGTGGCGACCACGACCCGGGAACCGGCGGCGACGCCGTAACGGTTCAGGTAGCTGCGCACCGCGGAGGAAAGCATGACGCCGGGGCGGTCGTTGTTGGCGAAGACCAGCGGACGCTCATGGGCGCCGGTGGCCAGCACGACCTGCTTGGCCCGGATATGCCAGATGCGTTCGCGGGAGACCCCGGCCCCCGGATCCTCGGCCAGGTGGTCGGTGCGCCGCTGGACGGCGATGATGTAGTTCTCGTCGTAGGCGCCGAAGGCCGTGGTGCGGTTCAGATAGGTGAACTCCTGGCCCCGGCCCAGTTCCTCGGCGGTGTCCGCGGCCCACCGGGCGGCGGGGGTGCCGTTGATCTCCTCGGTGCTGGAGGAGAGCAGCGATCCGCCCGGATCCGGCTGTTCGTCGATGAGGATCGTGCGCGCCCCCGAGTCCGACGCCTGGCGGGCGGCGGCCAGCCCGGCGGGGCCGGCGCCGACGACGAGCACGTCGGTGTGCACGTACTTGCGGTCGTAGTAGGCCTCGTCACGGCGTGGATCCATGACCCCCAGACCACTGAGGTAGTTGGCCTTCATCCCGTCGGTCACGTGGGTGACCGTGGCCGGGAGCATGGACTCGTCGACCTGCCCGGCGAAGCGGGAGGCGACGGTGATCAGGGCGTTGGGCTCCTCGACGCCGGCGGCCAGGATGCCGCGCGGGCGGTTCAGGTACAGCGAGTTGCCGCAGCCGATCCGGCCGGCGGCGAGGGCGGCCGAGGCCACCGTGTCACCGGGGTGGGCTTCGAGGGCCCGCCCGTCGAGGGTGAGGCTGATGGTCCGGGACCTGTCGATGCCGTGGCCCTGGACCTGGTCGGCGCCGAGGCGGCCTGCCAGCGGCGCTGCGGGCTGGGTGGGGCTCATCGTGTTCCTCCTTCGGGGGTGTTCTGCCGTGCGTGGATCAGCTCGGGGGAGGCGATATCGGGTCTCGGCTCGTTCAACTGGTAGATGGCTTGGATTTCATAGGTGGAGGTGTCCCGCAATGCGTTGAACCATTTGCGGCAGCCGGCGGCGTGGTTCCAGCGTTCGGCGAAGATGCCCTTGGGGTTCTTGCGGTAGAAGAGGTAGCGCGACCATTCGCTGTCGGTCAGCTCGTCCGGGTTCTCCGGATAGGCGACATGGGCCTGGCCGCCGTAGTGGTATTCGGTTTCATCGCGTGGCCCGCAGTTGGGGCATTCAATGAGCAGCATGGGAAGTCCTTCTGGAAGTGGGTGCTAGTGAGCGACGGCGGCAGCGCCGTGCTCGTCGATCAGCTGTCCGGTCTCGAAGCGGTCCAGCGCGTACGGGGCGTTTAGCGGGTGCGCTTCCCCGGTCGCGATGGTGTGGGCGAAGGTGTAGCCGGCCGCGGGGGTTCCCTTGAAGCCACCGGTGCCCCAGCCGCAGTTCACGTACATCCCCTCGATCGGTGTCGGGGACACGATGGGGGAGGCGTCCATGGTCACGTCGACGATGCCGCCCCAGGTGCGCAGCAGATGCGCCCGGGAGAAGATCGGGAACAGTTCGACCGCGGCCGACATCTGCTCTTCGATGACATGGAAGGCACCGCGCTGGCCGTAGCCGTTATAGGGGTCCACGCCGGCACCCATGACCAGTTCGCCCTTATGTGCCTGCGAAACGTAGACGTGGACGTGGTTGGACATGACCACCGTGGGGTGGACCGGCTCGAAGAGCTCGGAGACCAGGGCCTGCAGCGGGTGGGACTGGATCGGCAGGTCGAAACCCGCCATTTCGGCCAGGACCGAGGAGTGTCCTGCCCCGCACAAGCCCACCTTGTCGGTGAGGATGCGTCCTTGGCTCGTCTCGACGCCGACCACGCGGTTGCCGTCCTTGACGAATCCGGTGACTTCGCAGTTCTGGATGATGTCCACGCCCATCTCGTCGCATTTGCGGGCGAAGGCCCAGGCGACGTGGTCGTGCTTGGCGATGCCGGCCCGCGGCTGGTAGGTCGCGCCCATGACCGGGTAGCGGATGTCGTCCCCGGTGTTGATGATCGGGCACAGCTCCTTGACCTGGTTCGGCTCCAACCATTCGGCGTCCACCCCGTTCAGGGCGTTGGCATTGACCCGGCGTTTGGAATCGCGCACTTCCTGCAGGGTGTGGGCGACGTTCATGACCCCGCGCTGGGAGAACAGGAAGTCGTAGTCCAGCTCCTCGGGCAGGCCCTCCCAGAGCTTGAGCGAGTGCTCGTACAGCGCCGCGCTCTCGTCCCAGAGGTAGTTCGAACGGATGATGGTGGTGTTCCGGGCCATGTTGCCGCCGGCCAGCCAGCCGCGTTCCAGGATGGCGATGTTCGTCATTCCATGGTTCTTCGCAAGATAGTAGGCGGTGGCCAGGCCGTGTCCGCCGCCGCCGACGATCACTGCGTCATAGGAGGGCTTGGGTTCGGCATTGCGCCACAGGAATTCAGGGTGCTCGGGCAGCAGATCGGCCATGATCAGGCTCCAATCGTGGAAGAGAGAAGGGGAAGTTCCGGGTAGAGCGGGTGGGCGGTGGCCAGGGCGGTGACCCTGGCCTTCAACG